>DKMK01000058.1:5433-27446 GCA_002469545.1 Rhodobacterales bacterium UBA7416 | reverse complement strand
ATGGATAGCCAAGGCGACCGCATTCGCGTGATGACGGTGCATGGGGCCAAGGGGTTAGAGAGTCCGATTGTGTTCCTGCCCGACACTGCCAAGAAAAAGAACGAAGTGCGTGCGGATCTCTATCCTGCTGCCAATCACATGATCTGGAAAACGAAAGCGGATTCCGCGTCTGAGGCGCAGGGTGCGCTGAAGGATGAATTGGCCGAAGCTCAGAATGAGGAAAACATGCGCCTGCTTTACGTCGCGATGACGCGTGCGGAAAAATGGCTGGTGATTGGTGCTGCGGGTGATGTCGGTGACGGCAGCGAGAGTTGGTATTCGCTTGTTGCGTGTGCGATGGAACATGCTGGCGCTGTGAAGGAGAGTTGTGGTGGTTTGGACATCCGTCGCTTTACCCATGAGGAATGGAAAAGTGGTGAACTTGAGGACGTGAAGCGCACAGAAATCGCAAAAGTCGCGGCTCCTGTTTTTGCCGACTTACCCACAATCATGAAATCCAAAACCGTGTCACCTTCTGACCTGAATGGCGCAAAAATCATCGCAGGAGATCAAAGCGAACAGGACGAAGATTACGCAAAGGCACGCGGCACGGCGATCCACTTGTTGCTCGAACATTTACCTTTGATCACCAAAGACAAGCGCGACGACTTGGCTAAACAATTGTTGTCCGGCATGGATGAAGGCCTCGCCAATGACGCCGAAATTCCTGCTCATGTTTGCAAAGTGCTAGATGCCCCCGCGCTTGCGCATCTCTGGACCAAAGACGCGCTCACCGAGGTCGATATCACCGCCCAAGTCGGCGATATCCGCTTTCACGGCGCGATTGACCGCTTGTTGATCAGCGACACCAAGGTCACGGCCATCGACTACAAATCGAACCGCCTTGTGCCTGATACGCCTGAGCAGACTCCAGAAGGGTTACTGCGGCAAATGGCGGCTTATGCGGCAGGGCTGGCAAAGGTGTTCCCCGATCACGAAATCGAGGCAGCGATCCTGTGGACCCACACAGCGACATTGATGCCCATTCCCCCGAAACTTGTTGCAGAGGCTCTCAACCGCGTGACTGCGCCTTGACCAATCGCGCCGCGGTTCATAGGTTCCGTTCAAATCAAATCGTCCAAGGAGAGCCGAAATGGCAACCGTAGCAGTAACAGACGCAACATTTGACGCCGAAGTGCGCCAGTCCGACATTCCAGTCGTCGTAGACTTCTGGGCAGAATGGTGTGGCCCATGTAAACAAATCGGCCCGTCACTGGAAGAATTGTCAGACGAATACGAAGGCAAAGTGAAAATTGTCAAAGTGAACGTTGACGAAAATCCAAATTCGCCAGCGCAAATGGGTGTACGTGGCATCCCTGCGTTGTTCATCATCAAAGACGGCGCAATCATTGCAAACAAAACTGGCGCGGCACCAAAAGCAGCATTGGCTGACTGGATTAACGCCAGCGTGTAAGTTGAAAAAAGATCAAGATTTTAAAGGTCACCTTTGGGTGGCCTTTTTGCGTTTTTGGGGATGCACAACCTGTACACAATTCATACACAAACTGTGCACTGGCTAACGTTAATCGATTAGACGCCCAATTGCATCCAACCAACCCGCATATCGCGCGACGCGTGTATCGTCATTTATCTGACGCGTGAACTGTTGAAGATGTTTTATCGTAAAGGAAATGTTGTGAAAGACAATCTTGAACTGTCTTGCACTGTTGTGTTGGGTCGATATGCTGGCCAGGAACTAACATGTAAAAGGCATGATCGTGCACCCTGAAATTCCATATCTTCGCGAAGCTATTATCTTTTTGGTGGCGGCCGGATTAATCGTTCCGTTAATGCGCCGCGCTGGCATAAATGCGGCGCTTGGGTTTTTGTTCGTCGGGTTGGTTATTGGGCCGTTTGGTATTGGGCGGCTTGTTGGTGAAACGCCAATTCTGGAGCTGATGGTTTTTGCCGATATCGAGGGGGTTCGTCGTTTTGCCGAACTGGGTGTTGTTTTCCTGTTGTTCACAATCGGGCTTGAGCTGTCTGGTAGTCAGCTTTGGGGAATGCGGGGGCTGGTTTTTGGGGTTGGTTCGGCGCAGGTGGGGATCAGTGCCGTGGTGATTGGCAGCATTGCCTATGCGTTTGGAAACACAGTGGTCGCATCAACCATTCTTGGCCTTTGTCTTGCGTTATCCTCTACCGCGTTGGTTATGCAAATGCTGACCGAGACGCGGCGGTTGAGCACGCCGACGGGGCGCACCAGTTTTGCGGTTCTTCTGTTTCAGGATCTTGCGGTCGTTCCAATCCTGTTTTTCGTTGGCATCGCTGGTGCCAAAGTCGAAGGATCGTTGGGTATGGCGGCATTGCTGGCAATTGGAGAAGCGGCATTGGTTATATGTGGTATTTTTCTAATCGGCCGTATTGTTGTGCGTCCGATTTTGCGGTTTGTTGGCGGCACTGGTAGCCGAGAAGTGTTCATGGCGGCCGTGATTTTGATGATATTGATCACTGCGGCCTTAACGGCAACGGCGGGTTTATCTATGGCGCTGGGCGCGTTCCTTGCTGGTCTTTTGTTTGCAGGGACAGAATATCGACATCAAATCGCCAGTGATATTGAGCCGTTCAAAGGTCTGTTGTTGGGGCTGTTTTTTATCTCGGTCGGTATGAGCTTGGACATTTTGGCGGTATGGGAAGATATTGTTTGGGTCATACTTGCGACGGTTGGGTTAATCGGAATTAAGGCGAGCATCTTGTTTGGTCTTTCCCGTCTTTATCGTTTGCCCAAAGATGTTTCGGCCGAGACCGCACTTTTGATGAGCCAAGGTGGTGAATTTGCATTCGTTGTGATTGCGGCGGCGTTGTCCTTGTCGTTATTGGAAACGGAGGTTGCGCACTTTATGTTGTTGGTGGTTATCGTGACCATGTTTGTGACCCCACTGCTTGCCTCGATCGCAAATAAATTGGGTGAGATGTTGAGGCAACGAGAAGCGGGTGATGTGTTGCCCAACGTGGTGAGCGACGGTGCGCATCCTGTGATTATTGGTGGTTTTGGCAGGGTCGGCAAAATGCTGGCTCAGTTGCTGGAAGAGCAGAGAATTCCCTATATTGCCGTCGACAGCGATGCGGAATTGGTGGCGCAAGAACGCGCCAAAGGCGCGCCCGTGGTGTTTGGAGATGCAAGCCAAGCCGATTTGCTTCGCCACATCGGTATCGAGCATGCGGCGGCGATTGCAACCACGATGGATGCGCCAAAATCAGCAGAGCATGTCATTAAGGCCATCCACGAAACTTGGCCGCATGTGACAATTATTGCGCGTGCGCGCGATGTTGACCATGCCCGCCAATTGCGGGCTAACGGCGCGCAAAGCGCTGTGCCGGAAACCGTAGAGGCAAGTCTTGAGCTGTGTGAGCAATTGCTGAATGGAATCGGATTTCCCAAGGATGCATCCCGCGCCATTATTGATGACAAGCGCACATGGCATTCTGAGACCCTCGAAGCGCAATAAACGAAATGGCTAAATTAGATTTGAAAACTGTTGGCAAAAGTGACGCTTAGTTCGTTAACCGTCCAATTGCATCTGTCCAACCTGCGTATCGCGCCGCGCGGGTTTTGGCATCAATCTGTGGCGTGAACTGACGTTCCAAGGCCCATGTTTTTGCGAATTCGTCAGGGGCTGGATATGCGCCAATGTATAGGCCTGCCAGATAGGCCGCGCCTTTTGCTGTGGTTTCGGTGACGCTGGGGCGGTCTACGGGGGCGCCCAATTGATCGGCCAAATTCTGCATTGTCCAATCTGAATTTGCCATGCCGCCGTCAACGCGCAATACTGCATCACCTTGCCAATCGCGTGACATAGCGGTCATGAGATCTGCTGTTTGGAAGGCGACGGATTCCAATGCAGCACGGGCGATTTCAGCCGGGCCTGTGCCGCGTGTAAGGCCGAAGATTGCGCCGCGAACGTCTGCTTTCCAATATGGTGCGCCAAGGCCTGTGAAGGCGGGGACGAAATAGACCGCCTGTTCTGGGTCTGCGGTCGGTGCCAAGTCGCCTGCTTGGGCCGCATTATCGATTATCCCCAATCCATCACGCAGCCATTGAACCACCGCGCCCGCGATAAAGATTGATCCTTCTAATGCATATGTCGGTTTGCCATTTAATTGGTATGCAATTGTCGTCAGCAATTTGTTTTGCGACAGAACCATGTCATCGCCCGTATTGAGCAGCGCAAAACAGCCCGTTCCGTAAGTGGCTTTTAACATGCCTGGTTGAAAACATGCCTGACCAACGCTTGCGGCTTGTTGATCGCCCGCGACGCCCGTGATTGCAATTTCACCGCCAAGCAAGGTCGTCGTGCCAAAATCAGCAGCGCTGTCCATAACAGTTGGCAACATTGATTTTGGGATACCAAAGAGATCCAACAGGTCATCGTCCCAGCAACCGTCGCCGATATTATACAACATTGTTCGCGCCGCATTGGTTGCGTCGGTGACATGACGGTCACCCTGTGTAAGGCGCCAAATCAAAAAGCTGTCGATGGTACCAAACAACAGATCACCCGCATCGGCGCGTGCACGGACGCCATCGACATTATCCAAAATCCATTTCACCTTGGTTGCGGAAAAATAGGAATCTAACACTAAACCAGTTTTGCGATTAATCGTGTCGGCCCATTCATCGCGGATGCTGTCGCAATAATCACCGGTGCGGCGATCCTGCCAGACGATTGCATTGTAAACCGCCGTGCCTGTTTTGCGATCCCAAACGATTGTGGTTTCACGTTGGTTTGTTATTCCGATTGCATCTGGTGTGTAATCGCGGAGCGCCTGTTTGCTGACGGATAGTGTCGTTTCCCAAATCTCTTCTGGGTCATGTTCCACCCAGCCCGATTTTGGAAAATGTTGCGTGAATTCCTGTTGCGCAGTTTCGACGGGACGTAGATCAGCATCAAACATAATCGCACGGCTGGATGTCGTACCTTGGTCAATTGCCAGAATATGTGTCATTGCGTCAGTTCTCCATTTCAACTTTGCCCCCCATGACGTTAGCGCTATAAGGTGGCCAAGCAAAGGTAAACCACATGACAGATTTCGACGTTATCATTATCGGCGGTGGGGTGAATGGCACAGGCATAGCGCGTGATGCAGCGGGCCGTGGTTTGCGTGTTTTGTTGTTGGAACAAAACGATTTGGCGTCAGGTACATCGTCTGGATCAACCAAGTTATTTCATGGTGGTTTACGGTACCTAGAATATTACGAATTCAAACTGGTGCGCCAAGCATTGAAGGAACGCGAAGTTTTATGGGCCAACATGCCCCACATCAGCAAGCCATTGCGGTTCATTTTGCCCCATCATCGCGGGCTGCGCCCAGCGTGGTTTTTGCGCCTTGGGTTGTATGTTTACGACTATATTGGTGGGCGCAAAAAATTGCCCGCGACCAAGACATTGAAGCTGTCTGACCATGTCGTTGGCGCGGCTTTGAAACCCGAATTCACCAAGGCATTCGAATATTCAGATTGTTGGGTAAACGATGCGCGATTGGTGGCCTTGAATGCACGCGATGCGGCGACACGTGGAGCCACGGTTTTAACCCGCGCGAAATGCACATGGATGGATTATGTCGATGGGCAGTGGGTTGTTGAGTATGAGACGGAAGCAGGAACGCAACGCGCGACATCGACCTTGGCTGTGAATGCTGCTGGCCCTTGGTTAGAAACCGTGCTGGAGAGTGCAGAGAGCCGGCAAGGGAAATTTGGTTTACGGTTGGTGCGTGGCAGTCATATTGTTGTACCGAAATTGTTTGACCACGATCAGCCGTATATTTTTCAACAAACCGATGGGCGCATCATTTTCGCAATTCCGTACGAGACTGATTTTACGCTGATCGGGACAACCGACGCCGATCACATTGGCACCGCAGATAAAGTGGAATGTTCGAACGAAGAGGCGGCGTATTTATGCGGTGCCGCGTCCGAATATTTCAAGACACCTGTGAAGATAGATCAAATCGCTTGGAAATATTCTGCTGTGCGCCCGTTGTTGGATGATGGCAAGAAAGATGCGGCATCCGCCACACGCGACTATATTGTGCGCTGGCATGGGGATGGATCGCGCGGGCCGTTGTTGAATATATATGGCGGCAAGATTACAACGTATCGTAAGTTATCCGAAAAAGCGGTTGGCATGTTGGTGGAACATTTTCCGGATGCGGGTGGTGCGTGGACGACGCATGCGCCGTTACCGGGGGGTGATTTTCCAACTGATGGGCTGAGCGCTGTTCATGTTTCACTGCGCACAGCATTTCCATTTTTGGACGCAGCATGGGCGGACAGGTTAGTGCGGTCTTATGGGACTGATGCGGCCGATATGTTGGACGATGCGAAGTCTGTCGCGGATCTGGGTCACGATTTTGGTGCCACATTATATGCACGCGAAGTTTCATGGTTGATGCAGAACGAATTCGCAAAACGCGCGGACGATGTTGTTTGGCGTCGCAGTAAATTGGGACTGCGTATGGACGCCGCCCAGATCGATGCGTTGGATAAATGGATGTTAGCTGTCTAAACCAAGATCAAGGTTGGTAACCGTATGCGTTAGCGCACCAACCGAGATGTAATCCACACCCGTTGCCGCCACCGATGCGATGCGTTCCAAACGCATGTTGCCAGATGCTTCGACCGTCATCGCGCCGTTCACCATGCCAACAGCAGTCGTCATATCGGCGTTGGACATATTGTCCAGCAACACGACGTTCGCACCACCGACGCGCAACACCTCTTCGAGTTGCGTAAGTGTGTCGACTTCGATTTCAATTGTTCGCATGTGGGATGCAAATTCGCGCGCGCGTTCTAGCACTTTTCGAACATTTCCTGCGGCTGCAATGTGATTATCCTTAATCATAATTGCATCGTTCAGTCCAAAACGATGGTTTGACCCGCCGCCGTGGCGCACTGCCTCTTTTTCAACCAGACGCAGACCTGGGGTGGTTTTGCGTGTGCAGGTTATTTTGGCATGCGTGCCTTTGGTTTCGGCCACAAAGGCGGCGGTCATCGTGGAGATACCAGACAAGCGGCCAGCGAAATTTAGGGCCACGCGTTCAGCCATCAAAATGGATTTTGCGTCGCCGTTTATTGTCATGCACACGTCTTTGGGTACGGCCACACCACCGTCGGCGATAAGTGTTGTGACTTCTAATGTTGGGTCAACTGTGTGGAATGCAATGCGCGCAATTTGCATGCCAGAAATCACGCCTGCATCACGTGCATTCAAGCGTGCTTGGTACATTGTCCCGTCGGGAATGACCGCACGGCTGGTTACATCGCCTGCGCCGCCCAGATCTTCGTCCAGCGCACGTTTTATCATGTCTTCGAGTAAAAAATCAGGGATGGCAGAATGGCTCATAATATATCCTATGATTAGACGCTGTCGCGCAGGGCGATTGCCTGTGCGTATGTGATTTCGGTGCGGTGTTTGAATTTATCATCTTTTTCCGGATAATCAGTGCGGAAATGTCCACCACGGGATTCTTTGCGATTATATGCGGCGGCGGTAATTAATGTGGCGGCTGCCAGCATATTGTCGAAATTTGTCGAGGCGCCATTGTTTTGTTCATCTAGGATTTTCAGTTCACGCAAAGCTTGGGCCAAGCCATTGCCATCGCGCATAACGCCCACTTTGGATGACATAATGGCGCGCAGTTCCATCACGGCATCTTCGTCGACGTATTTAAAACCAATATCGGGTACTTTCAGATCAGCAGTATACGCACATCCGTTATCCGTTTTGATCGATTTTATCATCCCATCAGCAGCGGTTGCCGCATAAACTAATGCCTCTAGCAATCCATTGGAGGCCAGTCGGTTCGCACCGTGCAATCCCGTTGATGATGCTTCGCCAGAAACCCAAAGACCCATGATAGAGGACATGCCTTGTTTGTTCGTTGCCACACCACCCATGTGATAATGGGCGGCAGGAACGATAGGGATCGTTTCAGTGATTGGATCGATACCGGATTGTTGGCAGTAGCGGTAAACAGAAATGAATTCGTCTTTGATATCTGCGCCCACTGCGTCGCGCGTATCCAGCATCGGAACATTGCCCAGTTGATGTTGGCGGAAATTTTCGCGTGCCACGATATCGCGTGGCGCGAGTTCTGCATCAGGGTGAACATCCAGCATGTAGCGTTCGCCATGTTTGTTGATCAAGGTCGCACCTTCGCCACGCAAGGCCTCGGTTGCTAATGGGTTTGGATCAATGCCAACATCCATTGCTGTGGGATGGAATTGCACAAACTCTGCGTCGGCAATCACTGCGCCTGCACGTGCGGCCATGCCAACCGCCAATCCACGTACGGATGGTGGGTTTGTGGTTTTCAAATACAAGCTGCCTGCACCACCCGCGGCCAGCAAATATGCCTTGGCTTGGATCACGTAGGGTGTTGTGTTGTCTTCGGATACAACAACGCCCTGCATCATGTTGTTTTCAACCAATAATTCAAGGGCGGTTGCGCCTTCGAGCACGGTAATTGAAGGGGTTTCTGCGACCTCTTGAATAAGGGCTTTCATGATTTCAGCGCCGGCCTGATCGCCTTTAACCCGTACGACACGCGCATAGCTGTGCGCCGCCTCTTTGGACATAATGAAACCACCGTCTTTGGTGCGATCGAAAGGTGTGCCAACCTCTGCCAGTTCTAAAACATGTTCTTTCGCGGCGGAGGTTACGAATGCTGCAATGTCTGCGTCAACAATACCATCACCTGCATTCACCGTGTCCGTTGCATGTGCTTCGGGGGTGTCGTGTTCATCCATGGCTGCGGCAACGCCGCCCTGTGCCCACGCGCTGCTGGCGCCATAGCCAAGCGGTTTGGGTGACAAAACCGTAACGTTTCGCGGTGCCAAACTTAGCGCGGCATACAAGCCCGCCAAACCAGCCCCGATTATCAGGACGTTATGTTGGGTATTTTTCACGGTGGCTATTTCAAATCGATCATACGTTGAACGGCCAAACGTGCTTTGGCGGCTAATGCCTCTTCGACGATGACCTCTTCGTTGCCGGTGTGCAGTGACCACAGGATTTTTTCCAATGTGATGCGTTGCATGTGTGGGCACAAATTACATGGGCCGAGGAAGTTAACTTCTGGGACTTCATCCGCGATGTTTGAGCCCATGGAACATTCCGTAATCAACAGAACTTTTTCAGGTTTGTTTTCACGTACATAGTTGATCATGCCAGCGGTTGAACCGCTGAAGTCTGCTTCGTCCACAACGTCCGTTGGGCATTCTGGGTGGGCAATGATGACAGCGTCTGGTTCGTATTTGCGATATTCGCGCAATTCGTCTGCTTTGAATTCGATATGAACTTCGCATGCGCCTTCCCAATAGACGATTTTCTTGTCTGTTTGTTTGGCAACATTTTGCGCCAAGTGGCCGTCTGGTGTCATAATTACCAAATCGCCTTCTTGGGCGTTAATGATGTCGACGGCGTTGGATGACGTGCAGCAGATGTCTGATGCTGCTTTTACTTCGGCGGTTGTATTCACATATGATACGACAGCCGCGCCTGGGTATTTGGCGCGCATTTTGGCGATGTCTGCGGCGGTGATGCTTTCTGCCAATGAACAGCCTGCGCGGCTGTCTGGGATGATCACTGTTTTTTCAGGGCTTAGGATTTTTGACGTTTCCGCCATGAAATGCACACCGCCTTGGATGATTGTGCTTTGTTTTACGCGCGTTGCTTCGATTGCGAGTTGTAGGCTGTCACCTACGATGTCGGCAACCCCGTGGAAAATATCTGGCGTCATATAGTTGTGCGCTAAAATGACTGCGTCTTTCTCTTTTTTGAGCATGTTGATTGCACGCACGTAAGGCGCACGCTTCATCCATTCCGATTCTGGAATGACGCGATCTGTGCGTGCATATTGCTTGGCTGTCGCTTTGAACATCGCGGCACTGGGTTCTAGATCGAACACGGCTTCGAGTTGCGATATCATTTCTGGGGAACCAGGTACAATCATGACTTTTCCTTAACGCTTGGCTTTATCAATCTTATAAATAGGCATGATTAGCCCAAATAGGAAGGTCTTTATCACAGATCGACTTCGATCACGCCATCGGGGTTCGCGGCCCGCGATTGACATAGTATGATGCTGGTTTCGCGCTGTTTATTGGAAAGAACAAAGTCGCGATGTTCCACATCGCCTGAAATCAGCCCACATTTGCACACGCCACAAATTCCATCGGCGCATTTCATGTCCACATGAACACCGTTTTCGAACAAAACGTCAGTGGTGGTACGATCCGCTGGAATTTGAAATTCCTTGCCGGATTTCGTCAGTTTTATGGTGAATGCATGGTTTTCGAATTCTGGCAATTCTGGCACGCTGAAATATTCTAAATGACGTGCCTCGTCTGGGAAACCTGCGTGTGTCGCGGCGTCGATTACGCCTTCCATAAAGCGGTCAGGGCCACATGTGAATACGTGATGCCCAGCGCTGTACCCGCCCAAAACTGCATCCAAATCTGCGCGCGTGTTTTCGTCTGAGAAATGTAGATGCACGTTGTTTGCCCATGGTGCAGTCGCCAGTGTTTCCATAAACCCAGCGGTTTTGCGGCTGGAACAGCAATAGTGAAGTGCGAAATCTGCGCCGCGTTCGTGCAATTCATGCGCCATTGCAATCATCGGCGTGATACCAATGCCGCCACCCATCAGATAGGTTTTTGTCGCTTCGCGGTCCAATCCAAAGTGATTTATTGGGTGTGATATGAATATCTTACGCCCCAATGTGAATATGCGGTGCATCAGTTTTGAACCGCCTTTACCAGTTTCTTCGCGCAGGACCCCGATTTGGTATTTACCGCGGTCTGCTGGGTTTCCTGCCAAGGAATATTGACGGATGAAACCGGGTGCGACCACCACGTCCAAATGCGCGCCTGCTGTCCATGCGGGCAGATCAGATCCATCTGGTAGCGCCAAATCGTATTCGATCACGCCATTTGCCGTTTCATTCACACGCACAACATCGACGTGCAAAACTTTGACATCTGACGACATAGAGTATTTATGAAATAAGCCTTCGGTGTCGCCAGAAGCGACGCGCGATTTATGTTCTTCGGCGCTCACCATGGCTTGGTAGGCTTGGATACCTTTTTCGCGATCTATGGGAAATGGAAACGGGTATGGATGCGGCGCTTGGTCCGCAGGAAAGACAGCCAACGTTTGATCTGCATAATCAATTTTTAAATCTTTTTGCAGGTCACGTTCGTGAACGCCGTTTGTGGTTGGACGATAGCCTTCGTCTTGTTGGATTTCCAAATCCCACCACCATTTTTTCACAGTATTGCGTTCGCCGTTGCCAACCATATCATCCAGTTTGGCCAAGGCAGGTGCAGCAGCGGGTATGTTCATTGCGGCCCAGCGAAATGGCGCTTCGGCAAACAATCCTTCTAAGTTCCACGGGCAGGTTTTCATGCAACGCCCACACATTGCGCCAGCGGGTGACGTAATACGATATGTTGCACAACGTTGGCTGTCTGATTTCCAGATTTCATAGCCATTGAACATGCGTTTTGGACCTGCTGTGATTGCGCCTGATGGGCATTCACGGGCGCATTTGTTGCAAGATTCACAGAATTTCTGCATGCCAAAATCAATTGGTTTGTCATGGGTCATTGGCATATTGGTCGTTACCACACCCGATTTGAGGCGTGGGCCCAGAAATGGGTTTAAAATGACTTCACCGATGCGGCTGACTTCGCCTAATCCTGATAACAATAATAATGGCGGGTGGATTACGTCGCTGTCAGTTGCGGTGTGGGCCTTTGCCTCGTAGCCCAGCGATCTGATGTGTTCTGCGATTACGCCGCCAAGCAACGAGAACCGTAGGTATGCGCGCATCGACAGCGCCACGGAAATCCAATCATCGCCAGATGATCCGTCCATGGAATCAAACCGTTGATCCACAATCATTGAAATTGCTTGGTCTTGGGTTGGGTTAATTTCCACACCCGTTGCATCATGGGAATAATACGCCCAATCGGGGCAACGCGAAATGCCAACAGCATCAATACCAAAGAAGTAACAGGCCGCTTTTACATTGTCTGCATTGCGCTGTGCATCCATAGCATTGTTGGATATTGCGTCAGCCGGTGCCTTATTTTGCAGCAAAACAAACGCGCTCATTGGTTTGCGTTGCGCGGCGGAAGGTGCTGTTTTTCTTACGTAATGTCCGTTTCGTGCGCCGTCTTCTATGGCTTTTCCTAGGTCGCCAAATTGCGCGCGTGCAAACAAATCAGTGCGCTTTGGTACGCGTGGGACATTTGGTTCATCAATGTATGTTGTCGGAGTGTCCACACGTTTTAGTTTTTCAAACGGCATCGATCCATCGACAAACCGTCGTTTGGCATAAGGTTCGCGGTTACCTGCATTTTTGACAAATCCTTTGCCAAGTTTCCAAGCCAAACCATGTGTTTTTCGTTTCGGCTGATCAGCCCAAGCGGCCAATGGGGTGTCGATTGCCAATGTCATCGTGGTTGTGACAATGGCCAGCCCAAACCGCGTACCAACATAGGGGTTAAATAATACGCCATCTTCCACAGTTGCCAAACCCGCCATCACGGCCAACCGGTTTAAATCAACATCACTGGTTGTTGCTGAGTGAGATCGTGCATCATATCCCAGCAAGCGTAGGTAGTTTGAAATGACGTTTGCAGTTTCTGTTCCCAGTAATGTTGCCCGTTCATTTTGTGCATCTTGAATCCATTCGCAACCAACCTCGTCCGCCAATGGGTCACGTGGGAATTCGTATGCCAACACGATTGCATGTGTGTGATCTTCAATGCCCGAAGGCGGCGCATCAACTGCTTCGCGCAGCTCGGCCATAAGAACATCCATGCCAGCGGCAAAGGTTTTCGTTTGTTTTGTGCGTAAATCATGCGCCAAACGTTCAATGTCTGGGTTTTTAATCACGTCATTCAGACGGCAATCAGGATCAAGGCGCGTGATTCCAACGATCGATGCATCCTGAAAATATGCAAAAGATTTCAAATGTTGCGCGCGTTCGGACAAATCATCTGGAATTTCACAGCGACCTTTGTTTATCAAACCCGATCGCATCGCATCCATCATCGCCTGATATTCACGCATTGCATTGATAATTGAATGCGGCGCATCTGAACGATCAAAGCTGATCTCTTGCATTGGGGGCAAATCGGTGAAATCCGCAACAGCTCGCCGCGATAGGCGCTCTGTTGGATATGGGCCCAGATGAGGTGGGCGTTTCTTCTCTGAAAAATAGCGTGTCATGATGTGACCCTAACGCGCGGTTTACGCAAATTACCAGCACAATAAATACGATTTCTCTGGACGCTATGTCGAATTCTTCCAATATGATATGTAGTAAATTATGCAAGGTGCCCCTATGGAAAAAATCACAATACAACTCGATGAAATCGAAGCCTTAACCAATCAAGCATTAGTGGCCCACGGGGCTGTTGATTGGGTCGGTAAATCTGTTGCACGCGCAGTGCGCACCGCAGAGGCAAAGGGAAACTTAATTTGCGGTCTGTATTATCTGGAAAGCTACTGCAAACAATTGGTCACTGGACGTGTAGACGGCACAGCAGAACCTGTGGTTTCATTGCCAAAATCAGCGTCCGTTCACGTTGATGCCAAATTCGGGTTTGCACAGGCCGCGTTTGAACGCGCCTTACCCACTGCGTTGGAAACGGCGCTTAGCGCTGGCACATGTTCGTTGGCCGTTGCACATTCACACACATGCACGTCACTGGGTTATTTTACAGAACAAATCGCCAAAGCAGGGTTCATCGCCATTGGCCTGACAAATGCCAGTGCGGTTGTATCACCGCCCGGTGGGAACAAGGCCATTTTGGGCACCAACCCAATTGCAATGGCCGTTCCGGGTGAAAATGGAGCGATTGCGTTCCAATTTGATCAAAGTACGTCTGCAATTGCGCTGGGTAAAATTACGATGGCCGCCGCTGCTGGCGAAAATATCCCGCAGGGCTGGGCTGTTGATGCCGATGGGAATGAAACCACTGATCCAAATGCCGCGCTGAAGGGATCATTGATGTCGTCGGGCGGTTATAAAGGTTGGGGATTTGGTTTGATGACCGAAGTATTGGCCGCCGCATTCACAGGTTCAGTAAATTCGTTGGATGTTAAGGGATTGAAATTACCTGATGGAGCACCCCATGATTTGGGGCAATGCTATATCATCCTTGATCCCAACACGCATGGCGATGGATTTCACGATCGTATAGCACGTGTTGCAAATGCAGTTGCCGAGCAAGAGGGCGCGCGATTACCTGGATCAAGCTTTATTATGCCGGACGCCGTTTCAATCGAGAAAAGAATTTATGATCAATTGCTTGCGCTTTCTAAGGGACCGACAACATGAACGACTATCGCATAGATAATTTGCAGTACGCCAATTGGTCTGAAAAGATTTTTCGCGAAATGCGCGAAGGTGGTTTGGACGCCGTACATGTGACGATTGCTTATCACGAAACTTTTCGCGAGACCATTTTGAATATGGAGCAGTGGAACCGGTGGTTCGAACAGTTTCCAGATTTGATTTTTCAAGGGCTAACAGGCGCGGACGTTCGTTTAGCGCGTGAAACAGGGCGCACAGCGATCTTTTTTGGATTCCAAAACCCATCGCCAATCGAAGACGATATTGGTTTGGTTCAAATTCTGCACCAACTGGGCGCGCGGTTTATGCAACTGACGTATAACAACCAATCATTGTTGGCGACGGGGTGTTACGAAGCCTATGACGCGGGGCTTACTCGTATGGGTCGCGAAGTGGTTGCCGAAATGAACCGTGTTGGATTGGTTGTCGACATGAGCCATTCGGGTGAAACATCCACATTGGATGCAATCGAACATTCAACGCGTCCCATCGCCATCACACATGCCAACCCACACAGGTGGCACGCAGCATTGCGCAACAAATCCGATACTGTGATGCGTGCGCTGGGCGAAAGCGGCGGCATGTTGGGTTTTTCAATTTACCCACATCATCTGAAAGATGGGCCAGCCTGCACGTTGGACAGTTTTTGTCACATGATTGCCGATGCGGCGGATGTCATGGGTGTTGATAACATCGGTATTGGAACAGATTTATGCCAAGATCAGCCAGACAGCATCGTAGAATGGATGCGTGTCGGTCGTTGGACCAAAGGAATTGATTATGGTGAAGGATCGGCATCGAACGCTGGTTTCCCGCCAATGCCGTCATGGTACGAAGACAATCGCGATTTTAATGATATATCCAAAGGGTTACAAGGCATAGGAATGTCAGAAATTGACATCAACAAAGTTATGGGCGGCAATTGGTTACGCTTTTATGACACCAATTTTGGTCCGGCCTCATGATCGCGCAAGTCGCATTGCGCCCGCCATCAGTGGTGATGAAGCTGTCACGGTTAGGCAGCTTTCATCAATCACGTATCAGTTTTATGCGGGTATTGTTGCGCAGGTTGGTTGCTGAACAATGGCGCTTTGATACACCTGATTGGCACGTAGATGAAACAGGCGTTGGTCATGCAGTTTATACTGTTCACGGTCCGGATAATACATATTCACTGGTCGCATTTGCCCATGATATCCCTGCGGATCAGCGATCCGATCGCGTTATCGCCGAAGCATGGGATACAACATTCACATTGCACGATGGCATTCCCACTGCGGCAGATATCGAACGCCTGCGCGCGAATGTGCCATTGCAAGAGGCTGGTCGTATTTCAACCAAAGAACTGACCCTGTCACGTGCAAATCGTTCCGTACGGTTATGGGAGTATGTTGTTGATTGTCTATCGCGCGGTGAGCAACCCGACGAAGAGCAGCTTCATGCTGTGGGCTATTTGATGCGTACCACGGCTGTTTATGGATCAGGCAAATTTGGTGCGGCCGATCGTTGTGATATTTCTGATCGCGAAGCATTGTGTAACCCATTTCAGGTCGAAATGTTGACTGTCTATTTGATCCGAAATTTTGTTATGGATTTAGTAGAGTATATGGCCAAGGTTCGCGGCGGTGATACTGCTGTTCCTTTGGAACCAGAACTGCGCCGTTGCATGGGTATTGGGAATTCCACTGGCTTGGGCATGGCGCCATTTTTGGTACATCACCCCGCATTATTAAGCGCATGGATTTTGGCGCGTGAAACGGCATTGGCGCGCGTACGTGCGGTACGCAATGTTCCTGATGTCATTTTTGATGAAATGTTAGGGCATCTACAGCTTTGTCTTCGCAATGCTGAAAATTGGAATAGTCAACATGACATCCAAAAGCCCAAGGTCGTTGATCTGTGCGCAGGCATGGCAGATGTATTGAATAAATTCAATGATATACGCGGCGAAGATCAACCTTGGGACGCTTTGTATAACTGGGTTGCGGAAAACGCGTGTGAAGATGTTCAAGAACAGATCGTTTCTGCAATGTTGGAGCCGTACCCTGAATTGGTTGACGATTTGTCGAATTGTATGTTCATCGACGAATCTGCGCATTTCAAGCTGGATGGTTCAGTCAGCACAAGCGATTTAAAGGCTCAGATTGAACAGTCTTATGATTGGGCCTTAGAAGTTGATTACAGTGATCCAAAAGAGCAGGCGCGGTTTTGGTATGTTTCAGAAGCGAAACTGGAACCGCGTTTAGGTGAGCGCGCCGAAGAAGAGGGTGCTGATCTTGAACAACCCTTGTCAATCGCGCGCGACGTTGCAGCACTGCACGCGGCCTTGCCTGTCGATCAGCCGCTGGCCGATTATTTACTTACACATCCTAAACACAGGCACATTGTCCGACGCGTTCAATTGAATCAAAAATTTCCATATAGTGAAATTCGTGACAATTTGCTGGAATCCAAAATCCTGCCAATCGACATGTTGCGTTGTAAGTTATCGTTTTTCGGGGCCACCAAGTTTGACCCACGATCAGATCGCTGGGTCCGTATTTGCATGTTCAAAAATGCGCCCTTCCCACACGAATTGACGGATCAAGACAACTGGTCTTATGGAGTATTGCCATGCTGACGCGTTCTGAAATATTTTCTTATGCCAAAAAGGCCACACGTGGTGCAGGTTTTTCGTGGGGAATGGCGGAAGAGGCGGCAACGGCCACTGTTGCGCTGTTTGTATCTGGGCATGATGGGTTTGCGGCACTTGTGCCAATTTTGCAAAATGCGGATGGGAAATCGCATCCGCTTTCCATCACAGACACGCCGATTTGTGGCCTGACATTTGGTACTTATCTGGCTGATTCTGGTAAAGTTTCAGAGGTAACTGATGTTGTGGGTTTGCAGATAATGCAAGCCTTGTGCGGGTCTGTTACCAAGGGCACAAGCAGTTTTCCCCACGACGCACCGCAATTGATCAAAGATTTTGCGCAACGCACTTATGTTCCGGACAGTGAAGAATCACGGCTGCGCGGCGCTGGATAAAGCCAATTGTTTTTCTGTTGAAACAATGGTTCAGTGGTTGAATGAAACTTAAAGATTTAGAGATTTTCGTCGTTGGTAATCCACCCCCAGGTTGGGGTGGGCGGTATTTCATTTTTGTCAAACTTACGACCGACAATGGAATCATCGGTTACGGTGAAGTCTACGCCGCATCAATTGGCCCACATGCAATGATCCCCGTGATCAAAGATGTGTTCGAACGCCATATGTTGAATGAAAATCCAGAGAACATCGAAATGATGTTTCGCCGTGCTTATTCTTCTGGGTTTACCCAACGCCCTGATTTGTCAGTAATGGGTGCGTTTTCGGGTTTGGAAATCGCCTGTTGGGATATTGTCGGTAAGGCAAATGAGCGCCCAGTTTATGCCATGTTGGGTGGCATGATGAATGAGCGTGTTCGGTCGTATACATATTTATATCCGCTGGAACATCACGATATTGATGCCTTTTGGACATCGCCAGACATGCAAGCCGAGAGCGCCCGCGCAATGGTTGATTTGGGATTCACAGCCGTCAAATTTGATCCCGCTGGCCCCTATACATTACGCGGCGGGCATATGCCCGCGATGACGGATATTGATCTGTCGGTGCGCATGTGCGCCGCTATCCGTGATGCCGTAGGAAATAAAGCAGACCTGTTATTTGGAACGCATGGACAGTTCACCACCGCCGGCGCGATCCGTTTGGGCCGCGCATTGGAACCATATGATCCCCTTTGGTACGAAGAGCCAGTGCCACCAGATAATATCGGATCGATGGCTAAAGTCGCCGCATCTGTACGGATTCCCATTGCCACAGGTGAACGTCTGACCACCAAAGCGGAATTTGCACCCGTTTTGCGAGAAGGGGCGGCAACCATTTTGCAACCTGCATTAGGTCGGTCCGGTGGAATTTTGGAAACCAAGAAAATCGCCGCAATGGCAGAGGTTTATAACGCACAAATGGCGCCACATTTGTATGCGGGCCCTGTTGAATGGGCCGCCAATATACAATTGGCAGTTAATATTCCCAATATTTTAATGGCAGAAACGATTTTAACTGGCGGTGGATTTGCTGGCGATTTGATCAAGCATTCGATAACGTGGGAAGATGGCTTTGTTCACGCACCTACGGCACCTGGTTTGGGGATTGAATTCGACGAAGAGTTGGCGCGCGCAAACCCTTATGATGGTAATGGCCTGCATTTGGAAATGCAGGAACGGCCATGCGACTATGCAAAAGGAAACGCATTTCGCGGTGGTGCCGCTGACTGACGTTCACTGTTTTTGTATGACTGCTTGAATGACGCCAGATTGATGTTAAATACCAAATGTAAAATAGAGACATAAAATGTATTCCACTCAAACTGATATTTCCGGTGTATTAATTATCACGCCTCCTCGTTTCGCGGATGATCGCGGTTGGTTCACTGAATCCTGGAATCAAAACAAAATGGACGCGGAGACAAACGGTTTGCGGTTCGTTCAGGACAACCATTCTTTTTCTGGACCGACCGGCACCGTGCGTGGCTTACATTTTCAATCACCACCGTCAGCACAAGATAAATTGGTTCGCGTCATCAAGGGTAGCGTAACAGACGTTGCCGTTGATATTCGCAAAGGCTCGCCAACATATGGCAAATGGGTTTCGCAAATGTTGTCTGCTGAAAATGGTGTGCAATTGTTAGTTCCTGTCGGCTTTTTGCATGGCTTTGTAACGCTAGAACCTGACACAGAGGTTTTATATAAATGCACTGATTTCTATGCTCCGGATTGTGATGGTGGTATTAAGTTTGATGATCCTGATTTAGCAATTGATTGGGGTATGGATACAACGCAGGCGGTTCTGTCGGATAAAGATAAGATCGCGCCTGCTTTTGCTGACTTTGACAGTCCTTTCATTTTTCAAGGATAACCTATGAAAATCATCGTAACAGGCGGCGCTGGATTTATTGGGTCTGCGGTTATTCGCCAAGCAATTTCTGATGGCCATAGCGTGGTTAATTTGGACAAACTGACATATGCAGCATGTTTGGAAAACCTAGACAGTGTGTGCGACAGCCCAAATTACGTGTTTGAGAAAATTGATATCTGTGACGGTGCTGCATTGGCGGCTTGTTTCGAAAAGCATCAACCAGACGCCATTATGCATTTAGCTGCAGAAAGCCATGTTGATCGTTCAATCGACGGGCCGTCCGCATTCATGCACACAAACATTATCGGCACATATGAAATGTTAGAAGCGGCGCGTGCATATTGGGACGGTATTGGCCGTCCAGATACGTTCCGTTTTCACCACATTTCAACAGACGAGGTTTATGGCTCACTTGGCCCGACGGGCCTGTTTACAGAAGATACGCCGTATGATCCAAACTCGCCGTATTCGGCATCCAAGGCATCGTCAGATCATTTGGTTCGTGCATGGCATGAAACATACGGTTTGCCCGTTGTTGTTACAAATTGTTCCAACAATTATGGCCCGTTTCATTTTCCCGAAAAGTTAGTTCCTGTTGTCATTATCAAGGCATTGGCAAGCGAAGCCATCCCGATTTATGGCAGGGGCGATAATGTACGCGATTGGTTATATGTCGAAGATCATGCTGATGCGTTATTAAATGTTGTCGCCAAGGGCGAACTTGGCCGTACCTATAATATTGGTGGCGAAAACGAAGCCACGAATTTAGAGCTGGTCAATATGATCTGCGATCTGCTGGATGATTTACGCCCAGCAGATAAGCCATATGCGGATTTGATTACGTTTGTGGCTGACCGTCCTGGACATGATCAACGCTATGCAATTGATCCGACGCGTATTCGTAACGAATTAAACTGGCGGCCATCTGTGACCTTGGAACAAGGTCTGCGTAAAACTGTTGAATGGTATTTAGTGAACGAGGACTGGTGGCGCGCATTGCAAAACCGCGATGGCGTTGGAACGCGTTTAGGGAAAACCTGATGAAAATCCTTGTTTTTGGAAAAACCGGTCAAGTTGCGACTGAGCTGGCTGCACGCGCAAATGTTGTTACGCTTCGGCGTGAAGATGCGGATTTTGCTGATCCAGAGGCCATTATCAAAATCGTGGAAGACACCGACGCGGACGTCATTATTAATGCGGTTGCATATACCGCAGTCGACAAGGCCGAAGAAGAAGAGGCAACGGCAACCAGCGTCAATGGAACCACCGTTGCCCAAATCGCCATTGTTGCCGCTGCGCGTAACATTCCATTTTTACACATTTCGACCGATTACGTTTTTGAAGGCGGCGGAACAGCGCCTTGGCATCCGGATGATGAAACGGGGCCATTAAGTGCCTATGGTCGTTCCAAATTGATTGGCGAGCATGGCGTTATCGCCGCTGGTGGACCCCATGTAGTTTTGCGAACCTCTTGGGTGTATTCTGCGCACGGTAATAATTTTGTTAAAACCATGCTACGTCTTGGCGCGGATCGCGACGCACTTAGCATCGTCAACGATCAAATTGGCGGCCCGACGGAGGCAGGTGACATTGCCGATGCATTACTGACCATTGCTGAAAAATTCATTGCAGGCAAAGGCGCCACAGGTATTTATCATTTCGCAGGTGGCCCTAATTGTAGCTGGGCTGATTTCGCCGATGAAATTTTTACACAAGCTAATCTGACCGTGGATATCACCGGCATCCCCAGCAGTGAGTATCCCACCCCTGCGGTTCGTCCATTAAACTCTCGCATGGATTGCACTTCGCTTGAAACTGATTACGGTATTCAACGACCGGATTGGCGGTTGTCGCTGTCTCGTGTCTTGGCCACATTAAAACAGGATTAGACCCATGAAAAAACGCAAAGGTATTTTATTGGCTGGCGGTTCTGGTACGCGACTTTATCCAATTACGATGGGTATATCCAAGCAATTGCTGCCAATCTATGACAAGCCAATGGTGTATTATCCGTTGAGCGTTTTGATGTTGGCAAACATCCGCGAAATCGCTGTCATTACGACACCTGAAGATCAAGAACAGTTCAAGCGTCTGTTGGGTGATGGATCGCAGTGGAATGTTGAGCTTACGTATATTACCCAACCGTCTCCTGATGGATTGGCACAGGCATTTATTTTGGCCGAAGAGTTTTTGGTTGGCGCGCCATCTGCGATGGTCTTGGGCGATAATATTTTCTTTGGTCACGGTTTGCGCGAATTGCTACAAGATGCAGATGAAACCAGTTCTGGTGCCAGTGTATTTGGATATCATGTGGCTGATCCAGAACGCTATGGTGTTGTTGATTTTGACGATAATGGAACCGTCAAATCCATCATTGAAAAGCCAGAAGTTCCGGCATCGAATTACGCAGTGACTGGGCTGTATTTTGTTGATGAAACGGCACCTGCACGTGCAAAAGCTGTTAAGCCATCCGCCCGGGGTGAGCTGGAGATAACTTCCTTGCTGGAAAGCTATTTGGATGACGACAGCCTATCTTTGAAAAAGATGGGCCGCGGATTTGCTTGGTTGGATACCGGCACACATGGCAGTTTGCTTGATGCTGGTAACTTTGTGCGTACTTTGGAAAAACGCCAAGGCATGCAAATGGGTTGCCCCGAAGAAATTGCGTA
>DKMK01000058.1:0-5365 GCA_002469545.1 Rhodobacterales bacterium UBA7416 | reverse complement strand
GCATATTTGAATGCGCTGACCTAAAAATAGACTATTGATATTTTTCGCCGCTCGGCTTTACTGGTAAAAAATCCAGTGAGAAATTATGTCGAAATCTTATGATGCAATCATTATAGGCGCAGGGGTGATTGGTGCCTGTACAGCGTTTGAAATGGCCAAAAAGGGTATGAAAACCCTGTCGATCGATAAGCTGCCCGAGGCAGGATATGGTTCAACATCAGGTTCTTGTGCCATTATTCGCACATATTATTCCGCTTATGAAACTTGCGCCTTGGCATATGAAGGCTGGCATTACTGGAAAGATTGGGAAGGCTATATCGGAAGAGGTGTTGCAGACAATCTGATCCAGTATCATGACACTGGCTGTTTGGTTATAAAGACGCCTCATAATAAAGACCTGTCTGTTGTTTGTGATACGATGGATCAGATCGGCTGCCCGTGGGAAAACATTCCAACAGATCAGATACCTGATCGCCTGCCAAACGCGGACACTCGCGCCTATGATCCAGCCAAGCGTCCAGACGATGATGGTTTTGGCGAGCCGACGGGCAATGCGGTGAATGGGGCCGTATTTTTCCCAAATGGTGGATATGTGTCGGATCCAAAATTGTCTGCACAAAATGCCCAACAGGCAGCAATGGCAGCAGGTGCAGAGTTTCGTTTCAATACAGAGGTTACTGAAATTAAACAAGAAAATGGTAAAGTTGTTGGCGTCACACTGTCAGATGGCAGTAGAATAAATGCGCCAGTCGTTGTGAACGTCGCAGGGCCACATTCATTTGTAATCAACGAAATGGCTGGCGTCACTGATGGGATGAACATCAATACGCGTGCCTTGCGCCACGAAGTCGCCCACGTTCCAGCGCCCAAGGGCATGGATTTTGAGCGTGACGGATTCATATATTCTGACAGTGATATTCATACCTATGCCCGTCCAGAAACAGGTAATCACATCCTGATCGGCTCCGAAGATCCCGCATGTGATCCCCAAGACTGGGTTGAAAATCCAGATGTCTTTGATGCCAATCTAAGCGAGCAGTCAAAAATCATGACGATGCGGTTGGCGCAGCGGTTCACCGGCCTTGGCATTCCTGAACAAGCCAAGGGCGTCGTTGCATTGTACGACGTGTCCGACGACTGGATGCCGATATATGACAAAAGTGATCTTGATGGGTTTTACATGGCCGTTGGCACCAGCGGAAATCAGTTCAAAAACGCGCCCGTCGCAGGCAAGATTATGGCAGAACTTGTCCAAAAATGTCAGGCTGGCCATGATCATGATGTAAATCCTGTGCAGTTCCATTTGGACTATATTAATGCTGATATCTCATTAGGTGCGTTTTCCCGCAAACGCGAAATTAACCAAAACTCTAGCTTCTCTGTGATTGGATAAAACATGAAAACCCACGCCAAAGCAGTTGTTATCGGAGGCGGCGTTGTTGGCTGTTCCGTGTTGTATCACTTAGCCAAAGCCGGTTGGAAGGATGTGATGCTGATCGAGCGGTCTGAGCTGACCAGTGGTTCATCATGGCACGCGGCAGGTGGATTTCATACTTTGAACGGCGATCCAAACGTTGCAAAGCTGCAAGCCTACACCGTTGGCTTATATAAAGAACTGGAAGAAATTTCAGGCCAATCTTGTTCCCTGCATTTAACCGGTGGCGTGATGATGGCGGACAGTCCAGAGCGCATGGATTTCTTGCGGATGACCCACGCACGCGGGCGTTGTTTAGGAATGGAAACCGAACTGATCACCCCATCAGAGGCAAAAGCAATGTTTCCGTTGATGGACGAGACAAATTTTGTTGGCGCATTGTGGGATCCAGTCGAGGGTCACCTTGATCCATCCGGCACCACGCACGCATATGCCAAGGCGGCCAAAGTTTTGGGCGCCGAAATTGAGTTGCGCAATCCAGTGATCGAGATCACCCAAGACAGCGATGGCATGTGGAATGTCATCACCAAGAACGGCACGGTAAAGGCCGAACATGTGGTCAATGCCGGTGGTCTGTGGGCGCGCGAAGTGGGGCGCATGGTCGGGTTGGAATTGCCCGTTTTAGCAATGGAACACATGTATCTTTTGACCGATGAGATGCCAGAGGTTGTCGAATTCAATCAAGATACAGGTCGCGAATTGGTTGGTGTTATTGATTTCAAAGGTGAGATTTATACGCGACAAGAACGCAATGGGTTGCTTTTGGGAACATATGAACAAGCTTGTAAACCTTGGTCACCGGTGAACACGCCGTGGGATTTTGGCCATGAGTTATTGCAGCCGGATTTGGATCGCATTTCACCTTCGCTAGAAGTGGCATTCAAACATTTCCCAGCATTTGAGAAGGCGGGCATTAAGCAAGTCATCAACGGACCGTTTACATTCGCACCTGATGGAAATCCATTGGTTGGGCCCGTGCCTGGGTTGACGAATTATTGGTCAGCTTGCGCGGTTATGGCCGGCTTTAGCCAAGGTGGTGGTGTTGGTTTGGCGCTGGCAAATTGGATGGTTGATGGCGATCCGGGTTTTGATATTTTTGCTATGGATGTCGCGCGTTACGGCGAATGGGCGACGCTTCGTTATACCAATGCAAAGGTACGTGAAAATTATTCGCGTCGCTTTTCCATTAGTTATCCTAACGAAGAATTGCCTGCCGCGCGGCCGCAACAAACAACGCCATTGTATGACGTGATGAAGAACGAAAATCATGCTGTTATGGGCGATACATGGGGGCTTGAAACGCCATTGTGGTTCGCACCGTCAGCCGCCGAGGCCCACGATGTTTTATCGTTTCATCATTCGAACGATTTCGAACACATTGCCAACGAAGTCAAAGCTGTGCGGGAGTCGGTTGGCATCACAGAAATTTCGAATTTTGCGAAATATGAATTCACGGGCGCTGGGGCGGAAGCATTCCTTGACCACCTGATGACAAACACAATGCCCAAGCAAGGTCGAATTGTTTTAACGCCGATGTTGAATGAAAATGGCAAACTGATAGGCGACTTTACCATTGCAAAGGCGGGCCCAGATCGGTTCATCATGTTTGGTTCACTTGGCGCCACAAAATACCACATGCGTTGGTTCCAGCAGCATCAACCAGACAATGGCAGCGTTACAATCAAGCGGTTTGATATGTCATTGCAAGGGCTGTCCATCGCTGGGCCAAATGCCCGCAAAGTTCTGGAGAAGCTAGTTGATAGCAATGTTTCAAACAGTGGTTTCCGCTTTATGGATTTTCGCGAAATTGACGTTAACGGTGCGCCATGCATGATCAATCGCATCAGCTATACTGGTGATTTGGGCTATGAAATTTGGGTTGCTCCTGAATACCAGCGTCGCGTCTATGACGGGTTAAAACAAGCAGGTGCCGAATTTGGTATTCGCGATTTTGGTATGCGTGCATTGTTATCCATGCGATTGGAAAAAAACTTTCCCACTTGGTTTGCAGAGTTACGGCCAATCTATGGCCCCTATGAGGGAGGCATGGAGCGTTTCATTAAGTTAAACAAATCTGATTTCATTGGCCGATCTGCTGCGACTCAAGAGTTGGCAAACGGCCCAAAATTGCGCCGCACCTCATTTAAGATTTCTGCAGGTACCTGTGATGTTATGGGCGATGAACCGATCTGGGCAAAAACCACCAAAACCTTTGATGCGATTGACCCACCACACGGCCATGGCGCACCGCGCTTTGATGCGCAAGGTGTTGAAATTTCAGGTGTTAATCCACAACGCGATGGCGATTGGCAAGTTGTTGGTTGGGTTACGTCAGGTGGGTTTGCTCATTCCGTAGGGGTGTCGATGGCACAGGGTTATATTCCGACCGATCTGTCTGAAATTGAATCGGAGGGTATGTTCGAAATTGAAATTTTAGGTGAACGTCGTGCGGCGACAATTGCGATCGATGCGCCCTTTGATCCAATGGGCGAACGTATGCGAAGTTAGCTGTGATGCCAGTGTTTCGGGTCAACAAATTTGCGAACTTTTGCGATGCTGAAACTTAGACCATCAATTTTCATCACAGTGCTTTTTAGACTTGCTGTATCGCCGCTTAAGATATCGTCTGTATGAACTTCATGGACATTTTTAGCTGTGTTTTTAAGTTGATCCAATCGCAGGTCATATTCGTCTGCCATATTATTCCAGAAGGCCGGATCGGTTGAATATTGTTTCATAAAGTGGGTTTTCATACAGGATTTTACAAAACCCTCGCGTTGGCGACGCACGATGATCCAATCCGCATTGGGAAATTCGTTGTTAAACATGCGCCACATTAAGCTTAATTTGGCACCCTTAAACATCCACCGATCAGTTCCATCGTAACCTTGGTCTTGAACAATTTGGCGCATGCGGAACCGCATTGAAACCTTTTGGCCGTCGACCAAATATTTAAAATTTGTATTGATTTCAGGATCTGGCAAAGGTGAAACGCCCGCAGCGCTGACGCCAAGTGTTCGTAAGGTTTGTTTTAAAATCTTATCTCGAATATCTGCGTTCTCGAAAAACCCTTTGGGGTTTGCACCATTCCCGGGAGTTGTTTCACCAATCCACGCACCAAATTCATGCATCAGGCCGGCAACCATCGAAGTTCCAGACCTTGGCAACCCCGTCACAAACACGGGTCTATGAAAATTACCCAAAAAATCATTGGGTTTTCGGTTTAGTTTTATTTTGACTGTCTGCATGACAAAACTCTTTTGCCTCTTAACGTATGAAAATCAACTTAACTGTTGGTTTGTAAAACTTTGCCCGCCAAATACAGTGAGCCGCAAATCAGAATTCTTGCGCTGGGGTCTGTTTTTACAATATCATTAACCGCCGTCTCAAAATCAATTGCTTCGACAGCATCAAAGCCGACCTTTTGCGCAATATCAACTGTTTCTTTCGCGCTTAGTGTTGCGGCTTCGCCTGGGATCGACACGCCGTATAATTTGTCGGCGCGTGATTTTAAGGGTTCCATATATCCAGATGAATCCTTGGTATTCAGCATGCCAACGATCAAATATAATTTACGATCTGGTAAACGTCCCAATGCTTCGCTTAAGGCAATACCTGCCGCTTTGTTGTGGCCGCCGTCCAGCCAGATCTCTGCTTGGGGTGCTGCGTCGATCAATGGACCAGCGCGTAATTTTTGTAATCTCGCGGGCCAATTCGCGTTCAACATCGCCCCTTCAAAGGCGACGTCGCTTTTTCCTAAGTACCGAAGTGTTGCAATGGCAATGCCCGCGTTTTGCACCTGATGTGCCCCAATCAATGTTGGCATTGGTAGGTCTAATAATCCATTTTCATCTTGGTAAACCAAGCGGCCATTTTCTTCCCAAACATGCCAATGTTGGCCATAGATTTTGCATGTCGCGCCGACTGACC
>DKMK01000127.1:1587-18301 GCA_002469545.1 Rhodobacterales bacterium UBA7416 | reverse complement strand
ACCATTCTGCCCAGAAATCAACCACTACGGGAATGTCTGAATTGGTGACTTCGCTTGCGAATGTATCGTCGGTTACTTTTACAGTTGCCATGGGGCTTCTCCAGTGTTTTTCTCTATTCGGAACCTAAGAACGTTCACCTGAATCGTCAAGATGTAGTGACGCTTCCAACGCAATCATCGCGATGTTGTGTGGAATTGACATAATCTGCCCTGTGCGGGTCCATAATATAGCAATATCAATATGATGGTCGGGATAAATCTGTTTCAGCGCCGATAAATAGGCACCTTGCTGTGCTAAAATGCCCTTAGGTGTTTGCTCGATTGTGTCAGGAATACCAGCGTTACTTTTGAAATCAATTGCAAGGACAGTGGAATCATCGACGATTAACCGATCAATATAGCCCATCATATTTGACCCGTTTTCAGACAATGGTGCCGTGATGCCAACCTCTGCCAATGTGTTTAAGCCAAAGAAAATATGGTTCAGGTTTGGATCGTTCAACAAGGTCACGGCTTCATCAATTAAAGCGTCGACCATGGCCGCATCAGGTGCCTCGATTAAGAGGTTACGCGCATATGGCTGCCACGTATCTGCAGGTTGGTTTGGCAGATGCTCCAGCAATCGATGCAAAAAGCTACCACGTTGTTTTGCTTGATCTTCTGGCAGCGCATCATCATTTGGCAGGGCCTTAGCACCAGCCAGTTTCGATGGTGCAATTGGCTGACTTGGCCTTGCACGTTTGGCCGCAATGGTTGTCATCCAATCGGGGGTACTGTCGACTTTAACGGCGTCGATTTGTGGCGGGCCTGCCAACGACAGCGTGGACCATTCATCATTCGACAATGACAAACCCTTGCCGATGTTTTGAAACGCAAAGGTTTGCGCATCCATGGATGTCATCGCAGCAGCAGTCAAATCATACCAACATTTACCATCCTTGGGCCGATCCCCTGCGCCGCAAACAATCAGCCAACTTTCGGCGCGGGTCAGCGCCACATAAAGCAGCCGCATTTTCTCCGCTTGTTCACGTTCCTTCTGTTCAACATCAGCGCTTGATTGTGCTTCGGCGGCATCAGCGCTGGAACTACGCCAAATTGCGGTTTCGCCCAGTGCAGTGATCTGTGATCTGTTTTGTGCTCTCTTGGTGCCAGTATCGGGCAAGATGATTATGGGCGCTTCAAGCCCCTTTGCGCCGTGAACTGTCATCAGACGAATTTGATTTGGAGCGGCACCCATGTCGCGCTTAATTTCAACTTTTCCTGATGCGAACCAGTGCAGAAAACCTGTAAGCGTTGGCGCCTCTAGCGTTTCGTACTGCATCGCTTGGGACAGTAATTCATCAATGCCATCTTCGATTTCGGGGCCAAGACGGGCCAACAGGTTTTCGCGACCTTTATGTTTAATCAACAGCCGTTCGATAAGTTCGAAGGGGCGTAAATAATCAACCTGTGTTCGGATATCGTGCAGGATGTTCAGCGCTGATTCAAAATCAGAATTGTCACGCAGTGATTGCCACAACGTACCTTTGCGACCATGAGCGACACAAAATAAATCGCCTTCCGATAGGCCAAGTAAAGGTGAACGCATTGCTTCTGCCAAAGACAAATCATCGTCTGCCATTGCGGCGAATTTCAACAAGGATAATATATCACGCACTGCCAACTCTTCACCGACGTTTAAGCGATCAGCGCCTGCAACTGGCAGGCCCTTGGATTTTAATTCTTTAAGGATTGCGTTGAACAAGGCTCCACGGCTTTGCACCAAAATCAAGATGTCGCCGGCGGTAACTGGACGGCGTATGCCTTCGACTTCCAGTTCTTGCCCGCTTTGCAACAGGTCTGCCAAATTGTCGGCAATACGCCGTGCCAAATCCTGACGTGGATCGTTTGGCGCTGGTAAATCCAGCGGGCGATACCAGACGTCTGGATCAGGTTTCTTTTCCGTATCAATAAACGGCCACAAGTCCACGCGTCCAGGTTTGGATGCATGAAATGCCTTATGTTGCGAACGATTGTGCATCGCCGCACCTGCATCGCCAGCGAAAACAGTATCGACTAACTCCAAAACAGGTGGTGCAGACCGAAATGAGTGCAATAATTCGCGATCTGCCAGCGTTTGATCGATGTGATCCAAAAGGGTTTGAAATTCTGATTTCTTTTCCCCAAACACATCTGGGTCAGCACCCTGGAAGGAATAAATTGACTGTTTCTCATCCCCAACAACAAACAGGCTGCGGGGGCGATCGTTCGCGGATGCCCCATGCGTAAATTCGCGCGCCAAACAGTCAATGACCGCCCACTGCGCTGGGCTGGTGTCTTGGGCCTCGTCGACCAAGATGTGATCTAGGCCGCCATCAAGGCGGTACAACACCCACTGCGCCATCGCGCTTTGGGTGAGTAATTGAGCAGAGCGATGGATCAAATCGTCGTAATCCAACAAGGCACTAAATGCCTTACGCTCGTCATAACGTTTCAGGAATTGTGTCGCGAAAAGATGCAATGCCTTTGAGCGTTTGAACGACAAAATCGCAAGACGTTGATTGCGCGCATGTTCAACACGTTCGGCAAGAATTGCGATGTCTTGTCGGATTGAATCATCTTTTGGCAAAACCTTTTGTGTTGGAATTTGTCGTTTTTTGGGGCTACCTGCCTTGGTTAAAAACAAAGTTTCTAACGCATCAATGTTATCTGACAGATTGGTGCTCTTTAAATCCAATTGCGCCTTTTTCGACAAAAATGCTTCTGCATCACTTCCAGATTCCATGCGTTTTAATAAGTCGCTTAACAATTCTTCGAGCCCAGTTAAAATATCAACCTTGAGCGTTGCAAGCGTAGTAGTCTCGTCAATATCAAATGAAATGGGTGTGGGCGCTTGTGTAAAGCTGAACCGTTTACGAACAATTTCACCCGACAGGTCGTCCGTATCCATGCGAGTGTAATATTGTGCCAACGCATCAATCGCAGTGGTATCAGGGCCGCTTGCCATTTGCTCGACGATTTCGGAGCGCAGTTGAATAGCTTGCCGGTCTTCCAGCACTTTGAACTGTGGTGCGACGCCAGATTCCAATGGAAAGCGGCGCAATAATGCATCGCAGAACGAATGGATCGTTTGTATCTTCAATCCACCCGGCGTTTCCAAAGCGGCAGCAAATAATGTGCGTGCTTGCGTTAGTTTTTGAGCCGTCAGAAACGTGGGATCTTCACCAAGGTTACACAGGGCGTCATGTAAATTATCGTCGGGCATCATCGCCCATTCGCCCAGTCGTTTGAACAAACGGTTCTGCATTTCTGCAGCAGCAGCTTTGGTATAGGTCAAACATAAAATGCGTTGCGGGTCGGTGTCGTGCAGCAACAATCGTGCCACGCGATCTGTCAAAACACGCGTTTTTCCAGAACCAGCGTTGGCAGAAACCCACGTGTTTTTCATGGGATCTGCGGCATTAATCTGCGCCAATGTTGCAGCGTCAAAGTTTGTCATGGCACCACCTGTGGATCGGGTTTGTCACTGTCTTGCCATTCGCCTTTGCGGGACAGGTGGTCATAATCGGATGCATGGGTGCAAAGCTGAACTTTGTCGCGGGCTGTAAATCCCTTGGTTGGAGTGTTGAACGTGTTGATGAGTTTTCGAAATTCTTCATAGATTTCGTGGACCAACTGTGTGTCAATTTCGATTTCTTCTTCTTTGCGATCCAACCCCAAACCGATGTAACGCAGGTGCTCAACTTGTTGTGGCTCCATCCCATCAAAACCTGCCATCGCAGCGATCATTGCTTCGAGTTGAAGCTGTTTGTCGAACAATTCGATTTGCTTTGCTGTTGGTGGTTTGCTGGCTTTGTAGTCATACAAACGCAGGCCAGTTTTGCCCCTGTCGATGCGGTCTGCCTTTACCGTCAGTTCGAAGTCCAAATCGTCAAATCGCATTTTCCCATCATGTTCCAATGCAATGTTTTCACCATCTGCTTGGCGTTCGGTTTCTTGGGAAACAACCCAATCGGCAACCTGTTCCAACCGCGCAAGCCATAACCGTTGCGCGCCATGCCACGGAACGGTTTCTTTCAGAACCTCATTGGCAATCGTGTTAAATTGCTCGGCTGTGATTTGGGTATCTTGCTGGCGTGTTTGATCGACGAATTGTTCCAAAACTGCGTGAATTGCGTTGCCGCGCTCCAGTGCATCGGCTTGTTTGCCCAAGGGATCTAATTTGCGAAGCCTTAAAATCACGCGCGCATAAATTTTGTATGGATCGCGAACCAAGTCCTTTATTTGCGTTACCGACAGCTTTTTCAAACGGGCATCCGCAGGGGGCATGGGTGATGGGCGCGTTTGTGGGGCGATCGTGTGGCTGGGTCTGTCCAGAGTACGCGCAAGTTCGATCCAGTGCGATCCACGTTTCCGCATATCTGCAAGTGCAATATGACCTTCGTCACCTAAGCCGTTAATTAAGTTTGTTAAACGAATAACCCAGCGGGACGGTGTTGAAGGCGCATCGCCGTCACGTTGTGATCGCGATAAAATCACGTTGGGTGCTGCGATCGCTTGTTGAAAATCATGCGCGGACAGACCGATACGACGCTCCGGTAATAACAATCCCAATTGTTTACGCATATCGCGGTTCAACCACATGTCATGTGCCGTTTTAGCGGGCCATATACCCTCGTTCAGGCCGCCAAGAATTACCAAGTCCTTTGACTGAACGCGGGCTTCTAGTGTGCCCCAAATGGAAATCAGAGGGTTAGCTGTTTGACGTTCAGAACGTAATTCTTGTGACAATGCGGAACGCAGCAATGCATTGTACTCCACTGCCGTCATCGTGCCACCTAAATGTGCCAAGTTTGCCATTTGGTCCAGCGCGGCAAGAGCGGATTTACCCGCGTCTTTTTCCCAGACCTGCCCTGATCCATCGGCCATTGGGCTGTCGGACAGTGATTGTGCAGTTCCCCTGTGCAAGGTGATCCATTCGTCCAAATCCATTTCGCGCGCTGTTTCGAGCGGCTGAAAGCAATCTTTGAGCCACTTTGCCCAAAGGATTTTTTCAGGATCGCTATCTGCCCAGCTTTTTAGACGCGTGAATTCGACGAAGGGTGGCCCGCCACGCAACACAGCGATTTCGACGCGTTGTGTTCGCAAATTATGCTCGTTTCGATCTTTTCCCGAATGTGTGAGCGTGTGTTTTAAAAGCGCCAAGAAATTATGAGGTAATATCTGTTGCCCAAAGCATTGAGCGATAGCCCGTAAAAAAATACCCGGTGGCGACAACTGCAATGGAATGCCTGCAGAATCGTCCGCTTCTATGTCCCAGCGATTCAACGCGGCGCTGACCCGGCGGGTTAAATCACGACTAGGGGAAATGAGCACGGCATCTTGCCCACATTCGGCTGCATAACGCAGGCGAGTTGCGATGGCCAAGGCCTCTTCCTTGGGAGTTGATGCTTCGAGAAGCTCAAGGTTCTTGGTCGCGTTGTCTAGAGTGCCTTTTAAAGCTGGCCCATGGGTTAGCCATTGATCGGTAATCGGTGCGGGGCGCATTGCCAACGACACAAGTTTATTGCGATCTGACAGACCTGTTGTTGAGGTTATCCATGGTAAAACTTGATCATGCGTAAGGCCTAAAAAACCGAAGAGTTTGGCAAACCCCGCCTGTGGATGATCGAGCGTTGATCGCTTTGATGTGAAGCTGTCCCAGACCTGATCTGGCAGTTCTGTATCAAACCCCGGCAGTATCACCGCGCCATTTGGCAACTGGCTGACAGCACGCATAAACAACGCGGTTTCACCACGTGAACCAGTGGAACCAGCCACCAAAATTGGGTGCTTGGGTGGGGTGTTTTCCCAATGCGTTGCATAAGTTTCAACAACGTGGCGCATGCGATCCTGTGGATCTGTTCGCGTGTTCTGATCCCAGTGTTGAGCAAGAATGGTAAGAAATTTTTTACTGCGATTCCAGTGTGCGGAATGTTCACCAACATCCAAATCGATTACATCCGACATGCTAATGCCTTCACCTTGGACTTCGTCCATAAGGGCGGCCAAACTTTCGGCTAGATCATAAGTGGCAGATACAGGGGCAAGATCTGGTTCAGCTTTCAGCAAACTGCGGATCAATTGTCCCAATTGAAGTTTTCTTTTTTCAGATGGTGCGGATGGTGGTAATTCACACAGCCCCAAAGGGTCGTTTGCGATGTCCGTTATCAAATGAAATCGTGGTAACAAACCTGCGCCAGCTTTAACAAATAATTCCCGTAAGCGGCGTTCGGTGCGGCGTGTATTTACAAATATCTCGACGCGGGTGATTGCGTGTGGTGGTTGATTGATCAGACGCGCTTGCAGCCCAGCGATAAACGATGTTGAAAAATCAGCACCAATCGGCAGTGCATAAACGCGTGGAGTGTCTGATGGTTCAAACATGCTTTGCCAACTCTAACTCAGCAACTTTAATGCCTTCGGGGCGACCAACATCGACCCACCCGCCTTGATGAGTGATGCCAAACGCACGGTTTTTCATTAGCATCTTGTCCCAAAGTAAATTTAACGAAAAACTGGTTTGTGAAATATCGGCGAGTAAATCGGTTTTGATAATTTGCGCACCAGAATAAACATAGTCCGCTGTTGGAGCAGTGCCGCGGCGGGATAATTGCCCATTGATTTCAAGATTGAAATCGCCAGCGCCACGGTGCTCTTGGGCTTTTTTGATCGGAACTAGCATCAATAAAGCATCCATTTTTGCGGGTTCCCATGCATCAATCAGTGCAGTCAGCGGATTGCAACCCGTCCAAACGGCATCGGAATTGAGCGTGATAACGGGATCATTTCCCAACATTGACAAAGCATTTTTTAGGCCGCCACCCGTCTCCAAAATTTCGGGATTTTCACGCAAAGTGGCAACAGTGGGATATTGTGCCAAATGTGTTTCAAGCTGCTCTGGAAAATAGTGCAAATTCGCAACTACGCGGTCAATGCCAGCGCCCAAAGTCAGATCAACAGCAAAGTCGACCAATGGCTTGCCAGAAACATGTATCATTGGTTTGGGGGTCGATCTGGTCAACGAGCCCATTCGGGTACCAAAACCTGCGGCGAAAATAAGAGCAGCGTTTATGGTCATGTGGAATGCGCCAGCTTTTGTAATACAGCCGCGTTGGGCGGTGTCACATGTTCGTAAATCCATCCAGCTAAGTCCGCGCAGGCTGGATGTTGCAGGTCACGCATTAAATGATTCCAAACGCGTGGGATTAAATCAACATAATGCGTCTTACCATCACGCAATGAAAGACGCGCAAAGATGCCAATTATTTTGATGTTGCGTTGTGCACCTAACAGCGAATACGCCGCCATAAACGCATCCACATCATAATTTGAATTTTCCAAATACCGCGCCAGCATTTCGGCGCGTAGTTCATCGCTGGTATCGCGACGGGCGTCCTCTAGCAATGACACCAGGTCATAGGCTGGATGACCAGCCAAGGCATCTTGGTAATCCAACAATCCGACACGATTGATGCCTTCGCGATCTTTAAGCCACAACAGATTTTCTGCGTGGTAATCGCGCATAACCAGTACGGCATTCTGTGTTGGAATTGCATTGAATGCACCATGCATGATCTTATCGAATTCGGCTTGTAGTTTGCCAGAAATTGGTGCGCCGTTTATTGCGGGCATATACCATTGTGTCAGCAGTTGTACTTCGCGCAGATAGACGGACATATCGTAAGGCAGAAGAGATTGCGGCGCATCGTTTTTGTGCAATGCTTTCAAGACATCGATAGCTGCCGCATACATCCGATTTTCCATTGTTGGGGTTGTTTCGCAAAGACGTGCGAACAAGCCATTTCCTAAATCCTCTAATAAAAGGAATCCATTTTCAATGTCTTGAGTGAAAATTTTGGGTGGCGTTAAATTAAAGCCATTGAGCATTTCAGTTACGGCAACAAAGGGACGCACGTCTTCACCAGCCTCATAAGGAGCGTTCATCAGGATCGCAGTTTTACTGTTCAAAGAAAGGCGCTCGTAACTGCGCCCCGATGCATCGGCTGCCAAGGCATCACGTGTTGCACCAGCCCATGGTGTGGTTGCTAGAAACCCTTGAACTAAGCTTTCACGTTTGCGCATTCTCAAGCCCCTCTTTTACGGTTTGAACAATGGGCGTCCAATAATCAGCGGTCCATTCCAAAGTGGCGATACGCGCGTCGTCTTCGCCCAAATCAAAAGTTATGGAGAGTGCGTTTTTTGGTGCGAGCTCGCCTAGCTTGTCCGGCCACTCGACCAAGCAGATTGAAGTTTCAAATGCGGTTTCCAATCCCAGCTCGTAAACCTCTGATGGGCCAGTCAGGCGATACAGGTCGGCATGCCAGATTTCGGTTGTGCCAATGTCATAGGTTTGCACTAGGGTAAACGTTGGGCTGGGCACATCTTCGATAAATCCGATTTCAGCTAAACAATTCAATATTAGCTGTCTTGCGAAATGCGTTTTCCCCGCGCCAACAGGACCATTCAACAAGATGGTTGCGCCAGCGGATAAATGCGATGCGAATGCAGATGCAAATTGCGCCGTTTGATCCGCACTGTTTAGGGAAAATACTTGTTTCAATGCCTGCTCCTTATGTACCAGAGTTAAGGCATTCGAACTGTCAAAGGCAAGGTGTTAGCTGTACCAAATTTTACTGAGCAGCCATCATTTGGGGGGTCTTTGGGCAAAAGGCGATCATGGAATACCCACCAACCATAACAGTGGCGCGCATTTCATAGGAAACGCCCGATTTTGTTTTTATGGGACCAGACCAATTCGCGCGTTCACCGACAGACAAAATGAATTCACGAATTTCGCCCAGTACTGGTGTAGGCTCGCATTTTTCATTCCAAATTTCTGCAACTTCGACAGCCGTGGGTGAAACCAAATTTTTGGACAACTCGGTTTTCCAAATGTTGTCAAAATAAGTGTTTGCAAATGAGAGCGTTCCCGAACTGTCAAAAATGATTACACCACCCGACAAAGAATCGAGAGCCATGTAAAGTCGCTCGATTTCAAGTCTATATTCGCGCTCTGCGGAAATTGTCCTTGAAATATCCTCGAATATAAATGCAACGGCGCCTTTGGGGTGTGGGCGCCCTGTTACCCGAAATACTTTGTCGTTTGGCATATGCCAATCATCGAAATATGCACCCGCCTCGGCGCTCTTTTCCATTTCAACAATTTGATCTCGCCATGATTTGAAATTGCGTGGCTCTGGTAAAGCGCCTTTGTCATGAAGGCGGTCTAAGAAATCACGAAGGCTTGGTTTTTTGGCCAGCCATAGTGGGTTAACTTCTAATAATTCGGCAAGCGCGGGATTAAACAAAGAGAGGTCTCGTTCCTTGTCGAACACGGCCATGCCCGTTGAAAGATGAGCAAATGTTTCCGATAGCGTTTGGACAAAGCGAGCACGATCCGATTCTGCGGTAACGGCCGCCTTCGCCGACAAAGCGGCGTAAAAAGATTTGTTGCCGAATTTTCGCTTCGAAACGTCAAAATACAGTTTTTTGCCATCCGGTGTGACCGAAAGAACCGCCCGACAAAGCTTGCCGTCACAGACCAAGTCCTCGGACATGTCAAAGCTTTGAATGCATACGGGTCGCTCTACGGAACTCTGGAGCTGGGAAAATGCTTCGTTTTCCCAAATAACTTTGTTATCTACCTGCACCCAAAGCAATGCAGGCATGGCATTCAGAATCTCTTTTTCAAGAGAGGGTTCGCGAACAGAAACCCACGTCAAAAGAGTTCGAAAATACCTTCCGACAAACAGGGCAAAAACGGCAACGCCGATCAATAATAAAAATTCAAATGAATCACTAAATTGCACGGCCTGCTACCCTAGTTTGAGACAGACTATGTGGTGCATTGGTTAATGCAACGTTAACTAGTTCTAAACCTACAGCTTAACGTGTTGATTTTTGTGGTCTAATTTATCGGATTTTGAAAAATTATGGCGATCCCAAATCACACTAACCATTGCGCCCGTTGCAAATTCCAAAGCAGGAGAAGGTGCTGCAGTCGCAGTGCCGTTGGCGAAGGTAAGGCGGGCGTTTGTTCGTTCCAACATTGTTTTAGCTATAAACAAACCTAGTCCCATACCCTCGTATTCTGGACGATCTGGGTTTTTCTTTTTCTTTTGGCGACGTAAAAATGGATCACCTATGCGGCCAAGGAAATCATGAGGGTATCCTTTGCCGTCGTCTGCAACCAAAACGCGGATCGTTTGATCGGTCACTTTGATATCGATCCAAACTTGCGTGCGCGCGAAATCAACGGCATTTTGAATTAAGTTTCGCAGGCCATGCAATATTTCTGGCTGACGTGGTAGATTTGGGATGTGGCGCGAGCTTTCCTCGAAAGGTAATCCGTTGACCAGGAATGTGATCTTTTTCCCGCGATTTTCATGGGGTCCGGCTGCTTCGCGCAACACTTCTGTTATTGGCGCACGTTTTAGATGTAAGTCTTCTTTACCAGTCCTACCCATATCACGCAAAATCTTTGATAGCCGCACGGCTTGTTCGCGAATAAGTCGTGCATCGTCTTGTAGTTCTGGTTTGTCGTGCAGCTCCTCTTCCAGCTCGGTTGCTACCACTTTAATCGTTGCCAATGGCGTACCCATTTCATGTGCAGCAGCTGCGACAACGCCACCCAGAACTGTTAATTTGTGTTCTCGGTCCAGTGCCATTTGTGTTGCGGCTAAAGCTTGGGACATTGAAAAAGTTTCGATTGTTACACGACGCGCATAACCGGACAAGAAGACAAACCCGATTATCAAAGCGAACCAATTACCCCAGATAAAGAGGGGTGGAAGATCGACAACGTCACCGTTTTGAAATGATAGTGGGATGTAAAAATTCACTAAGAGGGTAATCATTGCAATTGCACATGCACCCAAAATTAATGTCGCACGTAAGGTTAATGCTGTGGCCGAAATGGTGACTGGAGCCAACAACAGCAACGAGAAAGGATTACTTAGGCCACCGGTTAAATAGAGCAAGGCGATCAACTGCGATAAGTCAAACAAGAGGCTAAGTATTGCGGCGCGGCGCGAAAGTCGCTTGTTCACCGGTAAAATAAAGCCGGCCAACAGGTTGAATAAAACAGAGGCGCTGATCACCACAAAACAAAGCGCGAGCTCTAGATCCAATTCGACCAAATAATGCGCGACCACCAAGGCGATGATTTGACCTGTAACTGCCATCCAGCGCAAAAAGATCAACGTTCGCAGACGAATCCATTCGCTACGGGCTTGGTTGGTGAAAAGATTGTGCGTTGTTTGGTTCATTGTACTTTCGGATGTGACATCTTCGCGCATGACTTATATTGACCTGTAGGGTAGAGGATGAAAATGCTCGTGACCAGAAGGGATCATGCATGACAAAATTTTTTGCTATCGGATTTGCCGCAGTTGCTGCCATTGCCCTTGTGGTGATGGGCGGGCTTGTTTTTTGGAATGATGGAAAATCTTGTGCCACTTCTGTGGTTGCAGGTGGCCAAGCCACAATCGGCGGCCCGTTTTCCCTTGTGGATCACAATGGAAATGCAGTGACCGAGAAAGACGTTATTACAGGATTAACGTTGATATATTTTGGATACACTTATTGCCCTGATATCTGTCCTTTGGATACGCAGCGCAATTTGGATGCAGTTGATATATTGCATGAAAACGGGGTAGAGATTACGCCTGTATTCATAACGATTGATCCAGCACGCGACACTGTTTCCGCATTGAATGACTATGTCGCCGCTTCACATCCCCGCTTGATCGGCCTGACGGGCACACAAGAACAGGTCAAGGCAGCATCCAAAGCATATCGTACTTTTTTCCGCAAAAGTGGCGAAGGTGAAGATTATCTTATGGATCACTCGACACAAAGTTACTTGATGGACAAAACGGGTTTTTTGCAGTTTTTCAGACGTGATACATCACCCGAAGATATGGCAAAAACAATTTCATGTTTCGCTGGTGTTTGACCTCTGTGATTGAAAGCAATATGTTTGGGCAAAGGGGACGAAACAATGAAGAATAACGAACGTGCATTGAATGAAGTTGGTACCGATAATACGTTGCTGATTTTAGACGATGACGAACCGTTTCGTCGCCGTTTGGCGCGCGCGATGGAAAAGCGTGGCTTTGCACCCACGGCTTTGGAAACTGTGGCCGCTGGTCGTGCATTTTGCACGGCGACACCACCTGCTTACGCCGTTGTTGATCTACGCTTAGAGGACGGTAACGGATTGGACGTTGTCGAAGTATTGCGTGAAAAACGTCCAAATGCCCGTATTATTGTATTAACTGGCTATGGTGCAATTGCGACCGCAGTTGCTGCTGTTAAAATCGGTGCGACAGATTATTTATCAAAGCCTGCGGATGCGAATGATGTAACAAATGCATTGCTGGCCAGCGATGGAGATTTACCGCCACCGCCAGAAAATCCGATGTCAGCTGACCGTGTTCGCTGGGAACATATTCAGCGCGTTTATGAGCTGTGTGATCGAAATGTATCCGAAACCGCACGACGTTTGAATATGCACCGTCGGACATTACAGCGTATTCTGGCAAAACGAAGCCCGCGTTAACGCGCCATTTCAAACAGCCATTTGGTAAATACTGGCAAATCTTTGTGACGTCTATCTTTTGGTATGACCACAAAGTAGCTCAACCCATCTTGGGCAAGATCACATATGTTTATCAATGATCCATCGGCAATTTGGGATCGCACCAGGGCGCCGGTTTGCAACGACATACCTAGACCCGCATGAACAGCTGACAGAACCATTTCATTTGTGTTGAAAATTTTGACGTCCGCTGAATCAAAATCAACGCCTGCGGATTCAAGCAAGGCAGCACGCTCCATCATCGACCCTTCTAACAGCCATGGAATGTCGAGGACATCATCTAAACAATCAACACGGCGCCCCGCCAGCAAATCTGCACGCGCAACAACACAAAAGTCGCCGTGAAGTAGCCGCTTGGATTCTAAACCCTTCCAATTGCCGGCACCATATCGAATTGCCATGTCATAGCCATCGCGTGCCAGATCGACCAAATGAACGCTGGGATTGATGTTTAAAATGATGTCGGGGTGTTTTTGCCAAAAGTCGCCAATGCGTGGCATGAGCCATTGCCCTGCGAAAGCAGGTGTAGCAGAAATATTTAAAGAACGCACATCGCCATTGTTGCGAAGTTCTTTGACGGCTGTTTCAATTTCCCAAAAACCAGAGCGCAGGGATTGTGCAAATTGTGCACCTTGGTCTGTGAGTGCTAATCCACGTCCCTGTCGAAATACTAAAGACTCGCCGAACTCTGCTTCTAATGCGCGAACATGTTGCGAAATTGCGGCGTGCGTTACATTTAATTCGCTGGCGGCCTTGCTGAAGCTACGCAACCGCGAGGTTGCTTCGAAAGCACGAAGGGCATGCAAGGAAGGAATTAATCGCCAATCCATATCTAGTATGTAAGTTTATCTAACATATCTAAATTATTCCTGACTGTGAAGCTCATGTCAATAAGGCTAACTAGTAGCCTAGGTAAATTGAAAGGGCTATAAAATGTTAAATATATTCGTAGACGTGCTTAGAGGCGTCACCAAGGCAAACTCGCTTATATCTCCGCTCGGGGAAGATGATCGTTACAGACTACACTTGGAACAGAGCCGTCGTGAGCGTCGGTTGGCGCAGTTGAGAGCAGATCAACGGTTTTATCGCTAAGCTATCTCAACGAATTAGTGTGATAAGTCACTATAAAATGTAAAGCACTAGGTATAAGTGCCAAAAAATGTGACTTTCTTTACTTAAATACCTATTCAACTCGCTATACCTAGATCCAAGAACAGAAACAACGTTAGGAAACGAAATGTTAAATATTTTTTCAGGCATGATGACATCTGCAACTCTTCAAGGCTCAAACATCACACCACTAGGTGACAGTGAGCGCCGCAAAATATATCTGGAGCAAAGTCGTCGTGCGCGTCGTCTGGCACAACAAAACTTTGCCAAGTAAGTTTAAAAAACTTATTCGGTAGGTTTCCAAGGGCTAGGCACGGTTTGTGCAAAACTGTCACCTGTGGACAGTTCTTCGACAATCCGTGTCAGTTTTGGACGTGTACGCCAATCAGTTGGACAACGGCTGTCTGACCACAACAAAATACAAGCCAAAGCATAGTCGCAAACGCTGACTGTGTCGTCCATCAACCATTTACCGCTGCGCTCTTCTAGCCAATCGAGTGTGCGCTCAACACGCATTCCATGGCGCTCAACGATGTCGATGCCATATGTGTTTTCGGCGGTGGGGCGAAGACCCGTTCGTGTGATTTGATTGGCCGCAACCATCGCATCGCCCATCGCCAAAACGGTTAAAAATAATTGGCGATCGGCTAAGGGATCAAAATAGGGTGCTTGGGCTTCGGTTGTCATTGCCCATAATTGTTCTGCAATTTGCGATGTCGGGAAAATGGTTTCGCCAACTGTTTTTAAGACAGGAACTTGACCCAGTGGGTTCTCATCAAAAAAAGATGTATCTAACGGCCAATCAAGTTTTACTGTTTCTACGGGCAGTTCCCAGTCGATAATTAGGGCTCGACAAATACGTGCAAACGGCGATCCATCGACATAGAATAACTGCGCGGGTTCCATTAAAGTTTCTCCATCAAATCGTTAAACACTTCTAAAAACTGTCCTTTGACTTGCATAGGGGCATGTGGACGCAGGCTTGTCTGAGGCAAATCCGACAATACAGGGTCTCCAAACAACTTATTTGCCTCTGTTGCGCTGAAACCAGCAATTTGCACGGCTTCCAGCCATGCAGACAGCATGTCGGCACGTTTTATCTGTTTTTTGATTACACTTGGAATTATTGCGGGTAGGCCGAATTTGGTATGAATAGCTGCAGTCAGCCGTTCATCCATTTCGCCGTAGCCTGGACCAACCGCGGCCTTGACTGGGCTTATCATGTCGCCGATTACGTATTCCGGCGCATCATGCAGCAGGGCCGCAAGGCGCCATTTTACATCAATTTTTGGATTTAATCGATAAAACAGTTGCTCAACAAAAACAGAATGTTCAGCCACCGAATAAGGGTACTCTCCTCGGGTTTGACCATTCCATCGAGCAACAAAAGCAAGGCCATGGGCAATATCTTCGATTTCGATGTCCATCGGGGATGGATCTAAGAGGTCTAGGCGACGCCCTGATAACATTCTTTGCCATGCCCGTGGGCTACTATTGCTCAAAACGATTCTCCGAATTCGATAGTGGTTCGCTACTCTTGTTTATCAACTTGTAGGATGTTACATGCCCGATAGAACGGGTAAATTACAGGAGCCTAGTAAGATGGCAACAGACTATATTGTTAAGGACATATCTCTTGCGGAATTTGGCCGCAAAGAACTGGACATCGCTGAAACAGAAATGCCGGGCCTTATGTCCCTGCGTCAAGAGTTTGGCGCAAGCCAGCCGTTGAAGGGTTCACGGATTGTTGGATCACTACACATGACAATTCAAACAGCTGTTTTGATTGAAACACTGACGGCATTGGGTGCGGATGTGCGCTGGGCGTCTTGCAACATCTATTCAACGCAAGATCACGCCGCGGCGGCGATTGCTGAATCAGGTGTTCCCGTTTTCGCAATTAAAGGCCAATCATTGGTAGAGCATTGGGATTACCTTGATCGCTCATTTATGTTCTCAGAAGGTGCAAACCTGATCTTAGACGACGGTGGCGACGCTACTTTGTATGTTCTTTTGGGCGCACGCGTTGAGGCTGGCGAAACGAACCTGTTGGACAACCCTGGCTCCGAAGAAGAAGAAGCCATCTTTGCGCAAATCAAAAAGCGCATGGCGGCATCACCGGGCTGGTTCACGAAAACGCGCGATGAAATACAAGGTGTTTCCGAAGAAACAACAACCGGTGTCCATCGCTTGTACGAATTGCACAAAAAAGGCGAATTGCCTTTCCCTGCGATCAACGTGAACGACAGTGTAACAAAATCAAAATTCGACAACAAATACGGCTGTAAAGAATCATTGGTTGACGGCATCCGCCGCGCAACAGACACAATGATGGCTGGTAAAACGGCTGTTGTTTGTGGTTACGGTGATGTCGGCAAAGGTTCTGCTGCGTCATTACAAGGCGCTGGTGCGCGTGTGAAAGTGACTGAAATTGATCCGATTTGTGCGCTTCAGGCGGCAATGGACGGTTTCGAAGTGACAACATTGGAAGATGCTGTTGCCGACGCTGATATTTTCGTCACGACGACAGGTAACAAAGACATCATTCGTCTTGAGCATATGCGTGAAATGAAAGACATGGCGATCGTTGGCAANNGGTCACTTTGATAATGAAATTCAAGTTGCGCAACTAAGTAACTTGAAAATGACAAACATCAAAGACCAAGTGGATATGTATGAAATGCCATCTGGCAACCGTATGATTTTGCTGTCTCAGGGTCGTTTGTTGAATCTTGGGAACGCAACGGGTCACCCATCATTCGTGATGTCAGCTTCTTTTACAAACCAAGTTCTGGCGCAAATCGAGCTTTGGACAAAGGGTGACGAGTACAAGAACGAAGTATACATTTTGCCTAAGCATTTGGACGAAAAAGTTGCACGTTTACACTTGGCAAAGATTGGCGTGAAGTTGACAGAGCTGTCAACAGAGCAAGCAGACTACATTGGTGTGAAAACAGAAGGCCCATACAAGCCAGAGCACTA
>DKMK01000127.1:0-1565 GCA_002469545.1 Rhodobacterales bacterium UBA7416 | reverse complement strand
CTACATCACTTATGAAAAAATATAACCCCATTGAATCTGTGGGTTTCGCTGAGCGGCAATAGGCCCTAGAGTTCGCCAAAGGGTATTTCGGTTGGGGATTTAGAATGAAAACGTTTTTTTGTAAGCCAGCGTTGTTTTGTTGTGCCAGTGCGATAGCGATTGGCGTTGGCCCAAGTACTGTCGACGCACAACAAACAACAATGAGTCCATCCTTGGGAATGTATGGCACAACAGGCCTGATCGACATGCCCAGTGCGGAAAGCCAGCCAGACGCAGAATTGACTACGAGCCTTTCGTCTTTTTCTGACTTCACGCGGGGTACATTTACCTTCCAAATCACACCACGTTTGTCGGGCTCTTTTCGCTATGCAAAGTTGGGAAATTGGGCCATCGGCGGACCGATAACATCACCCAGCTATTTCGACCGCAGTTTTGATTTCCAATACCGTTTAGTAAACGAACGTGACTATATTCCAGCGGTGGCCGTTGGCCTGAGAGACTTTATGGGTACAGGTTTGTATTCAGGGCAGTATTTGGTTGCGTCCAAAAACTTGGGATCCAAACTAAAACTGACTGCAGGGCTTGGTTGGGGTCGATTATCTGATACGACCAATGTCACGGCAATTGATACGACACTTGGTGGATCGCCAAATATTGGGTCGTGGTTTCGCGGACCTGTCGGTGGCTTTGGCGGCATAGAGTGGGAAATGCCTGTCGAAGGGTTGCGCCTGAAGGCCGAATATTCGTCAGATCACTATGTTCTTGAAAATGAATTACTGACACGTGATGGCCAAAACCGGACACGCCCAAACGCAACGTTTGATCGTAAATCACCGATTAATCTAGGGCTGGATTACCGTACAAAACGGGGCATGCAAGTTGGTGTTTATTATCTTTATGGTTCCGAAGTTGGCATCAACTTTAGCACTGCACTGAATCCAAAGCGTAACAATCGTTTTGTGGATCGTGCGCCAACACCTATCCATCAACGTGATGCGAATTATTCGAAATCCACGGAATGGACTCAGATAGCGGGCATTCAAGAAAAAGCGCGCGAACAGCTAGACGCGGAGTTAAAGAAAGATCAAATCCGTGTCGAGTCGTTGCATTTTAACGGCGTTCACGCCGAGGTGCGTATAACAAATCGCAAGTATAAGGCAGTCGCCAACGCGGTTGGTCGCACAGCCCGCGCGATGGCGAAAGTATTCCCCGATAGTGTTGAAAGCTTTACGATCGTCCCGATGGACAATGGTCTGGCCGCCTCGGCGATCACTTTAAATCGACATGATTTGGAAACTTTGAAAAATCACGTAAATGGAGCATCTCTTTTGGCGGCGCGTGCAGATATTTCAGATGCGTCTGCATTGCCTGCGGGTGTTGAATCTGTTTCTGGTCTTTACCCAAAACTGACTTGGGGCATCGCGCCATTCGTTGAATTAAAGGTATTCGATTCCACCGATCCTTTTGCGGTTTCCGGTGGCATTCGCGCAAATGCAAAATACCAAGTATCACGTGGGTTTTCGATCAGTGGGTCTGCTTCGAAGCGGCTACTGAAAAGCGACACA
>DKMK01000073.1:14752-19643 GCA_002469545.1 Rhodobacterales bacterium UBA7416 | reverse complement strand
CGCGCGCGTGGCTTCAAACCATTCCGCTTACCAAATTCAGCATCACCAATCAGAACTGCAGCAGCGCCATCTGAAATAGCAGAAGAGTTCCCAGCGTGATGAACGTGATTGATACGCTCCAATTCCGGATACTTCATCAATGCAATTGCATCAAAACCGGGCATTGTTTCACCCATATCTTTAAATGACGCACGCAACGCACCTAAGCCTTGCATGTCAGTTGGGCGAATTTGTTCGTCCACCGTCAATATATCCAGTCCATTTTGATCTTTGACTGCAATGCGCGATCCATTGAATACACCAGCTGCCGTTGCCGCCGCCGCACGCTTTTGGCTCTCAACTGCAAACGCATCACAATCATCACGACTAAATCCATACTTTGTCGCAATAATATCCGACGAAATTCCCTGCGGTACAAAATACGCTTTCATAGCCAAATAAGGATCTACCGCAATCGCGCCACCATCCATGCCCATAGGAACGCGGCTCATGCTTTCCACACCACCCGCGATATATGCATGACCCGCACCACCGCGCACTTGATTTGCAGCCATGTTAACAGCTTCCAATCCAGACGCACAAAAACGGTTGATCGAAACACCCGGTACGCGCTCATCTAAATCAGAATACAAAACAGCCGAACGCGCCAAACAGGCACCTTGTTCACCGATTTGGGTAACATTGCCCCAAATCACGTCTTCAATCTGTGTTGTGTCTTGTAAATTATTACGCGATGCAATTCCGTTCAGCATATCCGCTGATAATTTTACCGCCGTAACCTCGTGCAACGAACCATCTTTGCGGCCCTTGCCACGTGGTGTTCGAATTGCGTCATAAATAAAAGCGTCGTTCATAAGAGTGCCTTTCCAAAAGCGCAGCTGCGCTAGCCGAGGTTGATTGCCATTATAAAACCCCCGAAAGCAGTGTCGCACAAGTCAATTCACACCAAAGATGACGTTTACGTCACGTAAACTGGCCAATGCTTCGTTCTTGACCACAAGCTGACAAACCACCATATTACCGCCATGGGGTCGCGATCACCCCGTGAGGCTTAGGCCCAAGCTTCGCTTCCAGTCACAAATTAGGAAGCATTATTATGCCATCACCCACACAAATCACGGTTGCTCAATTATCCAAACTTATCGGAACGCCCACATGTCCGATAATCATAGACGTTTCAATTGATGTCGATTTTTCTTCTGACCCAAACTTAATCCCCACCGCATTACGTCATCCTTTCGATCAAATTGAAACACTCATTCCAGATCTAACGGATCGCCGCGTCATCATTGTTTGCCAAAAAGGTTTAAAACTATCGCAAGGTGTCGCAGCAATATTGCGGACATATGGCGTGAATGCACAAAACCTAGAAGGCGGCAATTATGGATGGCGCGAAGCTGGCCAAATCCGCGTACCCAACGGCGTCATACCATGGTCCGATCGCGGTCATACCTTATGGGTTACACGTCATCGCCCAAAAATTGACCGCATTGCCTGCCCATGGTTGATCCGTCGTTTTGTCGATCCAAACGCTCAGTTCCTCTTTGTCTCACCTTCTCAAGTCACTTCTGTTGCTGAAAAATTTAATGCCACCCCCTTTGATGTCGAAGGTGTTTCGTGGTCGCACGACGGTGAAAACTGTACGTTTGAAACAATGGTAGATCGCTTTGTATTAAATAATGCACCCCTAAAGACACTTTCAAAAATTGTACGTGGCGCAGATACCAACAGTCACGATATCGCCCCCGAATGCGCCGGCCTATTGGCAATGTCAGTCGGTCTTTCACGTATGTACAAAGATGACCTTCAACAGATGGAAGCAGGTTTTTTGATTTACGATGCGTTCTACCGATGGGCGCGCGATGCTCAAAATGAAACGCATGATTGGGCCGTTAACAAAACAAAGAGCAAATAGATGCCAGATAAACCCTCACTTCGCGAAGCAACCAAAACATGGGCAAAAATCGGCGTTCTTTCATTTGGCGGTCCAGCCGCGCAGATCGCATTGATGCACCGTGAAATCGTAAACGACAAAAAATGGCTTTCAGAAAATCAATTTTTGAACGCACTTAATTTTTGCATGTTACTCCCCGGCCCCGAAGCCATGCAACTTGCAACATATGCTGGTTGGCGGATCAATGGCACATTGGGTGGGTTAATTGCAGGTCTACTTTTCGTACTTCCGGGTGCATTCTTCGTCGCTCTTTTGGCAACAATCTATGCCTACTTTGGCGATGTTCCACTCATCAACGCTCTGTTTCTTGGCGTAAAAGCAACCGTTGTAGTTATCGTAATCGAAGCATTGCTACGCGTCTCAAAGAAAGCATTGAAAACGACTTCGCATTACATCATCGCAGCCGCCGCATTCATCGGTATATTTTTTCTCAACCTTCCCTATCCTTTGATCATACTCGGCGCCGCAGCTGTGGGCTTTTTGGGTCAACCAACAACAGCGGAACGCACCCCAACTAAAGCACCTCAGCCTTTCACCCAAACACTGCGCACGATTGCAATCTGGCTGGTAATCTGGTGGGCACCTATTCTTATTGTCGATTGGATATTCGGCTTAGAGTTTTTATCGCAAATTGCATACTTCTTCTCAAAACTCGCAGTTGTCACCTTTGGCGGCGCATACGCAGTATTGGCTTACATGGCCCAAGACGTCGTAAGCACCAAAGAATGGCTAACGGCTGGACAAATGATGGATGGCCTTGGATTGGCCGAAACCACACCGGGGCCGCTTATATTGGTCACCGAATTTGTTGGCTTCATGGCGGGGTTTAAACAAGCTGGAATAACAATGGCAATCACAGCCGCATCTTTGACCTTATGGGTCACATTTGCGCCCTGCTTTTTATGGATATTCGCAGGCGCACCTTACATCGAATGGATCGGTGCACAGCCACGTTTGCGCGGTGCACTTACCTGTGTGACAGCCGCCGTTGTGGGGGTCATTCTAAACCTCTCCATTTGGTTCGCCGTTCATGTATTTTTCACAACAGTAACCAACATCAATATGGGCCCAGTAACATTGCTAAAACCAGAACTTGGGTCCCTAAACCTATTGGTCGTCGCTCTCACAGCCTTGTCTGGATTTCTATTGTTAAAACGGCACTGGAACGTAATTTACGTCTTGGTAATCTGTGCCCTACTCGCCGCAATACCCGAATTATTTTAAGGTATTGGCAAATTCATTCCACCATTCGCGCGCCAAAATTGTATGATTTCATGCATCAAATCCACATCACAGTTCTGCGAAGGGCACGGCGCGCGATTTCCGCCCCAACCGGGCCAATCATGCCCTCCATCCACGGTCGTCAAAACGGTAACCGCCGCACTTGGTTCATTGGATTTTTCTAAATAGTCTTCACGAACCGTCATCGTATGATCCGCGGGTTCCGATCCTTGTCCCAAATTGGGGTACAAACTCTCATGTCGATGTGTGTCTGCGTTGTTAAATGATACAAGCCAGTCACGTGTAATGGTGCGTCTCGTTGGCATATCAAAGACACCAACAGATTGACTTAAATGCGTAAAACCAAAACAATCCATCACATCCTTCGCTGACTGGATCGGTTGGCATGCTGGATTGTTATCCACCGCCTCAATAACCTCTTCGATCGCAATATTCTTTTTATCCTCTGTGCCCATTTGAAATAAAAATGGCACAAGCGTATCTACGTTTGGCGTGTATCCCGCAATACCGGTTTGCGCAGCTGAGGCATCCAATTTTTTCTTACTCATACCTGCGCCCGCAACTGCAAAACCGGAAAACCGCCGCGCCAACTCATCTGTCATATACAGTTGATAAATAAATCCACCACCATTTGAAAATCCCATCGCATAAAAATCGCTAATTTCGAAATCGCGTTTTAACTTGTCCGTTAACGCCGCTGTGAAATCCAAATCACTACGCCACGTGCCTCCACCGCACGGATCGCTTTTATTCAGTTCTTGCCAATTATCTGCGGGGGTTCCAATTTGTCGCCAACGTAACGAACAATCCCCACTTTCGCGGGTTTCCAATGCTGTTGGCACCACCAATATCATGGATTGCTCTGTCTGCACGCGCCACAAGTTGACCAACGCATTCGCCTTACCTCCCGCCCCATGAAACGACAGGACCGCAGGTAACGCCCCACCTTGGTTGGGAATATGCTGACAATACTGTCGCGTTATGCCACCCACATCCATTTCACAGGCATCAAACTCCCGCGAAGAACACACGAATTCTGGATCAGTCGCGGGCGTACACTGCCCAGCGAATGCAATCTGTGGAACAAACAAGAAAAGAAACAGCCAAAAGCGCACAATATTTCTCCTTTGTTGTACCTGAACAGCACTACATCGGAAAAATTAAAACAACGTTGCCTTAAGCAAGCAATTCGCCATTTAAACCAGCATCAATCAACGCAATCGTTTCATCAACGCCATACAACGCAACAAACCCACCAAAACGCGGTCCTTGTGATGATCCCAATAACACTTCGTAAATTGCTTGGAACCAATCACGTAGGTTTTCGAAACCGTGGTTTTTGCCAACAGCAAAGACCAGCGCTTGTAAATCGTCACCATCGGACAATGCGTAACCAGACAAATCAGCTGCCTCTTTACCCATGTCGGCATTCTTTTTGTCAATCATCGCCTTGGCAACATCAACATTACTCAAACCTGCGCGTAAATCTTCCAGCGCGCCACGCTCTTGATCGCTTGGGGCGCGGAACACTTTGGTTGGTTTTACAAAATCATGATAATAACGCACAGCAAACCCAGCAGCATCATCCATAACTGGATTTGTTTCGGCCGACGCATCTGGGGCATACTTGTTGATAAAGCCCCACATTGCATCTTTGGTTTCGGCACTTGAAACAGACGCCAAATTCAACAACAT
>DKMK01000073.1:0-14690 GCA_002469545.1 Rhodobacterales bacterium UBA7416 | reverse complement strand
TCCTGTGTATGATATGCCCGCAATTGTTGATGATACTCATCAACCGCCTTTGGGATCACATCAAAATGCATCCGCTTTGCCGTTCCGGGCTTAAGATACATAAAGTAAGACAGGCTATTCGCACTGGCATAGGTCAGCCATTGGTCAATAGAGACACCGTTGCCTTTTGATTTCGAAATCTTCTCGCCGTTTTCGTCCAAAAACAGTTCATAGAAAAAGTGTGACGGCGCAGGCGCGCCCAAAATTCGGCAAATCTTATCATAGATATGTGTGTTGGTTGAATGGTCTTTGCCATACATTTCGAAATCGACATTCAAGGCAGACCAACGCGCGCCAAAGTCTGGCTTCCACTGTAGCTTCACATTGCCACCTGTTACAGGCAGCGTCATTTCTTCGCCTTCCTCGTCGTCAAACGTAATCGTTCCGTCAGCCTTGTTCACAGACTTCATCGGCACATATAAAACGCGTCCCGTTTTTGGCGAAATCGGCAGGAAGATTGAATAACTTTTCTGACGCTCTTCGCGCAACGACGCTAACATCACTTCCATGATCTCGTCGTATTTTTCAACCGCGCGTAACAACACCTCGTCAAACGCACCTGACCGGTAATATTCAGTCGATGAATAAAAATCGTACTCGAATCCAAACGTATCTAAAAAACGGCGCAACATGGCATTGTTATGCGCACCAAAACTGTCGTGTGTCCCAAATGGATCGGGCACATCTGACAGTGGTTTTTGCAAATGCTCTTGCATCATGTCTTGGTTGGGCACATTGCTGGGCACCTTACGCATACCATCCAAATCGTCAGAGAATGAAACCAGTTTGGTTGGCATATCCGTGATAACTTCGAACGCATGTTGGATCATTGCCGTACGCGCAACTTCGCCAAAGGTTCCCAAATGTGGCAAACCAGACGGGCCATAGCCAGTTTCAAACAGCACATATCCCTTTTCGGGCAACTTGCCTTTTAATCGCTTCAACAGCTTGCGCGCCTCGTCAAAAGGCCAAGCTTTGGATTTAAGGGCTTCTTCGCGCAGTTCAGACATGATTTTTCCAATAAAAAATGGTTATTCCTTCACTCCCTATTGCCCCAAAGACGTATGGTCAATAATCTGTGCCCAACTAAATAGGGATTTCACAATGTCACAAGCTCAAACAAACCCGTGGTCACCACAAGATGCACTTGTTGCAATGATGGTGGCGGTTTCCGTGGCTGATCAAGATATTAAAACAATCGAGTTGCTTTCGATTGAACGTATTGTGAACCATTTACCCATTTTTGCGGATTACGATGTTGCTAAACTCAGCAATGTTTCCAACGCCGTGTTTGATATACTAACAGAAGAGGACGGGCTCGAAGCATTGTTTGGTCTCGTGAAAACAGCCCTTCCAGAAACATTATACGAAACAGCCTACGCCTTATGTTGCGATGTTTCCGCCGCCGACGGCCGCTTGCGCGAAGAAGAATTGCGCTTCTTGCAAGAAACTCGCTACGAATTAAATATCTCGCGTTTAAACACGGCTGCCATCGAACGTGGTGCGCGTGCGCGTCACCTCACACTTAGTTAAAACACCCGCCCCCAACGCGCCAATAATTGATGCTGCATAATACGTGACTTGCGCGCCCACTTTTTTGCACCGGGTGCGCGGTCGCGCTTTGATTTTGGTATCGCGGCACGGGCACGTTGATCCACGGTAAAAATTGCAAACACCAAACGCTGACCATTGGCCGTGTCTAAATAACCAGCCAAGGCAGATGTGAAATTTAACGTCCCCGTTTTCGCTTGAATTTCGACGCCACCAATCGGCGTTTTTTTCCAATCCGAATTGCGTAACGCAATCGGTTTCATCAACGATCGCAGCGGCCCATTCCATCCCACTGCGCTAAGTACACGCACCATATCGCGCGCAGTAATTCTGCTGTCTTCGCTCAACCCAGAATGATCAACCAGCTTGGTATTGCGAACGCCAAACCGCCCCTGCAACCACACATTCATCGCCTGCGCACTACCGGACACTTTCGTCGGCTTTACACCGCGCTTAATCGATGTGGACAACCCAACGGCTTCAGCCGTTAAATTCGTCGAATATTTCAACATCGACTTGCAAACGCTACTTAACGGTGCGCTTTCATCACGGGCCAACACAGCCCCCTTGGGCGCTTTATTCACCAACACATGCGAAGACAAATTAATTCCAAAATCCGCCGCCAACCGCACAAACACTTCACCCGCATAATCTGCAGGGCTACGCACAGGTAACCAACGGTTACCCTTGTTGCCCAGGGCCGGTGCTGACACCGTCCAATTATCCCGCCCACCGCTGTTCGTATATTTATAAATTGGCTCTTTGCGGTTAACCGCGCGGATCGACACATTTCCAACCTCAGGACGATACGCTTTGGTCTTGGCGCTAAATGAAAACGCATGCCCCGATCCCGACCGCTTCCATTCCATAAACACGCGATTAAAGTTCAGATTAATGCCAGAAATCGTCGGGTTATATCCCACATGCTCTAACTGATCGCGATCCAGCACACGTTGATAGGGTAATGCCCCCGCATAAACGCCAAAGCGCCCTGTAATTCCGGTAATTCCTCGCGCCCGCAGTTGCTTTAACAAACCCGCCAAACCATCGGTATCCAATGCAGGATCACCGCCACCTTCCAGCGTCAAATCACCTTGCAAAATTCCGTTATTTATCCGCGATCCACTGGCAACCAAACGCGTCTTAAATCGCCAATTCGCCCCAAGGTTATGCAAAGCATAAATCGTCGTTAATGCCTTGGCCACACTTGCAGGTGGTATCGATTTGTCGCCGTTAGATGCCTCAATGACGCGCCCAGTCACAGCGTCCGCCACAACAATGCTGTGTGTTCCACTTGGCGCAAACCCCGCCAGAATATCTTTTAGATCAGCAGGCGGTGGCGCTTTCACTCTTTTTGGTGGACGCGCCTCGGCCCAAACGGCGGGCGCTGCACTTGCTAATAACAAAGTTAGAATGTGTCGTCGTGATAAATACATATCCCCAACGTGGGCATTCAGCGCATCTGCGTCAACACCCTAACGTTCCCAATCACCGCGCGCGCGAATTTGCGTCGACGACATATTCACCATCGGCCCCGTTAACAAACTCCAACAAGGCGCTTGCTTAAACGGTAACGCATTTGACCGGCGCGACGATAACCGCTTGCGCCGAAACATCCGCGCCGCAGGTGAACACCCTGCCGCCAATTGTTGATCAGGGCGCGCCATTACGCCAATCGGCATCATATGCATAATATCCTGCCAACGATCCCAACGATGAAAATCCGCCAGATTATCTGCACCCATTAACCAAACAAACCGAACGCCACTGTATCGAGCCTGTAATGCGGTCAACGTCTGCGCTGTATATCGTGTTCCAAATCGGCGTTCCAAATCTGTGACAACGATACGAGGATGATCATTCAACGCATTACACGCATCTAAACGACGATCTAAATCCGCAGGCCCTTGCGTCTTAAGTGGATTTCCAGGGCTCACCAACCACCAAACGCGATCCAACCCAAATTCCTTCATCGCCCATTTTGAAATGTGCAAATGCCCACCATGAGGCGGATCAAACGATCCCCCCAGCAACCCAACACGCAATCCCTGCGTGGCCATGGGCATACCCCGCATTACGCGTCCAACTTCTTCTGAATCTGATGCTCATCCTCGATCAGGCCAATTTTCCAATATCCGCTGATATAAATATCCTGCTTTGGAATTTCCGTCTCGTTGCTCAAAAAACCACGTAACGCTTTTATCACGCCGCTCTCACCGGCAATACATGTTTGCACAACTCCCTTTGGCAACTGCGTGGCGCGAATGGCGGCCTCTTGGGCCACAGATGCCACATGGGGGTCTTCTTGAATAATCCAACGGACTTCTACACCGGCAGGCATATCAATGTCTTGTACATCCGCCTCGGTCTGTACCTCAAAAATCGCCAAACCCCTTGCATCACGTGGCATCGCCTCTAATGCGGCGCTGGCAACTGGCAACGCAGACATATCCGCCGCAACCAAATACCAATCCGCGTAAAAATCTTTGATCTTCACATCACTTGGGCCGCGAAACCCAATGAAATCACCTGGCTTTGCCGCCATCGCAAATGCACTGGCTGGCCCTTCGTCGCCATGTGCCACGAAATCAATATCCAGTTCCAGCACATCCTTGCGGAAATGACGCACGGTATACGTCCGCACAGTCGGTCTTGGCCCATCCGCAATCTGCGCCAATAGCGCATCTGCGGATTGCCCCACGGCAGGTAAAAATATCTTACAATTCGCACCCTCACATCCCTCAGGGCGACTTGCCAATTCAGGTGACGTAAACACCACACGGATCATATGCGGCGTTAAATAAAACGCTTCTTTTACGATCAAGATACACGGGCTTGGTTTTTTCGGCTTTAACATTCACTTATCCAGCTTTTGCAATGTGGTTAAGCACACTTGGGCCATGTTTCAACATCTTATATTCCAAGAAATGTTCGATAAACAAACGCGTCAAGCTACGACTTCCTGCATTTTGGGGCCAAACCGCATAAACACCAACCGGATCACTGATCCAATCAGGCAACAACTGCACCAAACTGCCCTCTTCTAACTCTTTCTCCACATACATTTTTGGCAGTAATCCTATACCAGCCCCCAACATAGCCATCTGCTTTTCCGCTTCGCCATTATCTAAACAAAACCGCCCCTTAAGTGGGATCTTTTGAAATTCATCCAGATTATCGACACGGTGCAAACACAGCTCTTCCCACATTGGCGGAATAAGCCATGGGTACGCCCCATCAATCAAATCTTGTGGTGTCTTTGGCATTCCATATTTTTCGATCAATGACGGACTCGCGAAAATTTCAGCATACCCATCCATCAACTTACGTGCGCGCAGATTGCTGTCCGTCAGATTGCCAATGCGAATGGCCATATCAAATCCACTGTCGATCAAATTCACGATTTCCGTGGAATAAGACAATCGCAGGTTCACGTTTGGATACTTCTCACTGAATGCCAACAACTCCTTTGAGAATCCAGGGGATGCCAAGAAACTGGGTGCAGTGATCGACAACGTCCCACTATATTCACGCACATCACTTTGCACTGTCTCCAGCCCAGTCTCCGCCGCATCCAGCATATCATTGGCATGACGCGCCAATTTTTGCCCCGCTTCCGTCAGCGTCAACGACCGTGTTGAACGATAAACCAACGCGGTATCCAACGTTTCTTCAAGCTGTGAAATATGCTGACTGACCACAGGTGCTGAAATATTCAACGCCTTCGCCGCCCCCGCAAATGATCCCGTTTCAGCAACTTTGGCAAACACCCCAAGGGCTTTTAAGTTAGGCAACATATCATTACTCGATTTTTCCAACGTATCAATTTCGATAATATGATATTTTCAACGCAATCAATCAAGTCTAAATATTCCTTATCAGGCAAATACCTGACCCACCTACGCAGGATCCTCCCCCTGCTTTAAAGGATGATAGAAATGAAAAAACTTGCTTTAACAGCCACCGTAATCGCCAGCCTCATGGTTCCAACTGCATCTTTCGCACAAAACCTGTTCCCTGACCTGACTTTCCCAATCACTTGGGGCCATCAACCAACGGCCAGCCAAGACGCGGTGACAACACCCATTATTCCTCTGATCCCCGCAGACGAATAACAGGCGCACGACGCCTGACGCCCCAACGCCCTCTCCCCCTTTGGCGTTGGGGCTTTTTTATATCACCGATTGCACCCATCCGCCTGCTCAGATAAAACGCTGCGAAATCATCAATTTTTCGGAGTCGTGCAAATGGCCGCTTATCAATATGTTTACCACATGGACGGCGTGTCCAAGTCTTTCCCAGGCGGGAAAAAGTGCTTCGAAAACGTCCGTCTTTCTTTCCTCCCTGGCGTGAAAATCGGCGTTGTTGGCGTCAACGGCACGGGTAAATCCACCCTGATGAAAATCATGGCTGGCCTCGACACAGATTTCACAGGCGAAGCATGGCACGCCGAAGGCGTGACCGTTGGTTACCTCGAACAGGAACCCGTTCTGGACCCGACATTGGACGTGCGCGGCAACATCATGCTGGCCGTTGCTGAACAAAAGGCAATTTTGGATAAATACAACGAAATCGCCATGAACTATTCAGAGGAAACCGCCGATGAAATGGCGCGACTTCAAGACCAAATCGACGCCGAAGATTTGTGGAACCTAGACGCCTCAATCGACATCGCGATGGAAGCATTACGCTGCCCCGCAGATGACGCAGACGTATCCACATTATCAGGCGGCGAAGCCCGCCGCGTCGCACTTTGTAAACTACTGCTTCAAAAGCCAGACATGTTGCTGCTCGATGAGCCAACAAACCACTTGGACGCCGAAACAATCGCATGGCTTCAAAACCACCTCCAAGAATACAAAGGCACAATCCTGATCGTCACCCACGACCGTTACTTCTTGGACAACATCACCACATGGATTCTTGAACTCGACCGTGGCCGTGGCATCCCATATGAGGGCAACTACTCTGCTTGGGTAGAGCAAAAAGCAAAACGCCTGTTACAAGAAGGCAAAGAGGATAAGACACGTCAAAAAACCCTCGAGCGCGAACTAAAATGGATGCGCCAAGGCGCAAAAGCCCGCCAAGCAAAATCCAAAGCACGTATTTCAGCCTATAACGAGATGGCGGATCAATCCGAACGCGACAAAGTGGGCACAGCTCAAATCGTCATCCCGAACGGCCCCCGCTTGGGTGCCAAGGTGATCGAAGTGAACAACATCACGAAAGGCTTCGGTGACAACCTTCTGATCGAAGACCTATCATTCAGCATCCCTCCGGGTGCAATCGTCGGCGTTATCGGCCCCAACGGCGCAGGTAAATCAACCCTGTTCCGCATGATGACAGGCCAAGAACAACCAGACAGCGGCACCGTTGAATTCGGCGATACCGTACAATTATCCTACGTCGACCAATCACGTGCCGACCTAGACGGCAAGAAAACCGTATGGGAAGAAATCTCAGGCGGCCAAGAAATCATCGAATTGGGCGACGCCGAAATGAACAGCCGCGCATACTGTGGCGCGTTCAACTTCAAAGGCGGCGATCAACAAAAACCGCTGAACCTGCTGTCAGGTGGTGAACGCAACCGCGTCCACATGGCGAAACTCCTACGCGAAGGCGGCAACGTCCTCCTCCTCGATGAGCCAACAAACGACCTAGACGTTGAAACGCTACGCGCACTCGAAGACGCCATCGCAGATTTCGCCGGCTGTGCCGTGGTCATCTCTCACGACCGTTTCTTCTTGGACCGTTTGTGTACGCACATGCTGGCATTCGAAGGCAACAGCCACGTCGAATGGTTTGAGGGCAACTTTGCCGAATACGAAGAAGACAAAAAGCGCCGTCTAGGCCCAGATGCATTGGAACCAACACGTGTGAAATATAAGAAGTTTACGCGGTAAAGTTGCCGTGCTAGTTATTTTTATATTTTAGAGATGGATAGGCTTAATGCAATTTGAAAGACTGAATAAACCCGATGGCACATGGAAGCGGTTTGAAATGCAATGGGAGAAACAATGTAACTCCTTTGGTGAGGACTTTATTGATTTCGCGGCCTCAACCATCTCGACCCTAAACCAGCAGTGTGACGAAACAAGCGGCGACGAGAACTCAGGTGTCTTCGCATTAAAGGATAAAGAAGGGACATATCATTCAGCAAACGCAAAACCAAATACGGCACCAAGTTCAACACAATCACAGCAATCTTAAAATTCCCAAGATAACTGAAATACAGCACAGGCAGATCGATCCGATCGACGCCCGTCATTGCAGCGTGAAGATTCATCGCCCAATCACGTGCCAGCCACAAAAACAATGTCGAGAAAATTAAAATGACACCATTTACCAATGTCATCCAACCCAAGAAATGAATCAAGAATTCAAGTTCCATAACAACCTACTTCCATTTTGTGAATATCAACACCATACCACAGATCTCCTTCACTAACAAAATTACGGTGCGTTACGTTCACGAAATGCCGACTGGCGCGCGCGGAATTTTTTGATTTTATCTTGCACCTCATCTTCCATTTCTAACTCCTCAATACTTTTCTGGCGGTACCCCATCGCGATATCAGATACCGTCAGCCCTTGATCACGTGCATAAATCGCATTTGAAATACGCCCCATAACAAAGGTACGCAAAACCCGATTAATCTGCGTTGTATACCCCGGCCCCAAACTGCGGAAATATCGCAATGCATCCGCGTCCAAACGCAGACTGACCTTTTCCTTTTTGGGGGCCACGGGCGCGGTCATATCCATGTCGTCCCATTCAGGCGGCAAATACCCGCGAACGGCCCACACTTCGAAATCATCTTGCAGGTCTTTGGCACAGTCGATGAAACTGCCCAACGCGCGTTTTTGTGTTTGTGCTTTTGTTGTCATGGGATATTTATCACATATTGTGATTGTGTATTTCTAACGGCGGCGCATGGCACATTAACTCTTTAAAAACTCGCCCCACGGGTGTCCGACACATGCCCCACGGATATCACACGCATGTCAGATGGTGACTAAACGCGCGATTCTCCATCCCAAAGCCGTTGATAAACCGCCTGAATTCCCGCCGCTTCCCGCGTAATAGAATACTGATCTTGGGTAAATTTTCGCACAGCCTGCGCCGCGCAATTACCCTTAGAAACCCATGTTTCTATGGCTAAAACCGCGCCATCAACATCACCAATCTCAACAATCGTCCCATTGCGCCCATGATCGCTAAACGCCTCAAAATACCCCGTACGGCTCCCCACAAAAGGCGTCCCCGCCGACATCCCCTCCAACGGCGTCATCCCAAACCCCTCATACCGCGGCAAAGCCACCAACAAAGAAATAGCACCCATCATTTCAGGCATCTTTTCCGCCGAAATTTCGCCTGCGAAAATCAACCGATCCGACAGGTTAGCAGCGGCAATTTTTTCACGTAACTTGCGTTCAAACGCTTGGTGTTCAGAGGCCGTCCGCCCAATGATAAGTGCAACCATTTCAGGATGTTGCGGCAGTATTTTTAGCATTGCATCGACAAAAACATCGGTGCCTTTTTCGGGGCGTACGCGCCCAACACACGCCACACCATACCGTCCACCATATCCCAGATCGGTCCAAGATTTCGAGCGATCTGGTGCAGGCACAAACCGATCCGTCGCCACGCCGTGTGGGACAACCGACCAAACATTATCGACATATTCAGCCGCCTCTGGCGTCGTCGCAATGATCGCATCCATCTTTGAAATCAACCACCGTGGATACGCCGAATGTCGACGTTTTGCCGCCGAGGTAAAAACGATCTTGATCGGACAACGCAATACATCCCGCGCCCAAATTGCGGCACGCATTTCTGTGTTTCGCCGCACATGCCAAATCGCAAATGGCAGTCCATCAGGACGCAATCGGGACATGCGTACGGCCTCTTGTTTGGAAATTGGTTCTGGGCAATTGGGCAACGCGCGCCCAACCAAACGTAAATCCACCAAACTTTGCTGCGCGGCAACAACACCTGCCGCGGTCGCTGACACGCCCGTAAAGTTCTTATTAAAGTTCGTCACAAACACTTGTGGGGACGTCATAAATCATGCCTTTTGTCTGGAACTAATTCCATTTTCTGCACCAAGGAAAAACACCCCCCAAAACAGCCTTATAGCCCGACACTATCAATAAGTGGGGTTATAAAGAAATCATATTTTCAACGTTTCCATGTGGTTCCAGCATGACGTATAGTCACACTAAACAAAGATTTATAAATGCTGAAATACAACATAACACTCTTGCTCGGATGGCTGATTACACCATTGATTGCCATCAGCCGCTTGACGACAGGCAAAGATAGCTTGCGCAGTTTTTTGACACGCTTTGCCCTTGGGAAAACGACGCGCCCTGCCACGCGACCAATATGGTTTCACGTGGCAAGCATTGGTGAATTAAACACCTTAGAAACCTTGCTCCCACAAATTTCAAACACCTTTCCAACTGCGGAATTTCTAATCACGGTTTCGAACACAAATGCCCATGAACAAGCCAAGTCATTGATTGGGCCAAGGTTCCATTTGGCAATTGCACCGCTAGATTTTCGATCAGTCGTGAAGCGGTTCTTGAACAAATGGAATCCCATTGCATTGATCACGATTGAAAACGAAATTTATCCAAATCGCAACACGATGTGTCGCAATGCTGGTATGCCAATTATTTGGATTAACGCACGAATATCAAAAAAGAGTTTCGCGTTTTGGAAACGCAACCCGCGTCTGACACGTAAGGTTATTGATTGTATTGATTATGTTTTCGCCCAAGATAGCGTTGCCCACCAGCGTTTCTTGGATTTGGGTGTGCGCCAAGCAAAAATAGAATTGATCCCGAACCTAAAGATGTTCAAAAAAAACCCAGTGGTCGATCACTCCGATTTAACAGTGCTACAACAGGTCTTTCCACGCGATAAAACAATCTGCGCCGCATCAACGCATAAAAACGAGGATGCTGTCCTGTTAGCTGCTTTGAAAATTGCGCATCAAGAATTCCCTGATTTAAAAATGATCTTGGCGCCAAGACACCCGAAACGGGCCCGCGAAATCATGGCCCTGATGGAACAGTCAAACATGTCCTATGCCACGCGTTCCAAAGGCGAATTACCGCAAAAATCAGATAGTATTTATTTGGTCGACACCTTGGGTGAAATGGACATGTGGTACTCTGCCTCCGCCGTCACTTATGTTGCAGGATCGATCACGAAAGTTGGTGGTCACACTCCGTTTGAACCAGCTTCATACGGGTCTGCCTTGATTCATGGCCCACACTATTCCAATTTTCAAAATATCTACGAAACCCTTTTGGCCAATGGCGGATCGCGCCAAGCAGATACACCACAGACGATCAAAGATTGCTGGTTTGAGTTAAATAATCAAGAAACACGTGGCAAACAAATTTTGGCCGCGAATGCTGTGCTGTTTGGATCGCAAGATGCAGAGAAAACCATTCGCCAAATTCTGGATAAAACCGCGGAAATTGTTACGGCGCTTCCAGTCGATTAAGCTGCCAACGATTATGTAGCCAATACCATTGTTCTGGATTTTTTTTGATCCGATCACCAATGCGTTCATTAATATCGGTAGTCATTTTCATAACGTCACTTGGTTTAATTGGCTCTTCGTATTCAATCACAATATCCATGCCGTTTGCTTGGCGGGTTGCGAATGCAGGCACCAATGGCAGGTCATAACGCAATGCCAATTCTGCGGGCGCGGTCGTGGTCATGGCATCGACCCCCATGAAGGGTACAAGTTTTCCCACAAGGTATTTTTGATCCACCAACAAGGCGAAAAACCCACCACTGCGCAAATGGCGTACCATTTTCATATTACCTTTTGGACTGCGCGCAACAATTGGTGACCCACCTTGTTCGATCGCATGCCGAAAGCGACGTTCGTACAATGGGTTGTTGTTTTCGCGGTAAACAGCACCGGTTTCCATGTCATTCATTGCTAGGTGATGACGAATGGCTTCCCATTGACCAAAATGCGCAGATACAATGATCGCGCCTTTGCCAGCATCACGCGCCTGTTCCAACACGGCCAATCCCGGACCAGTCGCCGTAAATAAATGCCGTCGCTTTTTGTAGTCACTGTTCATTAAAATTTCGGACAAGGTTTGTGCTGTATTGCGGCCGACATCGCGCGTAATACGTTTCACCTCTTCGGGTGCAAGTTCTGGGAAAACACGACTTAAGCCGTTAACCACGCGTTTACGTGCGCCGGATAAATTCGAAACTGCAAAACCACCGATTGCTGCGAAAACTTTGCCGCGAATACGAAAAGGTATCAGTCGTGCGATACTAAGCAATGCCAACACCGGAAAATATTCCAATGCGCGTTTGAATTTAGATTTCCCCAAGTGATCCATGTGCACTTTGTAATTTGCTTCGGTAAGAACAACAATGTGTTTAATCCGTCTAAGCCAGTCAGCGCTTATATATTCGCGATAATATTTGCCGCATGAATAATGTCGTCTGCTTCGAAATAACGAGGGTGTTCAGGGATGGTTTCAACAGTCTCAAGTTCCCACGTCACCGAATAAGGCACATGGATACCCCAGGCGCCCGCTTGCACTGCTGGCAAGACATCGGATTTGACTGAATTGCCAATCATCGCGCTGTTCGCGAGGCCACCAAATCGCCCAAAAATTGACTGGTAAGTTTGTGGATGTTTTTCACTGACGATCTCTACGTGGCTGAACCAGTTGCCCAAATCTGACATATGCACTTTACGTTCTTGGTCTACCAAATCACCTTTGGTTATTAAAACCAGTTCATAATTATGGCTCATTTTTTCCAAAGTATCGGCCACCGCAGGTAATAATTCCACAGGATGTGCCATCATTTCACGACCAATATCCAGAATTTGCACCATCGCGGCGGCGTCCAGTTTTCCATTACTGACAGCCAGCGCAGTATCCATCATCGACAAGGTGAACGATTTTATTCCGTAGCCCATAATGGGCACATTTTTACGCTGCATCTCCAATAAAACAGCGGCTAAATCACTGTCTGTTATATGTTCGCTTAACACGTCAGCCAACATATTTTGCGCTTCGCTAAAGAAACGCTCATTGTGCCACAAGGTGTCGTCGGCATCCAAACCTATGGTTTTAATACTGCTCATCGATCAGCAATACCTGGGCGACCCGATGCAATTGCCAACACACTGCCTTTGACGAAAACTTTGCGGCCTTCGATTGTGGCCTCTTGCACGTCTTCTTCAAAACGAAGTCGTATATCTGCTGCACCTGCATTTTGCGCGGCCTGCGTTACACGTGCCCCCAAGGCATCGCGCAAGGCCTGATAGGCTGCGTCCTGACCATTATAATTCACAGGCCCATCGTCGGTAAATACGCGCCATGCTCCGTCTCCAGCGCCTTCGATCAGCCCAAGTTCACGCATGGTAATTTGTCCAACAACCGCACCGATTGCATTCGCAACACCACCATGTTCAGGTAAAACCATACGCGCCGTCAAACGTTCGCCAACGGCCCCATAATATGCGTGTGCTGACGCCCCCAAGCCAACCACGGGCAAGTTCAGACCCGCATCTAGCGATACAATACCGCGATGGTGTGACAGACCGGTTTTAACCAAAACATGGCGTGCCAAATCGCGTGCACGTCCCTCGATGTCTTCTTCGCTGAATGCCGTTTCCAGTAATACTTCGGAAGTTTGTTCGGTCAGTTGGTCTACAATTGACTGTGCCAGTTCATATGGATCTGCCGATAACATCTCCCCTGAACCGGTACGCATACGCCCGAAAATTGTTAATGCTTTTTGCGCGGCTTCGCCATCCCATTCATCCACACGACCCAAAACGTGGCTCGCGTCGGATGGTGTAATTCCAGCCTGCATCACCAAGCCACGTTCTAACAATCGATCAATAGCGCCCAAATCAATGCGCGTTTTCACAGCATCAGCCATCGGGATCGCTTGGAGTGCAATGCGGTCAAATACGACCTGATCGCGCGTGCTTAACCCAACTGCAATTTTGGCCATAGGTACCAAAAATTGCCCTGCGAACTCTTGGCCACGTTCGTCACCCAATGCACTGTCCAGCGCATCGTGCACTATTTTACTGTGATCGACAGCCAACAAAGATATGGGCATCACACGACGTGGGCCCAATGTTATATCGCCTGACAAACCTTCGCGTGACAAATGCACCTGACTGTCACCACCTAACCCAAAAGTACGCATGGCGACCGCTTCGACCATCGTTCGTAAACCACCAACCATCGCACCATCTGGGTCAATCATTGGTCGGCCGCCACGTAGAATTGCCACATCGGTGGTCGTCCCACCAATGTCAGAAATTATTGCATCAGTTTCATCCGTCAACCAACGTGCGCCAACGATGCTGGCCGCAGGTCCCGATAAAATCGTCTCAATCGGCTTTTCACGTGCTTGATCGGCACTAATCAAAGCACCATCACCACGCACCACCATCATCTGCGCGCTGATCCCGATGCGGGTAAAGTAATCCTCGGTAGCGCCAATCAAATGGTCAATCATCCCAATCAAACGCGCATTTAACACAGCAGTCATAGCCCGTTTTGGTCCGCCCAACTTTGCCGACAATTCATGAGAGCATGAAACAGGGACACCCGTTTTTGCGCGAATAATATCACGTACTGCAACTTCGTGCGCTGCATTACGTGTTGCAAACTGGCCTGCAACGGCAAAACCAGATACCGCGTCCAAATCTTTTAGCACGGTATTCAATGTATCAATATCCAACTGAGCCGCTTCGCTGCCTGTGTGGTCATGGCCACCAGACAAAACAATCACTGGATCACCTTTAAGAGCAGCATCCAAACCCTGACGTGCGATGTCTTTTTCGGAAAACCCAATAAACACTAAACACACTTTACCGCCCTTACCCTCGACCAGCGCATTTGTCGCAAGGGTGGTTGATAAAGACGTCATAACGATATCGCTCGGTGCGACGCCACTTTGCTCTAAAACTGCTTGAACGGCATTTCCGACGCCCACAGCCAGGTCATGGCGAGTCGTCAACGCTTTGGCGCTGGCGATTACTGATGTTTCATCTTTGATCAAAACAGCGTCCGTA
>DKMK01000075.1 GCA_002469545.1 Rhodobacterales bacterium UBA7416 | reverse complement strand
GATATTCAACTTCTGTTGGGTGTCTCCGTTGTAGCCGTTATTGTTGTGCTGGTAACCCAGCTGATTTCCGACATCGGTTATGCCTTCTTAAACCCACGCATCCGCGTATCATAAGGAGGATAATATAATGGATCCTTTAACAGGTTTTGAAATTTTCACTGGCATCCTTGCGCGTTTTTGGATTGTTTGGGTTGGCATCGCGCTGATCTTTACGATCTCGATTAAAACGAAACGCAAAACGGCGCTTTATGGCAAACTTTTCGACAGCCCGATCGGCATGGTTGGATTTGGTTTGGTGCTCTTCTGGGTACTGACCGCATTGTTTGCTGATCTTATCATGACACACGATTCTTTACTCCAAGTGTCAGGCATGAAAAATAAGGTCCCCGGCACACCGTTACGTGGTGCAGTCGAAGGTGATTACCAATATTATTTATTGGGCGGTGACCATTTGGCACGTGATGTCTTTTCACGCGTTATCGCGGGCAGCCGCATCGTGCTGAAAATCGCACCGTTGGCGACATTGTTCGCCTTTATGGTCGGTATCACCTTGGGCCTACCGGCTGGTTATTTTGGCAAGCGCGTCGATACAATCCTGTCGTTCTTGGCCAACTTGATCTTGGCATTCCCCGTGATCTTGCTGTTCTACCTTTTGGTAACACCAGAAATCATCGCAACAGGCATGCCACAATACATGGCGGGTGCAATGTTCTTAATCCCAATCATATTCATGATGCTGTTGTGGCAATCGCGTTTCCACATCCGTCCCAAGGTGCGTAACAAATACATGTTCTGGACGTTGTTGATCGGTGGTTGGATTTATTTAGGCGCGGCATTCAATATGGATCCATTGGTCATTGTGCGCAATCTGTTCGCTGGCTCTGAGGCCACATGGCAAACCTTCCCCAAAGGATTGGTTTACATGCAATCCAATATTCTGATCGTGTTCGTATCCGTTGTGTTCGTGAACTCGCCCACGGTATTCCGTATTGTGCGTGGCCTAACAATGGACATCCAAACACGTGATTACGTAGCAGCCGCACAAACACGCGGCGAAGGACCGTGGTACATTATGTTGTGGGAAATCTTGCCCAACGCACGTGGCCCACTGATCGTCGATTTCTGCCTACGTATTGGTTACACGATCATCCTGTTGGGAACCTTGGGTTTCTTTGGTTTGGGTCTAGAATCCGAAAGTCCGGATTGGGGCACAACCATTAACTCTGGTCGTAAACTATTGACGATCTACGCCCACCCCGCCCTACCACCTGCGCTGGCTTTGATGAGCCTTGTGTTGGGATTGAACCTGCTGGCCGATGGTCTGCGTGAACAAAGTTTGAAGGACTAGGAGAGAGACATGAAAGAACCATATGATGGCCCGATCCTAGAGATCACCAACCTCTCAATCTCGTTCTTTACGCGATTGTTTGAAATACCTGCGGTGATGGATTTTTCCTGTACCGTTATGCCCGGCGAGGCCATGGGCCTTGTTGGGGAATCAGGCTGTGGTAAATCCACAGTCGCCCTTGGCGTGATGCAGGATTTGGGTGTGAACGGCGAATGTGTTGCCGGATCAATCAAATTCAAAGGTCGCGAATTGACAACCATGGGCGAGGCAGAATTGCGCGAATTGCGCGGCTCCGAAATCGCCATGATTTATCAGGAACCAATGGCATCCCTGAACCCCGCAATGAAAATCGGTAAACAGTTGATGGAAGTGCCGATGATCCACGAAGGTGTAACCAAAGACGTGGCCTACGACATGGCCATCGATGTTGTGGAATCGGTACGTCTGCCTGACCCAGCACGGATCATGAACTCGTTCCCGCACCAATTGTCTGGTGGTCAACAACAGCGCATCGTTATCGCGATGGCGTTGATGTCAAAACCATCCCTGTTGATCTTGGACGAACCAACCACCGCATTGGACGTTACTGTCGAAGCAGGCATCGTAGATTTGGTGAAGGATTTGGGCAAAAAATACGGCACATCAATGCTGTTCATCAGTCACAATCTGGGCCTCGTCCTTGATACCTGTGATCGCTTGTGCGTGATGTATTCTGGCGAAGCTGTGGAAACGGGCTCAATCGAAAACGTATTCGACAAAATGCGCCACCCATACACACAAGCATTATTTCGTTCGATCCCACTACCAGGTGCGGACAAAAACGACAGCCCATTGGTTGCGATCCCCGGCAACTTTCCGTTGCCGCACGAACGCCCCAATGGTTGTAATTTCGGCCCACGCTGTAACTATTTTGAGGCAGATCGTTGCGATGTTGGCGAAATCAAAATGGCCCCATTCGTCGATGATGATCGCCATGACAGCCGTTGTGTAAAGTTCGAAGAAATCGACTGGAACGCCAAATTAGAGGCTGGTTCAGACAATCCCAAAGTGATGTCAGGCAAAGTGGTGTTGAAGGTTGATAACCTGAAAAAATACTACGAAGTTGCGGCAAACGCAGTGTTTGGCGGTGGTGAAAAACGTGTGGTGAAAGCCAACGAAACCATTTCATTCGAAGCACACGAAAGCGAAACATTGGCAATCGTAGGCGAGAGTGGTTGTGGTAAATCCACATTAGCCAAGGTGCTGATGGG
>DKMK01000086.1 GCA_002469545.1 Rhodobacterales bacterium UBA7416 | reverse complement strand
GTGCGCCGGATAGAGGCATTAACCGGTGCCGCAGCCGAAGCGCACAATGCAAACCAAGCACGTTCAATGGCACAGGTTGCCGGCTTGTTGAAAGCCAAGCCAGATGATGTCGCCGATCGTGTGCAGGGACTTTTGGATGAACGCAAGGCATTGCAAAATGAAATTTCAGAATTGCGCCGCGCTGTTGCAATGGGTGGTGGAGGCGAGAGCCAAGATGCTGAAAGTGTGAATGGCGTTCCGTTTTTTGCACAAGTATTCGACGATGTGCCGGGCAAGGATTTACGCGGTTTAGTGGACGAGCACAAAAACCGTCTTGGCTCCGCTGTAATTGTTTTGATCACCGGGGCAGGTGGCAAGGCCGCTGTTGCGGTTGGTGTAACCGATGATTTGACTGCAAAAGTCAGCGCGGTTGATGTTGTTAAAATCGCCGCCGGCGAATTAGGTGGCAAAGGTGGCGGTGGCCGCCCTGATATGGCGCAGGCGGGTGGTGCAGATGCGTCAAATGCCGAAGCCGCAGTTGCCGCCGCGAGAAAACTCTTGGAGGAGATGTAAATTGGTAGCTTATTGTATGGTCCAAATTTCTGTGCACGACGCAGATGAATACGCGAAATATGTGGCATTGGCCGGCCCTGCCGTCGCGAAATATGATGGAAAGTTTTTGGCACGCGGTGGACGTAGCGTGACCAAGGAAGGCCCAGAACAATTGCGCAATGTAGTCATCGAATTTGCGGACTTTGATCGGGCGGTACAGTTTTATGATGGCCCCGAGTATCAAGAAGCGCTGGGATTTGCATTGGCAGATGGCGTTTCAACGCGCAATTACACGATTGTTGAAGGGGTGTAATCCTATTCACAATAAAATTGCGTTTGAATGATTAAAACCCGCGTTTTACGCGGGTTTTTTGTGGCACGATATCAAAAAAAGGGCGGTACTTTTGCACCGCCCTTGAAATTACATTGCTTTTTGCATGTTTTCGTCGATCTTTTCCAAGAACCCTTCTGTTGTGAGCCAGCCTTGATCTGGACCAACAAGAAGCGCCAAATCTTTGGTCATGTGACCATTTTCAACAGTATCAACGATGATTTTCTCAAGCTTGCTTGCGAAATCCATCAATTGTTGGTTGTCGTCCAATTTGGCGCGGTGTTTTAGGCCACCAGTCCACGCATAGATTGATGCGATAGAGTTTGTTGACGTTGCTTCGCCCTTTTGGTGCTGACGGTAGTGACGGGTCACTGTGCCGTGAGCGGCCTCTGCTTCGACGATTTTTCCGTCTGGCGTCATCAATTGTGACGTCATCAAGCCCAAAGAACCGTAACCTTGTGCCACTGTGTCGGACTGTACGTCGCCGTCATAGTTTTTACAGGCCCAAACATAACCACCAGACCATTTAAGGGCTGCTGCAACCATGTCGTCAATCAAACGGTGTTCGTAATGAATACCGGCTGCTTTGAATTTTTCTTCGAATTCTTTTTCGTAAACTTCTTGGAAGATGTCTTTGAAGCGACCATCATATGCTTTTAGAATGGTGTTTTTCGTAGACAAGTACACTGGCCAACCAAGGTTTAAACCGTAGTTCAAAGAAGCACGTGCGAAATCGTAGATTGAATCGTCAAGGTTATACATGCCCATCGTGATGCCAGAAGATGGTGCATCGAACATTTCTTTTTCGATGATTGTGCCGTCATTACCTTCAAACTTAATCGTCAGTTTACCAGGGCCAGGAAAACGGAAATCGGTTGCTTTGTATTGGTCACCATACGCGTGGCGGCCAACAACGATCGGGCGTGTCCAACCTGGGACCAAGCGTGGAACGTTTTTACAGATAATTGGTTGGCGAAAGATAACGCCGCCCAGAATGTTGCGGATCGTGCCGTTTGGTGAACGGTACATGCGTTTAAGACCGAATTCTTCTACGCGTTGTTCATCTGGTGTGATCGTTGCACATTTTACGCCAACGCCGTATTTTTGGATTGCTTCGGCTGCATCCACAGTGATTTGATCATCTGTGTCATCGCGTGCTTCGATACCCAAATCATAATATTTCAGATCTAAGTCAACATAAGGCAGGATCAACTTGTCTTTGATGAACTGCCAAATGATGCGTGTCATTTCATCGCCGTCAAGCTCGACAACTGGGTTTTCGACTTTGATTTTACTCATTGGGAACCTCTTTTTACTGGATATTTGGAATCATAACACTGCCCTAGTAACGTAATGCTGCCCGATTGGAAAGGTGGTATACGATTGTATACACTTACTTCGCAGGCAGGTTTCCAACAAATTGGAGTGCAAGGGCCATCAATACAGTGCGTCTTTCGTCATTTTCAAGTAGGTCTTCATCCACATCCAACATGCCACCCATCTTCTTTTTCGTAAATGACAGGGGTGATGTTCCCTCGATCGCGAGGGCAGGGTGTTCATTTTCCTTACCGACACGAAACATTGCACCGCCTTTGTGAACGCCGCACAACATGTTTCCGTTCAACATAAAACACAGACCGCCGAACATCTTTTTTTCTTCGATACCTTGTAAGGATGCAAGGTGGTTGCGTAGGATTTCTGCGTGGCCTTCGTCATATGCCATGTCTGATACCTTGTTATTTGGTTGTGCTCATCTTATCACCGCGACAGGAAAAAACAGAGGTTTAATATGTCTGGTACAGATCACGCGAAAAACCAAGGTTGGGATGGCCCAGTGCCTGCCGTTATTTTGGTAGAGCCGCAAATGGGTGAAAACATTGGCGCGGCCGCGCGTGCGATGTTGAATTTTGGTCTGGATCGCATGCGCATTGTTAACCCGCGTGATGGCTGGCCAAATCCACGTGCACAGGCAATGAGCAGTGGCGCGGGACAAGTTATGGATGCAGTGCAGGTGGTTGATACGACTGCGCAGGCCGTTGCGGATATGAATTATGTTTTCGCCACAACTGCACGTACACGTGATTTGACCAAAGAGGTGATGACGCCAGAACGCGCCATGCAACACGCCAGAGTATTGATTTTACAGGGTAAAAATGTTGGCATCATGTTTGGTCCAGAACGTTCTGGATTGGCAAATGAGGATATTGCTCATGCGAATGCGTTGATATCCGTGCCTGTGAACCCTGCCTTTGCATCATTGAATTTGGCGCAATGTGTGTTGTTGTTGGCTTATGAATGGCGCCGCCAAACGGGCGAGGTGCCACCGCAAGTGATGGAAATGGCCGGAGTGAATTTTGCCACGGCGATTGAAGTTCAAAAACTGGGCGAACGATTAGAAGAGGCGTTGGATGCACGTAACTTCTTTTGGCCAGAGGATAAGGCCGAAAGCATGGTTTTGACATTACGCAATATGTTGACGCGCCTTGAATTGACGGATGCTGACGTGCGGGTGTTTCATGGGATTGTGAAAACAATGGAAAAGCCACGCGACCAATAGACGCCAAAATGTGTATGCACAATCCGTGCACAACCAGTACACACACCGTACACAGCCGCGCAAAAAGTTGGACGTTTCCAAATGATTGCCCTAAATTACACTGAATTGAATTAAAGAGGTCACGCATGAGCAAAAACCGCAGTATTTTTGAAGATGTCGCAACTGAAAAACCAACAACTGTCGCCCCAACGGGTGGGTTGATTGACCAAGGGCGCGAAGATTGGCGCACAGGTGTGGCGACGTGGATGAAAATCCTGTTTGCTATGGTGGCGTTAATGGTTGTTGTCGGCGGGTTAACACGCCTGACGGACAGCGGATTGTCGATTACCGAGTGGAATGTGATCAAGGGTGCGTTGCCACCCATGAACGAAGCTGCGTGGTTGATTGAATTTGAAAAATACAAAGCGATCCCAGAATATCAGCTGCAAAACAAAGGTATGGATTTGTCTGGATTCAAATCAATTTATTGGTGGGAGTGGGGGCATCGTCAATTGGGCCGATTGGTGGGTTTGGTCTGGTTTGTTGGGTTGGTCTTTTTCGTCGCGACAAAAACGATCCCGCGTGGCTGGCAGTGGCGTATGGTTCTGGTGGGTCTTTTGGGCGGGCTTCAAGGTGCGATTGGTTGGTGGATGGTTTCGTCTGGCTTAACCGGTCGTATGGTGGATGTTGCATCATATCGTCTGGCGACACATTTAGGATTGGCGTTCATCATATTGGCGACGTTGTTTTGGTTCATCATGAAATTGAACCGTTCCGAAATGGAAATGTTTCAGGCGCGTCGGACGCGTGATGATGCCAGTGCGCGCATGGCGAAGATACTTTTGGTTTTGGCGTTTGCACAAATCTTGTTGGGTGCCTTGGTTGCGGGGATCGATGCGGGGCGTGGGTACATCGATTGGCCAATGATGGGTGGTGAGTTTTTACCATCTGAGAGTTTTGATTACCAACCCATGTGGACGAACCTGTTTGAAAACCCCGCATTGGTGCAATTCAACCACCGCATGTTGGGTTATGCTTTGATGCTGGTTGGGGTGTTTGCTTGGTTTAAATCACGTGGCGCAGCGCATCGCAAAATTCGCATCGGGTTTAAGGCCGTGATGTTTATGTTGTTCATTCAAATGGTATTGGGTATTTTCACAGTGTTGTATGCTGCACCTTGGTATTTTGCCATTGTTCATCAAGTGGGCGCGATATTTGTGATGCTGTTAATCCTGCAAACATTGTTTGCGGCAACGTATCCAAGTGAACAGTCGGTGCGCGGATGAAGATGACAGCACAAGAAATCGCCGCGTTTCTGGCCGATGAGTTTCCACAAATTGATGGTGACTTTGAGGTCGTAAGCGTGAGTGCAAAAGAGATTGTTATGCGTCTGCCCGTTAAGGACAAGCATCTCAGACCCGGGGGGACGGTGTCTGGCCCATCTATGTTTGCATTGGCTGATGTGGCGTTTTACGTGGCTGTGTTGGCAAATGTTGGACCAAAGGCGTTGGCGGTCACCACCAGCTGTAATATCGATTTTATGCGCAAGCCTGCGCAAACCGATATGATAGCCCGTGCGCATGTGTTGAAATTGGGGCGTACATTGGTTGTTGGGGACGTCATGTTGTATTCAGAGGGCATGGATAAACCAGTGGCCCGTGCGAGTCTTACGTATTCTGTGCCAAAATAAGTGGGGTACTATAATACCTTATTTTTAACTATCTGATTTTGTTAAATTTTAATGGTGTTATGGCTGTTGACCTGCGCGTGTATTGGGTTAGAACACCCCAATCGAATTCGGGTGCATGGTGCGCCCACAAACAAATGGAACTATCCCCATGAAAACATTCTCAGCAAAACCTGCTGATATTGATAAAAAATGGTTCATCATCGACGCTGAAGGCGTTGTTTTGGGTCGTTTGGCATCTATCATTGCAATGCGTTTGCGCGGCAAGCACAAACCAACATTCACGCCGTCCATGGATATGGGCGACAACGTTATCGTTATCAACGCTGAAAAAGTTCAGCTTACTGGTAAAAAACGTACAGACAAAATTCACTACTGGCACACTGGCCACCCTGGTGGGATCAAAGAGCGTACAGCTGGTCAAATTCTTGAGGGTAAATTCCCAGAGCGTTTGTTGGAAAAAGCTGTTCAACGTATGTTGCCAGGTGGTCCATTGTCACGTGAGCAAATGCGTAACTTGCGTATCTACGCAGGCGAAGCACACCCACATGAGGCGCAAGATCCAGTTGTTCTGGACGTTAAAGCCATGAACCCTAAGAATACGCGGAGCCAGTCATGAGCGAAGAAATCAAATCATTGGACGCTTTGAAAGAAGCTGTTGGCGGCGAAACTGCTGCAGAGCAAGTTCAAGCGGCGATCGTTCGTGAACCAGTTCGTGACGAATTGGGTCGTTCATACGCAACAGGCAAACGTAAAGATGCGGTTGCCCGTGTTTGGATCAAACCAGGTTCTGGTAAAGTGGTCGTAAACGGCAAAGAAATGAACACATATTTTGCACGTCCTGTTTTGCAAATGATCTTGGCACAGCCATTTTCAGTTGCTGGCGTGACTGGCGAATTTGACGTGATGGCAACAGTTAAGGGCGGCGGTTTGTCTGGCCAAGCTGGCGCGGTTAAGCACGGCATTTCAAAAGCATTGCAACTGTATGAACCATCTTTGCGCCCAGCGCTTAAGGCTGCTGGCTTCTTGACACGTGATAGCCGCGTTGTTGAGCGTAAGAAATACGGTAAAGCAAAAGCGCGTAAGAGCTTCCAGTTCTCAAAGCGTTAAAGTCTGGTTTACAGAAAATACAACAATTACAAGGGCTTGCAGTTTTGCGAGCCCTTTTTTTATGGATATTATGCGTAACACCAACGTAACATCTACTTGATATCATTGACGTAGAGGAAAGTGGCTGTAACATACACGTAACAGTTAGCACAACTCAAAGACGTAACAATACGCACGTTTGTATGGTTTTGAAGTGTTGGAGACATTTGATGTATTTTGCCCCATTGAAAAATGTATGTTTGGAAACGCCGAAGGATATGCGCTGTATGAAGATGATAATCATCTGAATTATGAGGGAGCGCGCATGTTGGTTGATCCTTTGATGCGGTTGTTGGCAAGTGCACCAAAGGTGAGGCTGGAATTGTAAAAAAGTGTGTAAGTTCGTCGCTTTTTGTCGATTCGGCATTTTGTTTTTTCGCCCGACACCATAGTCTGAGCGAAAAGGATAAACGATGCCAATTGGTGTTTTTGACAGTGGCCTTGGTGGTCTAACCGTACAGCAGGCAATTTCGGCGCGATTACCGGATCAGGCAGTCGTTTATTTGGGCGACAACAAGCATGCGCCTTATGGTGTGCGTGATCATGAGCAAATTTATCAACTGACACAGACAGCCGTAGAGCGTTTGTGGCAAGAGGGTTGTGATTTGGTTATTATTGCCTGTAATACGGCATCCGCTGTGGCTGTTAAACGTATGCAGGAGACGTGGCTTCCGAAAGATAAACGGGTGTTGGGTGTTTTTGTTCCGTTGATCGAAGCTGTTACAGAGCGCCAGTGGGGTGATAATTCGCCGCCACGTGAAGTTGACGTAAAACAAGTCGCGTTGTTTGCGACACCTGCAACAGTGGCCACACGCGCGTTTCAACGCGAGCTGGCGTTTCGTGCGATTGGTGTGGACATCGAAGCACAGCCCTGTGGTGGTCTGGTCGATGCAATGGAAGATAACGATTTAGAGCTGGCTGAAGCGTTGGTGCAATCCCATGTTGCGGCGTTATTGCGTCGGATGCCCAATCCTCAAGCGGCTGTTTTGGGCTGTACGCATTACCCGATTTTGAAAAATAGTTTCCAAGCCGCTCTGGGCGATCATGTCGAGGTCTATTCGCAAGGGTCGATCGTTGCTGAAAGCCTGTCTGACTATTTGGTCCGCCATCCAGAGTTTGCGGAAAGCGGTGGTGTTCGGTTTATGACCACTGGAGATGCAAAAAAGGTTTCTACAGCGGCGACACGTTTTTTGGGTAAACAGATTGTGTTTAATTCAGCATAATTGATAGGTTGCATTGATTGGCACAGCTAAATGCCATAACAGCTGGGCGACGCATAAGGATTGGTTTCATGACTCAAGTAAAAAATATCGCGATTTTAGGTGCCTCTGGCTATACGGGGGCCGAGCTGGTTCGTCTTATTGCGACCCATCCGTTGATGAACATTGTGGCGATGAGTGCTGAACGCAAAGCCGGTCAAGAAATGGCGGAAGTGTTTCCACATCTACGTCACTTGGATTTACCGACCTTGGTTAAAATTGATCAGATTGATTTTTCCCAAGTTGATCTTTGTTTTTGTGCGTTACCGCATGCGACGAGCCAAGCGGTTATTTCGAAGCTACCTAAAACGCTGAAAATTGTGGATTTATCTGCGGACTTTAGGCTTCGTGATCCGGAAGAGTATGCAAAATGGTATGGCGGCAAGCATGATGCATTGGAATGTCAGGCCGAGGCTGTTTATGGGCTGACGGAATTTTACCGCGAAGATATTAAGACGGCACGTTTGGTTGCTGGAACTGGGTGCAATGCGGCAACCGGTCAATATGCGCTGCGCCCTTTGATCGAAGCGGGTCTTATTGATCTGGATGATATCATTATTGATTTGAAAACGGGCGTAAGTGGAGCAGGGCGTTCGCCAAAAGAAATGCTGTTACATGCGGAGCTGTCGGAGGGTGCGCATCCATATGCTATTGGTGGCACGCATCGCCATTTGGCTGAGTTTGATCAGGAGTTTTCGGCGATTGCTGGACGTCCAGTCAAGGTTCAATTTACGCCAACTTTGTTGCCTGCGAATAGGGGCATAATTGCGAATGTTTATGTTAAGGGCGACGCTGAGCGTATTTATGAGGCATTAAAGTCTGCCTATGACGACGAGCAATTTATGCAAGTGCTGCCATTTGGCCAAGCACCGAGTTCAAGACATGTTCGTGGATCAAATTTTTGCCATATAGGCGTATGTGCTGATCGGTTGTCAGGACGTGCAATGGTTATTGCGACCTTGGATAATTTAACAAAGGGATCGTCAGGTCAGGCATTGCAAAATGCCAATTTGATGTTGAACCTTCCAGAGGAGATGGGGCTTGAAATGGCACCTGTGTTTCCATAATGGCTGTTGGTTTGAAAAAGCGTAGACGTGTGCAACTTATTGTTATTGCATTTGTTTTTGTGTTTGTTGCTGCTGGATTGATTGGATTTGCGTTTAAGGATGGTATTGAGTTTTACCGTGGCCCAACCCAAGTTTTGTCTGAGAAAATTAGCCCCGACGAAGTATTTCGTGTCGGTGGGTTAGTGAAAGAAGAGTCGTTGGAGCGTAATGGTGATAACGTTGCCTTTATCGTGACAGATCGTACCAGCGACGTGCCCGTTGTGTTTAAGGGAATCTTGCCAGATCTATTTTCAGAAGGAACCGGAATGATTGCCACTGGTCGTTTGATTGATGGTCGGTTCGAAGCCACAGAAATCCTTGCGAAACACGACGAGAATTATATGCCCAAAGAAGTTGCTGATACTTTGAAAGAGCAGGGCGTTTATAAAGAATAGCCCGGGCGTTCGCTGATACAATAACATTCTAACAATTATACGATTGAATTTATCCAAGCTTAAAGGTGGATGAAATGCAATCGGTGACTGAAATAGCACGTGATATCGTGATACGTGAAGGTGGTTATGTTAACGACCCAGATGACCCAGGTGGTGCGACAAATTTTGGTGTGACCATTCATACAATGCGGCGTCTGGGGTTGGATTTAGATAACGATGGACAGATAACAACGCGTGACGTCAAAAAACTGACCCAAAAGCAAGCGGTTGAGATTTTTGTCGATCACTATTTTCTAAAGCCGAGGATCCGCGAGCTACCATCGCCCCTTCAGCCGTCTGTATTTGATATGTACGTTAATGCTGGTGGCAATGCGGTGAAGATATTGCAGCGATTATTGGTTGCGTTTGGGTTGGACGTTGCAATTGATGGTGCGCTGGGGCCGCAAAGTATTCGGGCGTGTCATACAGCATTCGAAATGGCGCCACAGTACATCGTTGATGCATATGGTATTTCGCGGCGCAATTATTATTATGAACTGGCCGATCGACGAAGTGCCAGTCGCAAATATGCGTGCAGCCGTGATGGCGGCAAAGGTGGCTGGATAAGGCGTGCCGAAGAATTCATTTCAGAAAAATACCATTTTACGCAGTCTGAGCATAAGCAAAGGATAAAGACATGGGGTTGATCAGAGACATTTTAGGAATGGGCAAAGTCGTTAGCGGGGTTGCAGAGGTTTTCATACCGAATAAAACACAGGCGCAGACACAGGCTCATTTACGCGCAATGGGCGCGCAGGCGCAGTACAGCTCTGAATTCCTGCATATGCGTACGGGGTTTTTTGATCGCATGGTGGATGGGTTGAACAGATTACCGCGCCCGGTCATGGCGTTGGGCACTGTGGGGTTATTTAGTTATGCCATGATTGATCCAAACGGATTTGCAATGCGCATGCAGGGGTTGGATTATGTGCCTGATCCGTTGTGGTGGTTGTTGGGAGCGATTGTATCATTTTATTTTGGCGCACGTGAAATGCATCATTTTCGCCAGAAAAGATCAACCCATCGTGGCGAACCACTGACACAACAACTTGGGTTTATGCCTGTGCAAACGCCAGTTGATGGCAATGCGGCACTGGACGATTGGCGCTTATCACAAATTGATGGCGACGAAACGTCCACACCTGTCGAAACACGTTGAGAGATTTGCCAATTCGCCTATAGTTCAGTTTGAATTTACTGGAGAATGTAATGTACGCAGAATTGGGCCATTTGGCTGTCGTGATCGCATTTATTGCGGCAATATTGCAGTCTATCGTTCCTATGGTAGGGGCGGCCAAAGGGTATGCAGGGTGGATGGATGCCGCGAAACCTGCGGCGTTTGTACAGTTTGGAGCGGTTGCGTTTGCATTTGCAATGTTAACTATTGCATTCGTAACCTCTGATTTTTCAGTAAAACTGGTTGCTAGCAATTCGCATTCGTTGAAACCGATGCTGTACAAGGTTTCTGGTGTTTGGGGAAACCACGAAGGTTCGATGCTTTTGTGGATCCTAATTTTGACCTTTTATGGTGCACTTGTTGCATTCTTTGGTAAAAGTTTGCCAGTGGTTTTGCGTGCGCGGGTTTTGTCCATCCAAGCCATGATTGGTGTGGCGTTTTTAGCATTTTTGTTATTCACATCAAATCCGTTTGAGCGGTTGCCATTCCCGCCGATTGATGGAAACGATTTGAACCCATTGCTGCAAGACCCCGGATTGGCATTTCATCCGCCATTTTTGTATTTTGGTTATGTGGGCCTGTCGATGACCTTTAGCTTTGCTGTTGCTGCGCTGATACAGGGGTCAGTTGATGCGGCCTGGGCACGTTGGGTGCGTCCTTGGGCGTTGTTGGCGTGGATAACGTTGACCATTGGGATCGCTTTGGGATCTTGGTGGGCATATTATGAATTAGGTTGGGGTGGCTGGTGGTTCTGGGACCCTGTTGAAAATGCGTCGTTTATGCCTTGGCTTATTTCGGTGGCATTGTTGCATTCGGCAATTGTCGTGGAAAAGCGTGAGACATTGAAAAGCTGGACGGTTTTATTGGCTATTCTTGGGTTTTCGTTTTCCCTAATTGGTACATTTATCGTTCGATCTGGCGTTATTACGTCGGTACATGCATTCGCAAATGATCCTGAACGGGGTGTGTTCATTTTGGCCATTTTGATTGTTGCCATTGGTGGTGCCTTAACCTTGTATGCCATGCGGGCAAACGCCTTACGTTCGAACGCGGCGTTTAGTTTTGTTAGTCGCGAAAGCGCGCTCGTTTTAAATAACTTGTTGTTAGTTGTGGCGACGATCGTGGTCTTTATTGGGACGATTTGGCCTTTGGTCGCAGAAATTGTTATGGGCCGTAAGTTGTCTGTTGGTGCGCCGTTTTTTGATTTGGCGTTCACGCCGTTTATGGTGGCTTTGGCGATTGCATTGCCGGTTGGTGCAGTTTTGCCATGGAAGAGAGCCAATTTTAAGCGTTCAGCGAAGCCGATGGTTGGTGTGATTGCATTGAGCTTGTCGATTGGGTTGCTTGTATGGAGTTTGCAAACCGGTGGTCGGATGTTGGCGCCAGTGGGTTTAGCTTTGGCTGTTTGGGTTATCGTGGGGGCCTTGGTTGATCTGGGAACCCGTACACGCATGCGCCAAGTTGGGTTGAACGCTGGTCTGCGTCGTTTGCGGAATTTACCACGTGCCGATTGGGGTAAAGCCGTTGCACATATTGGGCTTGGTCTGACAATATTTGGTGTTTCTGCAATTACGGCGTGGGAAGCAGAAGATATTCGTGTTGCCCAAATTGGCGATCGGTTTGAGGTTAGTGGGTATACATTTCAATTCGACAATGTTGAGAAGATAAACGGTAAAAACTATACGGCTGATATTGGTACCATAACCGCCTCTGTTGATGACAAAATGGTGGCGACACTGCGGCCAGAAAAACGGTTTTATCCAGTACAACGTATGCCAACGACCGAAGCGGGAATTCACAGCCGTCTTAACCGTGATCTTTATATTGCGTTTGGTGATCAGCAAGATGGTGGCTGGACTGTCAGAACTTATGTTAAGCCATTTGCCGTGTGGATTTGGATTGGTGCGATGGTTATGGCGCTTGGTGGATTGTTGAGCATGAGTGATCGTCGGTTACGTATTGCGACGTCCCAGCGAAAGGTTGATCAATAATGTTACGTTTGATCATTTGTGTTTTTATGTTGGGAACGGCCGCCTGGGCAGTTGAACCCGACGAAGTTTTAACAGATCCAGTTCAAGAGGCACGTGCACGCGAAGTTTCAACAGAACTTCGTTGTTTGGTATGTCGAAATGAAAATATTGACAGTTCAAACGCCGGGATTGCTAAGGATTTGCGGATTTTGGTGCGTGAACGCATAACTGCTGGTGATACAAATGAGCAAGTGATCGATTTCGTTGTGGATCGTTATGGCGAGTATGTTTTATTGAAGCCAAAAATGTCGTTTCAAAATATAATTCTGTGGGCGTCTGGTCCGTTTATGCTGTTGATTGGGGGGCTTATTGGGTGGCGTTTTTCGCGCAATACCAAACAAGCAGAACCAATCGCATTGAACGCGAAAGAGGCAAAACGGCTTAAAGATATTCTGGATGAATGACGTAGGGTTTTGATGGTTTAATCAATGCCAAGGACTAGAATATCCAAATGACATACAAAGCAATCACATATGATGTCACTGATAAAGTGGCCACAATAACCTTGAACCGTCCAGACGTTATCAATGGTTTGAATACCATTATGCGTCGAGAGATTTTAGATGCAGTGATCAAAGCCGGCAAAGAAGCGCGTGTTTTGGTTATTACTGGCGCGGGCAAAGGGTTTTGTTCTGGGCAAGATTTGATGGATGCAAAGTCATTGGATGATCTGGATTTAGAGGCTGTTTTGCGCGACGAGTATGTACCGATGTTTAACGCGATTTATAGCTGTCCAATTCCAACAATTGCTGCCGTAAATGGGCCTGCCGCTGGGGCAGGTGCCAATTTGGCATTGGCACCCGATATCGTAATTGCGAAAGAAGGGGCGTTTTTTCAACAAGGTTTTGCCAATATCGGTTTGATACCTGATGCAGGTGGTACTTATTGGTTGCCACGCCAAGTTGGATTTGCCCGTGCGATGGGCGCCGCATTGTTTGCTGATCGTATTTTAGGGCGCGAGGCCGCGGATATGGGTATGATTTTTGAGGCTGTTCCAGATGATATGTTTGATGACCATATTATTTCCCGTGCTGCGCATTTGGCCAACGGTCCAACTGGGACTTATAAATTGATCAAACAGGCCATTCGTAAAAGCTATGACAATACACTTGCGGATCAACTCACGCTTGAAGGTGAGTTGCAAAATATTGCTGGGGCATCGCCTGATTTCGCCGAAGGTGTTGCGGCATTTTTGGAAAAACGTAAGCCTATCTTTGTAGGTTAGAATTTATTTATCGGCTAGAATCCAATCTTTGGCCGCTTTTGGATCACGCCGCAATGTTTCAAATTTCTCAATAAAATCAGACATCTGCATGCCAAACGCGCGTGCAAAGCTGTTTTCCCAGTTGTGACCTGCGCCAAGGTTTCGCCAGAAATCAAATAATGCTGGGGCTCCGAACCGTTCGGCCAATAGGTAGATGGCGAGGTGAGAAATGGCATAGTGTTTAAACCGTTCAAAAGGTGGCGCGTAAGACAATTCATCAATCGATTTTGTTGTGTCTTGTGCGCGATAAAACACACGTTCAAATTCGCGATCTTTATATGTTAATGCACCCTGAAAGTCGCGCGAAATGTAATTTGCGGCACCTTCAACCATCCAGACTGGGCCACTGGCGCGACGTGCACTTAGGCCAGTGACGGATTCGTCGCTGAACTTGTGTTGTATGGCGTGCATGATTTCATGGGCTAACGTTGCACCTATCTGATCGCGATGTGAAGCGATCCAACGATTATTTACATCTTCAACCGGTGAAATGCATAACAACATGACCTTAAGCGTAATCACACCGGAAATTGTTTGATCGGCATCGCAATGACTGCGTGCAAAGTGTCGTGCATCTTTCTTAGAAACATGGGGACGGCTTAGGTCGTAATATGTATCTGTCACGTATTGGGTGTCTTGGCTGAAAATGATGTGCAGTGGGCCATTAAACGCTATGTCGTGTGAGCGTGCATAAAACGTCAACACATCGTCCAATGCGTCGTTCATTGCTGGTTCTAATGTTCGATTTTCGTCGAGGCTGGTGTGGACTTCGATACCGACCGCAATTGGCGCGTTCTTCTCAAAGAGAACTGGTAGCAAGCAAAGGCCAATAATGCCCAAAAGGAATAAAAATTGTTTCATTATATAGCCTAAAAAAAACCGCCCTGTTTATCAGGGCGGTTTTAGCATTCTTAGCGGTCTTTTACATCAACATAATCGCGATGTGTTGCACCAGTGTATAGCTGGCGTGGACGGCCGATTTTTAGCTTTGGATCGCCAATCATTTCTTTCCATTGTGCAATCCAACCAACTGTGCGTGACATTGCAAAGATTGGTGTGAACATTGACGTCGGGAAGCCCATGGCGTCCAAAATGATACCAGAGTAGAAATCAACGTTCGGGTACAACTTCTTCTCTACGAAGTATGGATCCTCAAGCGCGATACGTTCCAGCTCTTTGGCAATTTTCAATATTTCGTTGTCTTCGATGCCCAACAATTCAAGAACTTCGTCAGCGCTCTCTTTCATAACGGTCGCGCGTGGGTCAAAGTTTTTGTAAACGCGGTGACCAAAGCCCATCAAACGGAATGGGTCTGATTTGTCTTTGGCGCGTGCAACGAATTCAGGAATGCGATCAACAGTGCCGATTTCACGCAACATGTTCAAACATGCTTCGTTTGCGCCACCGTGTGCAGGGCCCCACAAACATGCAATGCCAGCTGCGATACAAGCGAATGGGTTTGCACCAGAAGAGCCAGCCAAACGTACAGTCGAGGTTGATGCGTTTTGTTCGTGATCAGCGTGTAATGTGAAAATACGATCCATTGCTTTTGCAAGGATAGGGTTAACAACATATTCTTCTGTTGGAACTGCGAAACACATACGCAAGAAGTTTGACGCGTAATCCAAATTGTTATCAGGATAAACAAATGCCTGACCAGCAGAGTATTTGAATGCATATGCCGCAATTGTTGGGATTTTAGCAATCATGCGGATCGAAGCAATTTCGCGTTGCTGTGGATCTGCTACATCGGTGCTGTCGTGGTAGAACGCAGACAACGCGCCGACAACACCACACATGATGGCCATTGGGTGTGCGTCGCGACGGAAACCACGGAACAAGTGGTTCATTTGATCGTGAAGCATCGTGTGGTTGGTTACACGTGATTCAAATTCAACCAATTCGTCTTCGGATGGTAGTTCACCGTAGAGCAACAAGTAACATACTTCGAGATAATGAGATTCATTTGCCAATTGATCAATTGGATAGCCACGATACAACAATTCACCTTTGCCACCGGCGATGAATGTGATTGTGCTTTCGCAAGATGCAGTAGACGTAAAACCAGGGTCATATGTAAAAACATCGCCTTCGGCATATAATTTTGTGATGTCCAAGACATCTGGGCCTGCTGATGGTGAATAGATTGGCAATTCTAACTCTTTGCCATCGAACGAAAGTTTAGCAACTCTTTTATCTGACATATTTTTCCCTTACATTACATCGCGCACGCCGAAGACGTGCAAATTTCTTATCCATGCCGTTTTGACGAAATAATTCCAAAATCAGTTTACTGATTTTCTATTACATCCGTGATCCGCAAAATACTTTCTTCGCGTCCCAATATTTCCATCATACCAAAAGCAGATGGGGCATTACCCCGACCCGAAAGGGCCGCTTTTAATGGCATTCCGATTTTACCAAGACCAATGTCTAAGCTTTCAGCAAAGTCACGCATGGAGGCTTCTAACTCGGCTGCGCCCCAACTAGCATCTGTTAACCGCGGGGTCAATTGTTTTAGTATACCAATGGATACCGAGTTAAGATTTTGCATAGATTTTTCATCAAAATCAATAGGTCGAGCGTTCAAAACAAAGTGAGCTTTGTCCAATATATCACCGAGGCGTTTTGATTTATCGCGCAAAATTGGCAACGCCTTTAGTAACTGCGCTTTTGATGCATCCTTTACAGGGGTTTCAATCTCGGCGGCGTAGTTAAGCAAATCAGTTGCCAACGTATCGCTTGGGGCAGTTTTAATGTGATGTGCGGATACATTGTCCAGTTTTTTGAAGTCCAAACGCGAGGGTGATTTTCCCATACCTGTGAAATCAAACCATTCAATTGCTTCTTTTGTGGTAAACAATTCATCGTTTCCATGGCTCCAACCCAACCGTGCCAGATAATTGCGCATTGCTTCGGGCATATATCCCAAGGCAGCGTATTCGTGGATGCCAGTTGCGCCATGGCGTTTGGACAGCTTTTTGCCATCTTCGCCGTGGATCAAGGGAATATGTGCGAAAGTAGGGACATCCCATCCCATTGCGCGATAAATCAAGGATTGGCGGCCAGCGTTGATCAGGTGATCATCACCGCGAATGATATGTGTGACACCCATGTCGTGATCGTCAACGACCACCGCGAGCATATAGGTTGGGCTTCCGTCAGAACGCAACATGATTAGGTCATCGAACGTTGTGGCGGCCCAGCTAACCTTTTTTTGAACTTTGTCTTTTATCGCGACGCCACCTTCGCGGGGCGATTTAAGCCGTACAACGAAGGGTGCGTCTGGTGTGGTCGCAGGGTCAACATCGCGCCATGGGCTTTGAAATGGGAGCGGATTCTTATCAATCGCTGCTTGGTCGCGGTAGGCTTCGATTTCTTCAGGTGTGGAGAAGCATTTGTAGGCATGTCCACTCTCTACCATTTCCATTGCGACTTTGCGGTGGCGGTCGGCGCGGGCGAACTGGCTATAAGCTTCGCCGTCGTAATCCAATCCCAGCCATTCCAAACCCTTTAACAATGCATCCGTTGCTTCTGGTGTTGAACGTGCACGATCGGTGTCTTCAATACGGAGTAAAAACTTCCCGTTATTTGCCTTAGCATACAACCAGTTAAACAGGGCTGTACGTGCGCCTCCGATATGAAGATACCCAGTGGGTGAGGGGGCAAAACGTGTGACGACGGGAGTATCTGACATAAGAAATTAACCTGATTTAAACCATAAAAAGCGGATGATTGTCCCTCATAAGCAATAGAGGTTCGCGTGGCAATAGAGGTGGTTCATAATCGGTTTGTTGAAACGCTGGCAGAGCAACGACAACAGGGCCTATTGTGGGTTCCCGTGTGTTTGGGCTTTGGCATTTGGATGTATTTCGCGATGCCTGTTGAACCCAGCACAAATTGGTATTGGGTATGTATGGCAGGGAGCTGTTTATGTTTGATGTTTGGATTTATTTCTCGCGCAGTTGTCGGCACCTTTAGTGTTATTGTCGGATTGGTTCTTCTTGGATTTTGTCTGTCTATAATTCGCGCAGAAACTGTCGCAGGGCCAGTTTTAGGTTGGCGATACTATGGCCCTGTAACCGGAACTGTTGTTGCGATTGATCGTTCCAGTTCAGACAAGCCGCGACTTACCCTGAAAAACCCAACGATGGGAAAAATTAGTGCGCGGCGCACTCCGACATACATCCGTGTGTCACTTCATTCAGACCAAACAACGTTGCCAAAGCCTGGCGCGCGCATTGCCATTGTCGGAAGCTTTTCGCCGCCAAACGGTCCATCTGAACCAAGTGGATATGATTTCCAACGCCGCGCGTGGTTTCGCACACTTGGCGCTGTTGGATATAGCCGGAAGTATTTTGAAGTTTTGTCAGAACCAGAACCCAACAATTGGCGTGTTTGGGTATTTCGCGCGCGGCTTGCTTTGTCATCGGAATTGCGCAAGCACTTACCTGTTAAACAAGGTGGATTTGCGGCGGCTATTATCGTTGGGGATAGATCATTTGTTGATCAAACTTCGCTTAAACATCTACGCCGCGCAAATTTGGCGCATCTTTTGGCGATTTCGGGTCTTCATATGGGATTAATGACAGGCGTTGTATTTGCCTTGATCCGTGTTGGGTTGGCTTTGATACCACGCTATGCATTGCGTCTTCCTGCAAAAAAGATTGCGGCTGTGTTCGCTATTTTCGTTGGATTATCCTATCTCGTTTTATCTGGCGCCAGCGTTGCCACGCAGCGGGCATTTGTAATGGTAGCGATGATGTTGGGGGCAATATTGATTGATCGACTCGCGATTTCGTTACGTGCCGTGGCAATGGCCGCCATAATCATTTTAACAATCTGGCCTGAAAACTTGTTGGAACCCGGGTTTCAAATGTCGTTCGCCGCGACCATCGCATTAGTCGTGGTTTTTCGTGGATTGAAAAACGTGCGGTGGTGGAAGGCAATGTATCACGGGCGATGGCGTTATATTCAGCCATTGGTTGGGTTGATTGGATCGTCCTTGGTGGCTGGCGCGGCGACTGCTCCATTTGCGGCTTATCATTTCAATCAGGTGGCACACTATGGTCTGATTGCAAATGTTATCAGTCTGCCGCTGATGAGTTTGATCGTTATGCCATGCGCTGTACTGGCCGGTGTTTTGTGGCCTGTTGGATTACATGGGGTCGCATTGTGGGGAATGGGGCAGGGTATTTCGGCCATCCTAAATATGGCTGAATGGGTGTCAGGGTTGGGGGGCGCCGTTAGTTTAGTTCCGCAGGCACCACCATATGCATTGATGGTTTTTGTGGTTGGGACGATTGTTCTTATATTATTTCGACGCACTGTGCGATTATTTGGAATACCAGTTGTGATGGCGGCGGTTTTGCTTTGGACACAAGGTCATCGCCCAGATGTGTTGGTGACGGGGAATGGGCGATTGGTTGGTGTGATGCAAGATGGTGAACGGGCGCTTAACCGAAAACGTGGCAACGGGTTTGCTGCGCGTTCATGGCTTGAGAATGATGGATTATTTTTCGATCAAATCAAAAGTGCTGCACTTTTTGAGGCACCAAATGTAGATAGGTTTATCCAAAAAGTGGGTGATGCCACGATATTTTACCTGTGGGGGAAAAAGTTAGATCTTGATGAATTGTTTGATATTTGTCGTGAATACGATGTGTTAATTGCCCCACAGTGGCGTGAAACTGTCAGTGGTCAATGTATGTATTGGGGGGAAAGGGAGCTTCGTTATGATGGTTCACTTTCATTCGAAGATACACCAGAGGGTCTGAAAATCGAAACCGCTCGCCAGAATGGTGGCAAGCGGTTATGGAATTCATATCGTTTACGTAAAACGCGTGGTATTTAGTATGTACGGATCAGTCCAACTAACTTGCCCTGAACCTTAACTTGGTCATCGCGATAAACGCGCGTTTCATATGCAGGGTTCGCCGCTTCTAGGGCAATCACTGATCCACGTTTACGCAGGCGTTTCAATGTCGCTTCTTGATCTTCGACCAATGCGACAACAATATCACCGTTATCAGCATCGCTTTGCTCGTTAATAACAACGATATCGCCATCATTAATCCCAGCATCGATCATTGAATCACCTTTGACTTCCAAAGCGTAATGACGTCCTGAATTTTTCAGCATTTCGCCGGGTACAGACACATTGTTAGCAACTTGTTGAATTGCCTCAATCGGTGTACCCGCAGCGATCCGGCCCATAACGGGCAATGTCACGGCGTTAGCCGCCTCTATCGGTAAAGCCGCTGCTGGTGGTGGTGTTAATGAGCCTTCGATGATGCGGGGTTGGAAACCACCGCCTTCGATGCTTTCGGGAAGGCGAAGGATTTCGATTGCACGGGCACGGTGTGCCAAGCGTCGAATAAAACCACGTTCTTCAAGGGCTGTGATCAAGCGATGAATGCCCGATTTTGATCGTAAATTCAACGCTTCTTTCATTTCATCAAAGCTGGGTGGAACACCTTCTTTATGTAGACGTTTGTGAATGAATTCCAGCAAATCTAGTTGTTTACGTGTCAGCATTTTTCGCCTCCGAACCTGTTATGTATCTCTTATGTTCCATTTAGTTCTACAAGTGTTCTTGTTTTGTGTCAAATATTATTAACAAACGGATAATTTATAGAATTATGCTTAGCCCGTCGTAAATCATTCTTAGGCCTGCAAGGGTTAATAAAACATATGCAATTTTAGTAAAAAGCACCTGTGACAGGGATTTGTGAACAGCCAAACCAACCAATACGCCAAAAGGAACAGCGATGGATAATATTAAGGCGATACGTGCGGTTTCCCAATTCAGTTGACCAAAATATAGGTAGGGTGGCATTTTCATCCAGTTAACGCAGGCGAACAAAAAACCAAATGTGCCAATGAATTGGCTTTTGGGTAGATCTTGGTTCAATAAGAATGCACGCACCGGTGGGCCGCCCGCATGGGCAAGGTGGCTGGTAAATCCAGAAACGAGTGCAAAGAAGAAACCATATTTTAAAGGCATCTTTCCTGACAGTTTAGGAAGGTAGGATTTCGCGAAATAGAGTGCAGAAAACCACAGCGCGATACAGCCCACGCCCAGCCGTAACCATTCGGGTTGAACGACACCAAATGCCAATGTGCCAAAACCGATGCCAACCATTGATCCCATGATCAGCAGTTTCAGATATTGTCGTTGAAAATGGTGCCGGTAATTCCACAGGTTTGTGGTGTCGATGGCAATCATAATCGGTAACAATATCCCCGCCGCCATTGCGGGGGGCATATACATCGAAAATACAGGGACACCTAATGCACCAAAACCAGCTGCCAATCCGGCCTTTGATACGCCAATAAAAAAAACCATGATGAACGCAACGATAAAAAAATCGGTGCCCAGATCCATTATAAAGAGATGATTTGAACTGATGAACCGGAACTTTGGGCAGGTTCATTGGGTTGGCGCACCATTAAAGCGTTTGCTTGGGATAACACGGACAATAATGAACTGTCTTGGCGAGCAAAGGGGCGCACGGTCATGACACCGTTTTCCATCTGTGTGACGGCACGAATATAATGCGCGCGGGGGCCATTGAGGCCGATATCAATTGACAGTGTCGCGTTTTGGGTGGGCATTGCAGATTTAGGCAGGCCCAACATGGCCTTTATCGCAGGGATCAGGAAAACAGTGCCGCAAACCAGCGCGCTGACTGGATTGCCAGGCAGGCCGATCATTGGAACACCACGCAAACGACCCGCCATCAATGGCTTTCCGGGGCGCATTGCCACCTTATAAAACGCGGTTTCCATGCCCATTTCACCCGCCACAGAATGTACCAGATCATAATCACCCACGGATGCGCCGCCCAAAGTGACGATCATGTCGACATCCGAACACATGGCCAGAACACATTCCAATTCTTCGCGGGTATCACGGGCGATGGGCAGGATACGTGCAATACCACCTGCGGCCTCGATCATGACCTTGAGGCCGTAATTATTGGATGAAATGATCTGGTCTATATTGGGGGTATCGCCAACGGTTACCAATTCATCACCTGTCGCGATCAGTGCAATAACTGGTTTGCGGTATACGGTAACGTATGGGATGTTCATGGCCGCCAACAATGACACTTCGGACGATCCCAAGGATTGTGGCGCTGTCATTTCGTCGCCGACTTTGAAGTCGCCACCAGCAGGGCGGATGTATGTGGATTTGTCCAAATCACCGCCAACGGTAATTGCATCGCCAATGCGCTGGCAATCTTCTTGGATCAGGATGCGATCGGCACCTTCGGGAACAGGTGCGCCTGTGAAAATACGCACGGCATTTCCCGCACTGACCATACCATCAAATCGAGCACCTGCTGCGGATGTGCCAATGACGTTCAGGACAGCACCTGCTGTTAGATCATCGGATTGAACGGCGTATCCATCCATTGCGGAGGATGAAAATGGTGGCTGATCACGTGTGGCTGACACGGATTGGGCCAAAATGCGGCCACCAGCGTTGGCAAGTGGAATAACTTCGGTATCCAGTGGTGAAACCAGATCAAGGACGTATGTCAGGGCCTGTTCAACCGTAATCATTTGGCAACCAAACGACCCGATTTTCCGCCGTCTTTCAAGGTGACGCGCACATCGGTGATGATCATGGTTTTATCCACCGCTTTGACCATGTCATAAACTGTCAACGCGGCCACGTTTACGGCCGTCAATGCTTCCATTTCGACGCCCGTTTGGCCTGTCGTCTTGACCGTTGCCTCTATTTCCACCGCATTATCAGTGGGAATTGGTGTTAGATCGACCGTCACTTTGGTAATCGGCAAGGGATGACAAAGCGGGATCAAGTCTGGTGTCTTTTTCGCGCCCATGATGCCCGCCAAACGCGCCACGCCCAGAACATCGCCCTTTTTGGCGGAACCATCCATGATCATCGCCAAAGTTTCGGGGTTCATCACTATACGCCCCCTGGCGGTGGCGATGCGAGATGTCACATCTTTGTCCGACACATCAACCATATGTGCCTGACCTTGATCATCAAAATGGCTCAACTTTGGCATTATGTGGCCTTTACGGGGTTAGAAAGCAGGGTTTTGGTGGCACCAGCAACATCATCTTGGCGCATTAAACTTTCGCCGATCAGGAAACTGCGTGCGCCAACAGCGGCCATTTGGGCCATGTCGTCGGGTGTGAAAATGCCACTTTCGGTCACCATATGGCGATCAGATGGCACATGATTGGATAATTCACGTGTGGTGTCCAATGTCACATCAAACGTTTTCAAATTACGGTTGTTGATACCTAGCAGAGGAGATTTGCATTCCAATGCGCGATCCAACTCTTCGCGATTGTGCACTTCCAATAATACATCCATGCCCCATTCAAATGCACATGCTTCCAGTTCTTGGGCCTGGGCATCAGAAACAGATGCCAGAATGATCAAAATACAATCGGCATTCCATGCACGTGCTTGAGCGATTTGATATGTGTCGTACATGAAATCTTTGCGCAATGCCGGCAGATCACATGCCGCACGCGCCTGCATCAAAAACTCTGGTGCACCTTGGAATGATGGGGTGTCTGTCAGAACGGATAAACATGTCGCACCACCCGTTTGATAAGCTTCTGCCAGTGCGGGTGGATTAAAGTCAGGGCGGATCAGGCCCTTGGATGGGCTGGCCTTCTTGATTTCGGCGATCAGCCCGTAGCCTGTTTTACAGGCTGTATATAATGCATCGGCAAAACCGCGCGTTGCATCAGCCTCTTTTGCCATGTCTTCAAGATCATTATAGGGCAGGGCTGATTTGGCAGCTTTGACCTCTACTAATTTGTATTCTTTGATTTTTTCGAGAATATCAGCCATCTATGCCTCTGTCGTAATTTGCGCCAAAAGGCTTAATTTTTCTTTTGCCGCGCCGCTCGCAATGCTTTCAGATGCGATTTCAACGCCTTCTTTCAGATCTGCGGCTTTATCAGCGATAACCAATGCAGCGGATGTGTTGAGCAACACAGAGTCGCGATAGGCGGATTTTTCGCCATCCAAAACGGCGCGCATCGCGGCTGCATTATATTCTGGGTCGCGGCCAACGATTTGGGCGAAATCATGCACGGGCAGGCCTGCGTCTTCGGGATGGATTTCACGTTCGGTGATTTTTCCGTCTTCCAGTGCAGCAACCCATGATTTGCCAGAAATGGATAATTTGTCTGTGCCATCTGATCCATGCACCAGCCATGCTTTTTCCGAGCCAAGTTGCTGTAACACTTGTGCCATTGGGTGAATAAGTTCGCGTAAGAATGCGCCTGTAAGTTGGCGTTTGACGCCAGCGGGATTGGTTAGCGGGCCAAGAATGTTAAAAATAGTGCGCGTCCCCAACTCGATGCGTGCGGGCATAACATGTTTCATTGCTGGGTGATGCATTGGTGCCATCATAAAGCAGATACCTGCTTGATCCAATGCGCGTTGCGCAACATCCGCTGGGATCATCACATTCACACCAGACAACGTCAGCGCATCGGCAGAGCCAGATTTCGATGACAAGCTTCGATTGCCGTGTTTTGCAATCGGTACACCCGCGCCAGCGGCGACAAGGGCGCAAGCCGTGGATATGTTAAAGATGTTTTTGCCATCACCACCAGTGCCAACAATATCCATCGTGCCTGCGGGCGCATTCACGGGCACACAGTTCGCGCGCATCACAGTTGCGGCAGCGGCATATTCATCAATCGTTTCACCGCGCGTGCGCAGGGCCATCAATAAACCACCAGTTTGGGCTTGTGTGGCCTCACCATTCATAATGATGTTGAACGCTTGCTCGGCTTGTGTGCGGCTTAATGGGCCGTCTACAGCAGCGGCGATTAATGGTTTTAACGCATCACTCATGCAGGCACCTTTACGCAATCAAGGAAGTTTTGCAGCATTTTATGCCCATGTTCGGATGCAATGCTTTCTGGATGGAATTGGCAACCGTGGATTGGCAATGTCTTGTGTTGCAATCCCATGATGGTGCCATCTTCCAGCTCGGCCGTGACTTCTAAACAATCGGGCAGGGTTTCGCGTTCTACAATCAAGGAATGATAACGTGTTGCTTCAAATGGGCTGGGTAAATCTTTGAACAGGCTTTTGCCTGTGTGATGCATCGTGCCCATTTTACCATGAACAATTTCACCGCAACGCACGACTTTGCCACCGAATGCTTCACCGATGGCTTGGTGCCCTAAACACACGCCAATCAGGGGCGTTTTTGTTTCTGCGGCGGCTTTGGTCAATGCCAAACAAATGCCGGCCTGCGCTGGATCACATGGGCCGGGGGACAACATAATTGCAGATGGGTTTAGACCCATTGCCTCTTGAACGTTCAGCTCGTCATTGCGTTTCACAACCACTTCGGCACCCAATTCGCCAAGGTAGTGAACCAAATTGTAAGTAAAACTATCGTAGTTATCTATCAGTAGCAGCATTGGCCGTCCCAACTCGTATGATTTTAGGGGTGTTTATCCCTTGTTTTCAAGCTATAAATGCGCAAACTCGTAGGGATTGGTCAAGTGCTGTTCGCACAATACCGTAAGGGAAAACGCAATATGTCGGTTTTAAAATTGGTTTTAGGCTTTTTGGTTGGAATTATCGCATGTGGAATCTTGTTGGCATTGATTTCAATTAGGTCCCCAATTCTGGCAAGTTCGAACACATTGGCAACGCAAACAGACATGAAAGTAGCGAGCGCTGATAGCGAAAGTAGTGAACAAAAGGTAAACATCGACACGATAGCGGTTCGGGATGCGCCCAAACTTGATGTTATTGATCTTGGCGTCGATGTTGATCCGGATGCACCCGTTAGCGCATTGCCGGAATCAAATGACCAAGCATTGGTTGACGATTTAGCTGCATTGCAACCTTCTGGCATCACCATCGAAGACATCGTAGAACCCGATGTTGGTGGCGATCTTTCCCAGGTAACGGAACCGGAATCACCAATCGTTACAGAACCAAAACCGGCAAATGTTTTGAAAATAACGGGGAACACGTTGACTTTGGGGGGCGGGAGCTCGAGACTTCCGAGTGTTTCGTCGGGCGGTACAGCCGCGGTTGATGAGGCTCCCATTGTAAAAGACACCACAATGTTTGCAGCCAACGCGAATGCAAAAATTGATTTGGATACAGGATTCATTTCGATTATCTTGGTTGATATTGGTTCTGCGGGTGTTTCGCAGTCTGCATTATTACGACAAACATTTCCGTTCGCTTTTGCAATTGACGGCACGCGTTCTGACGCAGGGCGTGTGGCAGGTGATTATCGGGCAACCGGTTTTGAAGTTGTTGCGTTCTTAAATGAAAAACAAGTCCAAGATATCACATTGCCAGATCAGGTTGCTGACATCGTAAATGCCAACCTTAGTGCAATGCCACAAGCGTTAGCCATCGTTGACGCACCGTCTGCGCGATTGCAAAAAGATAGGCGCTTGTTTGGGTTTATGCTGGAAGCCGCGTCAAAAGAGTCACCTGCAATATTGACGTACAAGGGCGGGCTAAACTCTGCATCAAACGCCGCCCATGATGCTGGTCTACAAAGTGGTGTGATAAGTCGTTACTTAGATGAAACGATTACAAATTCATCAACTGTGTCGCGTGCGATTGATCGGGCAACGATTGATGCCAGTAAAAACGGTGCAACAATCATCATGGCGGCAGCAACGCCTGCTGTGATTAAAGGAATCAAAGATTGGTCAGAAACAAGTGGTGCGAGCAAAGTTGAATTTGTGCCAGTTAGCTCTGCTATTATTAGGTTATCTCAATAGATAAGCCACCAGTTAGCCGTTGCCAGATTGATCATCAAATTGATAAGATAACTTGGCTGCGGCTTGTAATGCTTTGGATTTGTTGACGGTTTCTTGGAATTCGGATTCTGGGTCGCTGTCATAAACGACACCGCCACCTGCTTGAATGTACAATTTATTCTGCTTGGTCACGGCCGTGCGTAACGCAATGCAAATATCCATATCGCCGTTTGATGAAAAATAACCCACACCGCCGCCATAAACGCCGCGCTTTTCGACCTCTAGCTCGTCAATGATTTCCATTGCGCGTACTTTGGGTGCACCAGAAACCGTGCCTGCTGGTAACCCTGCCAATAATGCAGACAGGGCATCATGATCATCAGATAATGTCCCAATGACATTCGATACGATGTGCATCACGTGGCTATATCGTTCAATGATGAATTGCTCATTGGGGTTTACGGTGCCAATTTTGGCCACACGTCCAACGTCATTTCGACCCAAATCCAGTAACATCAGATGCTCGGCCAATTCTTTTTGATCAGCCAATAAATCCAATTCTAGCTCTTTGTCCAACGCAGCAGTGGCGCCACGTGGTCGTGTACCTGCAATCGGGCGAATGGTTACTTCGTCACCTTGGACGCGAACCAAAATTTCGGGACTTGCGCCGGTCACTTGAAAGTCACCAAAGTTGAAATAAAACATATATGGCGAGGGATTAGTGCGCCGTAACGCGCGATACAGCGAAAACGGTGGCAACGGAAAGTCGACGGTCCAACGCTGGCTGGGCACGACTTGGAATATATCACCCGCTTTGATGTAATCTTTGGCCTTGGCGACAATATCAAAATACTGTGCTTTGGTAACGTTTGATATGGGTTCCCCCACAGCATGAGAGTTACCCAAACCACCATTTCGGGGCAGGGAGCGTTCTAAGTCACGCAACGCAGCGGACACGCGTTCTGCGGCCTGTGCATAGGCCGCTTTGGCATCCTTGTCGCCCGTATTCCAAGCTGGGCTTACAATGGTCAGCTCGTCCTTTACACCGTCAACGATAACAATCACTGATGGGCGCATCATTGTTGCGTCTGG
>DKMK01000057.1 GCA_002469545.1 Rhodobacterales bacterium UBA7416 | reverse complement strand
TTTTTTTCTAAAAATACAATGTTTTTACAAAGCTCGCAAGAAACCCATATAAATAAGGCCTTTCGCCAATATTTTCCCCAAGCAATCCACCGGCAATCCTGCCAAAACATACGCAAATCAAACATCAACACCGCGACATACGACTTATCCACAGCAACGCCCTCAACACTTTGCTCAGCAACATCCAAATTAACCCGAGATTCCCCCCCGTTCAGCCCAACTTGAACCCAAAACCACCCTTTCGAACCACACCAAACCAGAATCAACGTACACAAACCATGCACAAGCCGTGCACCGAGTCGTGCACCGAGAATCATAACAGATTCGCAATAAATCTAGCTTACACGCGCACGCTCAACCTCTGCATCCGTCAGACCATACTTATCCGCAAACCGAACACGCGCTGAAACCAAGCGCGCATCATCGGGCCGCATCCCCAACGTCCGAATGAATGCAATGCGTTGTCGTTGTTTTAACGCATCGCGATCAATCGCCGTCCCCATCACCCGATCAATCACATGCCCCCCAGGTGACACATGGAACCATTTTGAAAAATCACGAAAGTGGTGCTGGTTATGTAGCGTGGACACATGCCGTTCAACCCACGTTTTAGGTAAGGTTAAATGAGCTGTCATGTGAAACCACTCGTACCCCATGAACGTACCAATCCCACCAACGAGCACAATCAACACCGCCAACTCAAACGCAAGGGTTGGCGCAATCAAAAACATCGCCAAGTAAATCAGACTGAAATTCACAATCAACATCGGCACGGCCACCCAGACGGGAACAAAGAACAGCCCGCGGTTCGTTGGGAAATCGTGATGACCGTAATGCGCACGATATAACAGATCAAATTTCCACTGCTGAGCGGGTGGCGGTAAATGAAAGATGAAACGATGCAATGAATATTCATTCAACATCTGCGCCCCAATCCCAACGGGTAATAACAGCCACATCCAAATCGGCGCTGTAAACAAGGACAAGATAATTCCCACCACAAATACAATCGCCATGATTTGGATGGATATATGGGACAGCATTAAACGTAATCGGATCATCAGGCATTCCTTGGGCTTTGAAATCGCACCATAACAACGACCTGCGATTTCACGAAATGAAACGGTACGTCAACAACACATGAATTGCAGATACGACGATCCCACGATAACTTGCCTCAAAACATAAAGGTGCGAAAAATGGATAACTACGCAGATATGATGTTCCAAGGTGCGGTTGCCGATCTACAGCGCGCCGAGGGGACTTTTGACAAATTCCAAAAGTTCTACGTCCACCGCACCCAATCGGAATTGTCAGAAGACGACATCGCATTCATCACTGCACGCGATAGTTTTTATATTTCGAGCCTAAATGACCAAGGGTGGCCTTATATCCAGCATCGCGGTGGTGCGCGTGGTTTTGTGCAGGTTTTGGGAGCCAGCCAATTGGCCTGTGCGGATTACGTAGGCAACAAGCAGTTCATCACCATGGGTAACCTGATGGCCGATGATCGCGTTTCATTATTCTTTATGGATTACCTAAATCATACACGCCTAAAGGTGCAGGGCCGCGCCACATTGAAATCCGTGACCGACAGCGATCCAAAATTGGTGGCGCAACTGGACACAGGCGACACCCCCGCCCAGCGCATATTGACGATTGATATTGTGTCGATGGATTGGAACTGTCCGAAATATATTCCAACGCTTTATCCTGAAGACATCATCCGCGATGTGATCGGTCAACAGATGGGGAAGCTTCAGGCGGAGAATGAGGCGTTGAAGGCTGAGCTGGCGAAGCTACGCGGTTAACCCGCGCATCCGTTGTTTACGCAACTTCATCACACGATGCGTCAGTAACACAAACAGGATCAATGCATAGATCGCTGGTTCGACTTCCCATGTTTTGGTCAACAACAAGAAATGCATCACCGCGCCGATACCTGCCAGATACACCAGTTTGTGCAATTTGTTCCATTTTGCTGGTCCCATTTTTCGGATGGACAGATTGTTGGATGTCAGTGCCAAGGGCAACATCATTAAAACAGAGGCCATGCCAAAGGTGATATAAGGGCGTTTCACGATGTCTTTCCAAATTTCAGAAACAATGAAGCCTTGGTCCAACCACAGGTAGGCGGCCAGATGTAGGAATGCATAAAGGAATGCCATTAAACCGATGGCGCGGCGGAACTTGACCAAGTTCAGTTTAAACCAATCGCGTAGAGGTGTGATCATGAGACCTGCGATAATCAGCTTTAGCGCCCATTCGCCGATCTCGTGTTCGTATGTTCGAATTGGGTCAGAACCCAGCTGATTTGTGAACAACGCATAGGTCAGCCAAACCGCAGGTACTGCCAGTGCGATATATAACGCCCATGTTGGCACACGGCGCGTTGTGGAATTGATCGTTGATACTATGGTCATGATAGTCCCCAAATTCTGTTGGGATCGTTCTAGGTCAACATTGTATTACAATCAAAACAATTGCCCTGACATACGCGTGGGAAATGTTTCAGATTTCAAATCAACCTTAACGCCCTGCAATCCAATCACGCACACCGTAATATCCAATCGCAAACGGCAAGAACCAAGGGCGCCCATTGTAAAGTGGAATGGTTTTAGGCGGATTGCAATCAAACGCAGACCGCGCGCGTTCGTCGCCCAAAATACGATACGCTGCTTTGCGTCCAAACCACGGCGCCCACACAGTGCCAGACCCGCAATATCCGCAAGCATATATAATGCCGTCACGTTCAAAAATGCTGGGCAGCTCGTCTTGGGTATAGGCGACCTGCCCTGCCCAATGTGTATCCACACCGATGCCACGCAATTCAGGGAAGATCGCAACGACATTGTCGGCCAGACGCCGCGCCGCGCCTGCGGGGTTTGCCCCCACCAGCACATCACGCCCGCCCAACAATATGCGTTTGCCGTCAGGGCTGGGGCGATAGTAACGCCCCAAATATCGGGCTTCGCCAAATGTGCCCATGCGTGGCATTAAGCGCGCCATAACATCGGTGTCGATTTCATCGGTGGCGATGATACGGCTGGTCACTGGCACCACGCGTTTGCGTAGCCAAGCATCGCTGTTGTCAGCATATCCATTCATCGCCACAATCACGCGATCAGCGGTTACATTTCCGCGCAGGGTTTCCACGTGATTTTGATCAAGCACATTTAAAACAGCGGTGTTGTCATGCACGGTCACACCCGCGTTTATCGCGACCGCCAACAGGCCTGCATAAAATTTGGCAGGATGCATCGACCCGATATCATCACGCCCGATGCCACCATGGTATAAATCCGATCCGACCATCGCGTTTTGATCTTGGCGTTCCAAAATTTGCGCATCGACGCCCAGTGCTTCGTTCTCTTCGTCGGCGGCACGTTTCATGCCGTCAAAATCACGCGGTGTCATCGCACCGGTAAAGCGGCCATTATATTGTAGATCGCATTTGATACCTTCGGCATTTACAAAATCGCGAAAGGCACGTCGTGCATCAATCGCTTCTTTGTACATCGCCAATCCGCGATCTGGCCCATATGCCGCCATGGATGCGGTTAGACCCATTCGTAGATTTCCGCTTAGGATGCCGCCATTTTGCGTGGATGCACCCGCACCTGCGATGCCGCGATCAAACACTTGTACGGATTTACCCGCGCGTGCCAAAACAATTGCAGCCGACAGACCCGTCAGCCCAGCGCCGACGATCACAACATCACAGTTTGATTGGACGTTTTGTTGTTTGCCTGGTGTGGGTGGGGCATGGCGCCACCAATATGGAATAGAGTTCATCATCTAGCCACCCTAAGACGCAAGTTGATGATTGGTCAAAGCGTAAAAGCAAAGGCGCGACCTGCTTTTGCAAATCGCGCCTGTAATTTTCAATTGTTGTCTGGTGAGGGCTTATGACGATGAATAAGCCTGTGCACCCCACAGTTTTTTCACACGTGCATCGCGGCCACAACCTTTGCGGTAAAATTTATAGGCTTTTGCCTTGGTCATCGGGCCACGGCGTGTCAGCACGACTTTCGTACTTTTGTAATAATCTTGGTGATAGCCATCGACTTTGTAGAATTTAGCCACGGGCAAGATGGGCGTTACGATCGCGCTTGGGAGTTTGCCGCTGGCGTTGTGTTTCGCAATGATATCGCGTGCGATTTTTGCCTCTGCGCCATTTGCGAAAATACCGCTGGTATAAGTATGTCCGCGATCACAGAATTGACCGCCTGCATCCGTTACATCAATCGAGCGCAACAAGGTGTCCACCAGAGTGGCATAGTCAACCTTGTCCGCATCATAAGTGATTTCGACAGCTTCGATGTGATCACCGTGAGATTTGTATGTGGGTTTGCGCGTTGTGCCACCTGAAAATCCAGAGACGGCCTCTTTGACTCCGTCGAGATGTTCGAAATCTGATTCAACGCACCAAAAACAACCGCCTGCAAAAACAGCCTTTTTGATATCTTCTGCTTGTGCAGTCATTGGTGCGGCGATCAGCATCGCCGCTGTCATTATCGTCTTTAACATATCAATCCCCTAGAAATTTTTCTTAAGATCCATGCCAGCATACAAGCTGGCAACATCTTCGCCGTATCCATTGAACATTGGCGTATCGCGTTTACCGAACAATCCGCCACCGATTACGCGTTCGCGTGCTTGGCTCCAACGTGGGTGATCCACATCGGGGTTCACATTCGAATAGAAACCATATTCATTCGCAGCTAAATTGTTCCATGTCGTTGGTGGTTCTTCTTCTGTTACCGTAATTTTCACAATCGATTTGATTGACTTAAATCCATACTTCCATGGCACAACCAAACGCAGAGGTGCGCCGTTTTGATTTGGGAGGCTTTCGCCATACATACCAGTTGCAATCATCGAGAGCGGATGCATTGCTTCGTCCATGCGCAAACCTTCGACGTATGGCCAAGGGAAACGTGGGTTCCAGCCGATACCGGGCATTTCTTTGGGGCGGTTTAATGTTTCAAACGCTACATATTTACCGCCCGACTGAACGCCTGCTTTGTTCAATATTTCTGACAGCGAGAATCCAATCCACGGCACAACCATTGACCAAGCTTCGACACAGCGGAAACGATAAATGCGTTCTTCGAGTGCGATACCTGACAACAAATCGTCCAAGCCGTAATTACCGGGGTTATCGACCAAGCCACCAATTTCCACAGACCATGGGTCTGTTTTCATCTGATGTGCATTCTTAAAGGGGTCACCCTTGTCTGTGCCAAACTCGTAATAGTTATTGTAACTGGTTGCCGCCTCTTTTGGCGTGACATCTTCATCCACAGAATAATCTGTTTTTGTAAATTCCAAAGCGGCGGCCTGTGCGGCGCCACCCAGAAATGGTGCCATGCCTAAGCCTGCGGTTCCTGCAATGATCTGACGGCGGTTCAAAAAATCCGCTTTTGCTGTCACATCCGAATATTTCAAATTACCCCGAAAGAGTGCCATATGTATTATTCCCATCTTGTTTTTCTACAAATGGCTTAAGACAGGTCCAATTCAAAGACAAATGAACCTAGATCACAACATCGTTGGAAATCTTACAGTTTGGGTTTTGACATCTGTTTACGGTACTCAACTGGTGATTTTTGATACACGCGTTCGAATTCGCGGTAAAAATTGGAGCGTGTCAAAAAACCAGACCGTTCCAAAACGCGCGAAACGCTTTGGTTTGTCTGTACCAACATGTCTGCCGCATGGGTTAAGCGAAATCCATTTACGTATTGCGATACATTCACATTTTGAGTTTGATTGATTGCTTCGGACAATGCGCGTGCAGGCACATGTAAACGGCGCGCCAATCGTTCCAATGTTAAATCTGTATCCAGAAACAATTGCGTCTGTTCTAATAAGGTACGTGCCTTTTGTTCTAACGTTACGTTTTCGGAGCTTTGTGATCCACGCGACGCACTTCGTTCAACATCCGCTTTTGATTGGTTGGCAAAAATCACGATGCCCGCCACCAAACTGAAAATCAGAAACACAGACCCGTATGACACCAATGTCACCGCCTGATCCATGCGTTGCAAAGCAAAGCTGATGGCGATGCTTGTTTCAAAAATCACCATCACGGCCAAACTGATCGCGGCCCACATCATCCAGCGCCGGATGCTGCGGCCCAATTCCAATGGTGCCAAAGTAATCCGATCCTGTCCCATGCGCCACATTACCAGCAAGGCGACAATCGATCCCAGATAGGTCAATCCAATCACCACATCGTAGGCTGTGTGATAACTTGGGAAGATCTGCATCAGCACAACAAAAATAGACACCGCGCCCAGATGGATCATTATCCATCGCCGCACCGATACCGCAGGCCACATAAACGCCGCGAAACCAAACACGATCAACGGCCCGATGAACAACGGGATAATGCGCTGGATCAAAACAAACTGTTCGAACCCATACCCAAACCGCACCGCGATCAATAGTGTCCCAAGGCTCATCAATCCAAAGGCTGCGACGAACACATTGCGCGCAAAACGGTTACCCAGCTCTAGCCGCCAAATCAAAACACAGGCAACCAGTGACAATATAAATGTCAAAATTGGCAAGGGTAACGTCAGCATTTATCGCAACTCACTGTTCTCTTTCATGTCGGCCTGTCCTGTATTGTGCAAAACCTGTCCTTGATCGGGATTTAGGACAGCAAAACAAGGGCCAAAACGTTGTTTCATATGTGTTTTAGGGAAATATCAACCCCATCAATTCAATTCCAATTACACATAGGAACCTAACCCATGAAATATACATTGCCAATAACAACCCTTGCCGCTCTTGCGATCAGCGCTGCCACTGTATTCGCGGATGGCTTTCAAACCGGTATGACCGAACTGGGGGTTCGCGACACAAGCGGTGATCGTTATATCAACGGCGTCATTTGGTACCCGACCGACAAAACAGATGGCGCGGTTCGCGCCCAAGGTAACGCCGTTTGGGAACCCATTGAGGTTCACCCGAACGCCGAACCGTCAGCGGGGAAACACCCATTGGTTTTGCTGTCGCACGGCATGTACGGAAACCACCGCAATCAGGCGTGGTTGGCATCCGCATTAACACAAGCGGGTTATATCGTTGCAGCGGTTGATCATCCAGGTACGACCACATTTAACCGTGACGCAGATCACGCGCGCGCATTGTGGAAACGCCCACAGGATATCAGCCGCACAATTGATTATATTTTGGAAAACCCAGTGTACAGTAAGCATGTTGATGCGGAAAACATCTTTATGGCGGGGCATTCATTGGGTGGATTTACAGCCGTTGCATTGGCCGGTGGTCGTTTCGAACCCGCAAAATTCGACGCCTTTTGTGCATCGGCAGAAGCCGACATCGCCTGTGGTGCAATCAACAGGTGGAAGGTTGCAAAATCAGATCATTTCAATCCTCAAGAAAGAAATCTTCATCCACTCTGTCCGTCGTCAGGATTACTATTCAGGATCGAGAGGAACTCATGGCCTTCTTCGATTTTCCAGCCCAGCATTGGCAAAGCATCCGCACCAGCAATCCGATTGAATCTGCCTTCGCTACAATACGCCACCGCACCAAACGGTCAAAGGGCTGCCTGTCACGCGACGGCATGTTGCACATGATGTTCAAGCTGGGCCAGTGCGCTGAGCAAAACTGGAGGAAACTACGCGGCTTTGATTACCTCGCCAAAGTTATCACTGGCGTCACATTCAAAGACGGAATCGAAACCACAAAACAAGATCAGATCGCCGCATGACCAACAATCCTCAAACACCAGATTTGACAATAACTCTCCCGTTATCGAAGTAAATGACACAGTTTTTATATTACATTAGGATAACTTAGCCCAACAGCCCCCGCACTGCTGCCGTAATTGCGTGATCAGTTTGTTGGAAATCATCCTCTGTCAACGCAAGGCTTGCATATGTTTTTCCGGGGGATTTCAAAATACCTTCGTTGCGTAGTATCGTATTGAAAGTTGCATTCCGCATTGTATCCGATTGTTGCACATGACGGTAATCCCTAACAGTTTTGTCTGTGAATACGACATCAAACAAAGTTGGATGCCCCACGATTTTATGTGCAATATCATGCGCAGATAAGTGTTTTGTAAACATAGCTATCAAACGTTCACCATTTGCGTTTAACGTTTTGTAGGCACCGTCACGGCGTAAGATTTCCATTGTTTTCATACCAGCTACAGCTGCGATAGGATTACCCGACAAAGTTCCAAGCATCATCAACCATTCGTCACTACCAACAGCAGATTTATCAAAATGCGCCATGATATCCTTACGTCCAACGATAGCAGCTAATGGGAAACCACCGCCAATGACTTTGCCCAATGTACACAGATCTGGGGTAATGCCATATGTTTCTTGTGCGCCGCCGTATGAAAATCGAAATCCTGTCACGACTTCATCGAAGATCAAGACAATACCGTATTTGTCACATTCCGTACGGACGGCTTCTAAATAACCAGGTTCGGGCGGTATAATTCGCTGAAGGGGTTCGATGATCAAGCCAGCAATCTCATGACCATGTTCAACCAATAGGCTGCGTAGGAAATCTAAATCATTAAATGGTGCAATCAGCATTTCGTTGCGCACGGCCTCTGGAATACCTGCGCTGTCTGGAATGGCTTGCGGAAAATTGGACATTGTTGTGGGAGCCAAACTCATTTGAGCCTCGGCTGACATGCCGTGATATCCCCCCTCAAACTTTAAAATTTTATCCCGACCTGTAAATGCGCGTGCCAAACGTATTGCATACATATCTGCTTCACCACCAGATGATAAAAACCGCAGGTGTTCGGCACAAGGAACCGCCTCAATAATATCTTCGGCCAGCTCAATGCCTGCTGCATTATTGGTAAAGAATGTCATGCCCTTGGGAAGTTGTTCAAGTACGGCTTCTAGGACTTCTGGATGACCATGCCCCAATAACATCGGGCCAGATCCAATTAGGTAATCAATATATTCCGTTCCGTCTTCATCCCAAACGCGACTACCTTTGCCATTGCGTATGATCAGGTTTAGGTCAAAATTACCAAACCCGCCTGCAGGCAATGTGGCTTTGGCTCGTTCGATCCATTCCGATTGTGTGTGAATTTTTTCCATGCGTTCCTCTAATCAAACCTTGCGGCTTCTTGGCCAAGAGTTTCAATATTTGGGGATATGCCATGCCCCACACCAGCTGGGGGTTTAATCCGACCATTTTCGCGCATGGGTGCGCCATCATCGATGCGCGGCGAAACATAACCCGACAGGTCGCATGTGTTTAACAGATTACGTGGCGCGGTTGAGGCAGCCAAGTGTAATACGGCACCCGTCGTGATGTCTGATCCCCAAGTATCTTCGATACACATGCGTGCACCTAAATGCATACACAGGTCACGGGCACGGCGCATCGCGCTGAGACCGCCAAACTTTGAAAGCTTCAATGCAACGGCATCCATAATTCCCAATTTATGGGCTTGTAAGAGCGATGCAGTATCATGGGCCAATTCGTCCATTTTCATCGGCAATCCAGACGCGGCATGTACTGCTGCACATTCTTCGAATGTCGGGCATGGTGCCTCTAACATTATATCGAGATGCGCAACGCTACGCACCGTTCGCGTGCAGTCTAATTGCGTGCCACTATTGTTCCAATCGCCATAAACCAAGGGGCCGTTACCAACAGCTTCGCGAACCAAGCTAAGGCGTGCAACATCAGCTTCCCAATTGTTATCTGCACCTAATTTTACCTGAAATTGGCGCATGCCAGCGGCATAAGCCTCTTTGGCCATACGGGCCATTTCTTCGGGTTCAACACAAGTGATTGAATGGTACAGCGGCATGTCTTTGGTTTGACGCCCGCCGAGCAAAGCATAAAGTGGTAGATTGGCGGCTTTGGCGGTAATATCCCATAAGGCCGTATCAATAGCAGATTTAGCATAATCATGACCTATCAAATGCTGGTCTAATTTATGCATCAATGCTTCTGGACCGATCGGATCAGCACCCAAAAGTACCGGCATCATTTCTTCAATGGCTGGGATGACTCCATTCGCATAAGCGGCTAGATAATGGGGAATTGGGCAAACTTCCCCCCAACCGTTCAGGCCCTCGTCCGTATCCACGCGGACAACAACGCTATCAACTGTATCGCAAGTTTTTCCGCCTGCCATATAATAGGTTTCATGGCTGGTTAAAGGGACTATCCATGCGGTAATGCCTGTGATTTTCATGATCTATGCTCCATAAATAGCAACTGCGTCCCCGAGGATATTCAGATCCGGTGTGACACCAAGCCCGGGGGTTGATGGCGGTGTTGCAAAGCCATCTTGGTTACGCGCACCCATGTTTGGCACAGGATCAACGCTTAGGTGATAGTGGCACAACCAAGATGCTAATCTATTTGCTTCTGGCGTAGAGGCTGCCAAGTGGATTGCCGCCGTGTCTGCCAATGCAGAACCTCCCAAATCTTCGATATGCATTTGCCAACCAACTGAAACACCAAAATCGCGAATTTGTTTTGCGCGAGTTAAGCCCCCTACCCGATTTGGTTTTATTTTCACGCCTTCGCATGCGCCCGTTTTCCACGCGTCTAAGTGATCGCCAAATGTGTGCATGCATTCATCCAACATGATCGGGTTTAGAACACGTTTTGCAACATGTGCGCATTGATCCAATGTTTCACAGGGCTGTTCGACCCAGTCACGGGCCTCTACCGAATTTAAAACTTGGATTGCCGTGCCTGGTGTCCAAGCACGGTTCACGTCAAACGTGACATTTTCATAGGCTGGTAGAGCTGCTGATATGGCCTCAATACGTGCTATATCCGTGGCTGTATCACTGCCACCAATCTTGGCGGAATGGGTACGGTAGCCCTTTTGTGATGCACGGCGTATTAAGGCGATCATTTCGTCAGGTGTGCCTGTCGAAATTGATGAGTTTAGAGGAACAGGTGTGGCAGTATCTCCGCCCATCATTTGCCAAAGAGGCATATTGCTAGCTTGTCCCATAATATCCCAACACGCCATATCAAGCGGTGACTTTACATATGGATGCCCAGGCAATGTGACGTCCATCAGACGGTTTATATGATCCAATGATCGCGGATCTTGGCCAATAAGTGCAGGCGCTAAGATTTCTAACCCTGCACGAATACCCGGACCATGCGCGGGTAGGTATGTATGACCCCATGGGCAACCCTCGCCCCAACCAACAAGTCCTTCATCGGTATGTATTTCGACAAACGTGCTGTCGAGTTTTTCAAACTTTAGACGGCCACCTGATAAATAATATGGCTCGGTTAGGGGCATATCTAATTGGTAAACTTTGATGCGCGTTATTTTCATGGGCACACCACGATGTTGCCAGTGTGTTTTTTGTCGATAAATGTTTGTTGTGCCTTATGTAAATCAGCCAATGGGAACTGTGCTGCCAACATAGGTTTAATTTCACCACGCTCAATATAACCAACGAGATCAGTGAATATATGCGGTAGAATGACAGTTGATCCCGTGAATGTCAGATCACGTAAATAAAAGGTGCGCAGATCAAGATTAACAATGGGGCCTGCAATGGCGCCAGAACACGTATAACGCCCACCACGTTCCAGCACATCGATGATCGTGCCAAAATAATCCCCACCAACAATATCCGCCACAACACTGACCGTGCTTGATCCTGTTGCCTCTTTTAACGCTGCTAAAAGGTTTTTTGGGCTGCGTGGCAGTATGGCGTCTGGTGCCAATTGCGCTACATCTGCATGTTTTGCCTCAGATGCCATTGCAATCGTATAAGCACCGCGCCTTTTGGCCAATTGGATCAAAGCTGATCCCACGCCACCAGAGGCGCCCGTTATTAAAACACGATCACCCGCACCTACATTTGCACGGCTTAGCATGCCTTCTGCCGTTGAATAAGAGCATGAGAGTGTTGCAAGCTCTGCATCTGACATTGTGCTGTCCACAGGATAGACATTACGCGCATCTAGCGTTGTGTAATCCGCATATCCACCATCGCATTCAGATCCAAAATATCCCGTACTGTCTTTATTTTCGGGGGCATTCCAATCGCGCAGCCAATTATCTGTGATCACACGTTTACCGATCAAGCTGGCATCTGCCTTTGAGCCTACGGCAACAACATACCCACAAACATCAGCACCTTGGATACGAGGAAACGTAATTGGTGCACCGCCCCACGTTGGATCATCATCAGAAACTTCTGCATAGGCATCACCTGTCGTGGCTTCATCAACAGTTTTAGAATACCAGCCAGAGCGGGTATTCACATCGGTGTTGTTCAATCCGCAGGCAACAACTTTGATCAACACTTCATTTTCCTTTGGCTGTGGTGTTGGCCAATCGGTTTTGTATTCTAATGCATCAAGACCGCCGTGGCGCATTAATACGAACGCATTCATGGTGTTTGGAATATCAATCATGCGTCTGTCCTCGGCAGTTTGTTTTCAGGATCATAAACAGCATCAGCAAGGATTCGGCCTTTGCGCGGCTTACCTGCAACAATCACTTCAATTTCAGTATTGGGTACAGCCGCATGCGGTTTTAGATAGGCAAATGCCAGTACTTTTCCGTAGATATGGGAATAGGCAACGGATGCCGTCGATCCAACAACTTGGTTGTTCACAATAACAGCCTCGCCACCGTGACCATCCTCAACCCCGTCTGGTTCAAATTCAAGATAGGCACAGACCCACGGCATTGTCCCCGCTTCTGCTTTTTCAGCACTCTCGCGGGTGGCTTCTACGCCGATATATTCTTTATCAAGCTTCGCAAATCGCATCACATCAGCTTCGGCCAAGGTCACCTCATTGTTCAGCTCACCAGCACCTTTGAACGCCTTTTCCATACGCAGCACATTCATCGCAAACGATCCATAATCAGTGATCCCGTGCTCAATGCCAGCAGCCCATAAGGCATCATAAACGGCCAAAGCATTTTCGCGTGGGATATGAAATTCCCAACCCAATTCACCAGAATATGACATCCGAAAAGCCCAAACATCGTGACCCGCGACTTTAATATTCTGCGCGCTCAGCCATCTAAAGTTGGTATTATCTAAAGGCGCATCAGTGCATTGCTCCAGAACTTTCCGTGCGTTGGGTCCGTTTAGGGTAAGTGCTGCCCAATCATCGGAGAGCTTGGTAGTTTTCACGACTTCCCCGTCTTGGTTGAACGCAAGATGATCCAACAATCGTTGTTCAAAGAATGCCGCGCAAACCAGATAAAACGTATCATCGGCCAATTTAACGACAGTGGTTTCCAACTCGATCCGCCCGCGACGGTTCATGACATGTGTTAAGGCAATACCGCCAATTTTTTGCGGTAACTTATTTGCAACCAAACGATCCAAGTATCTTTCAGCATCTGGGCCTGAAATTTTAACCTTGGTGAAGGCTGATATATCCATAATGCCACAAGCTTCACGCACGGCTTTGCATTCCACACCAATCATGTCGTGTACTTCATTGCGACGGAACGAATAATAATCACGTTGCTCAACATCGCCGCGCGCAAACCAGCGTGGGCGTTCGTGACCATAAACCTCTTCGTATACCGCGCCTTTTTGTTTGAGGCGTTCATACATCGGGGAAGGCTTAATTGGACGACCCGCAAGACGGTTGAAATGTGGGAACGGAATTTCGTGACGTAAACAGTAATCCTCTTTCGCCTTTGTGACTTGCCATTCTTTCACAGCATAATCGCCAAAACGACGTGGATCATAATCACGCATAGAAATATCCGATGATCCATGGATCATCCATTTTGCAAGTTCCCTGCTTAAGCCAGGTCCCCAACCAATTCCAATTTGCGTACCGCAACAGCACCAGTAATTCGTCACACCTGGTGCTGGGCCAATAAGTGGATTACCATCTGGTGGATGCGAAATAGCGCCATGTACATCGCGTGAAATCCCAAGATTGGCAAAAATCGGCATGCGATCCATTGCGTTTTCAAGATATGGCATTACCCGATCAAAGTCAGGTGCAAACAATTCGTTTTCAGCGTTCCATGGACATTCATCTAACCAAACAGCGTTGGGGTTTTCTTTCTCATAGATCCCGATCAAGCCTTTTTTCTGTTCCATGCGGATGTAACCAGACACAAGTTTGTCATCGCGAATAACGGGTAACTCTTTGTCTAAATCCTGAAATTCAGGCACAGGGTCAGTGACAAAGTAATGGTGTGTCATGGAGGTCATCGGCAATTGTAGCCCAGACCATTCACCCATTTGACGGGCATATGTACCGCCTGCATTTACAACATGTTCACAGGTGATCGTGCCCTGCTCTGTTTCAACAACCCATTCGCCCGTGTCTGACTGCGTGATGTTTGTAGCCCGACAACGGCGTATAATTTTCACACCCTTTTGGCGCGCCCCTGCAGCCATTGCCATGGTCACATTCGATGGATCAACATGACCGTCGTCTGGCGTATAAAGCCCACCTAAAACGCCGTCTAGATTATAGAATGGATGCTTTGTTGCGATGAATGCAGGATCAACCAGTTCGATGTTAAATCCAAGCGAGCGTCCAACAGATAAGGTATGACGTAACCAGTCCATTTCATCCTCAGTATAAGCCAAGCGGAATGATCCGCAGCCATGCCAAGTCACCGCTTGGCCAGTCTCTTTTTCTAGGTCCCCAGAATAAAGCTGGATGTTGTAATCCACCATTTTGCCCAAACCAAAGGAGCTGGTTGAATGAGTGATTTGCCCTGCCGCGTGCCACGTCGAACCTGATGTCAGTTCCGCTTTTTCTAGCAATACCACATCTGTCCAGCCTTCATGTGCAAGGTGATAGGCAAGACCACAGCCCATGACGCCTCCGCCTACAATGACGACTTTTGCATGGGTTGGTAGATTGGATTGTGACATTTTTTGCATTCCTTTGAGACGACTCGCATTTTCTACTGGACAGGCTAATGGTGTAAATGTACCAATGTCAATCATGAATGGTACAAATATATCAGGCGCGATTTTAGATCGCTTAGCAGACGAACTTGGGGCGTTAACACCAGAGGCGCGTAAGGCCGCAACTTACGTTTTGGAAAACCCCCAAGATGTCGGAGTTTCAACTGTGCGCGAAATTGCACAAGCGGCTCAAGTAAAGCCAAACACAGTCGTACGCATGGCGCGCCAAGTTGGCTTTGAAGGATATGATGATTTCCGCGAGCCATTCCGCGATGAAATCCGCAATGGCACCGTGTCCTTTCCCGATCGCGCAAGGTGGTTACAATCCATTGGCGCAAATGGGGAGTTAGGTGGCCTTTATGCTGATATGGTTGGTGCAATGCTGGCCAATATCGAAGACACATTTGGAAATATCAGTGAAACAGATTTAAAAGCTGCTGCCGAAGATATCTGGAATTCACGCCAAGTGTTCACCTTGGGTGTGGGCGTGAATAACGCAAATGCGCAAAACTTCACTTATCTGGCGTCAACAGGCATGTCGCAATTCCATTTGATCCCGAAAGTAGGATCTACAGCGGTTGATGATCTCGCATGGGCTGACAGCCAAGACGTTTTAATTGCCATCACATGCAAACCTTATCGCACCGAAGTTATTGAGGCGGTGAAGGTGGCGCGCGAACAAGGAATGAAAGTTGTTGGCATTTCAGACAGCCCAGCATCCCCCATTATCGTTGGGTCTGATCACGGGTTCATCGTGGCCGCAGATACACCACAGTTTTTCCCCTCATCCGTCACGACAGTTTCCCTACTTGAAACACTTTTAAGCTTCGTGATTGCATGTGGATCATCTGAAATCCCTGAACGGGTCGAACGTTTTCATACAAGACGACATCAACTTGGAATATATAAGGATGCTGAATGACAAAAGCGGTAACTCACTCACTTGATGCGCGTTATTACACGGATCCCGAAGTCTTTAAGATTGAGCAAGATGGTGTCTTAGCACGTACATGGCAATTTGCAGGTCACAGCTCACTGCTTGCAAATACTGGTGATTATTTTGCTTTTGAAATGGCTGGTGAAAATCTGTTTTGCATCAAAGGGCGTGATGATGTCATCCGAACGTTTTATAACGTTTGCCAACACCGCGCACACCAATTGGTTCAGGGACAAGGAACCACACGCGTTGTTGTGTGTCCCTATCATTCATGGACGTACGAATTGACAGGTGGGTTGCGTGCTGGCCCCAATATCAATGCCGTTGAAGGTTTTGATAAATCCAAGATTTGTTTGACCGAAGTACGCACAGAAATTTTCCTAGGGTTTATCTTTGTGAATTTAGACAAAGATGCAAAGCCAATGGATGATTGGTTTCCGAATGCACGTAAAGAACTTGAAGAATGGGTTCCGCATTTCAAAACATTGAAGCCATTAGAGATTGTAGAAGTTCCCGAGAATTGCAATTGGAAAGTTAGCGTGGAAAACTACTCTGAATGTTACCATTGCAGCCTAAACCACCCAACATTTGCCACAGGCGTCGTGAAACCCGAAACCTATGATATCCAACCACAGGGACACTGTTTACGTCACACGACAGAATGCCAAAGCTTGGATGATATGACCTATGATATTCATTCTGGCTTTGATCATTTCGATCAATATTCCAGTTGGTTCTTGTGGCCCATGTTCAGCTTTCAGGTTTATCCAGGTAACGTCCTCAACACCTATCATTGGCGTGCAATCGATGCGGATCACGTGATATTATATCGCGGCTGGTATTCGGTAGATGGCGCAGAGGATGGCGTTGCCAGACAATTGGCGATTCAAGATCGTGAAACCACTGTAGAAGAAGATATTCACTTGGTTGAAAGCGTACAACGCGGATTAAAATCGCGCGGCTATGTACCTGGCCCCTTAGTGATTGATCCCAAATCGGGTGTGAATTCAGAGCATTCTGTCATGCACTTACAAAAATGGATGCGTGAAGCAGTAGATGGAGAACCCTAAGATGTTGATGCCCGAAACATGGCGACCTGAACATAAGCTGTTCCCATACCAAGTGGGATTCACCTGTCCGCCTTTTGATTTTGATGCAGCGCCTTCAGATTTTTTGCGCCTCGCGCCTGAAACTGTGGGTGCGCATGGCTGGATGCTGCATGTACCCGATTACAAACACGGGTTGGATCAACGCAAACAGAACTTCGGAATGATGGATGATTTTGTTCACTGCATGTCGCGCAATGGTGCAGATGTTTGTGGGCAGGTTGGATCTAATTGGGTTCACGCGAGTGGTTTGGGCGTGAATGGCATTCGCGATCATTGTGAGCGCTTGTCTGAAAAATATGACACAGCATTTCACATGGCAGGTTATGCGATGGTCGAGGCATTACGCGCAATGAATGTGGAAAAGGTTGCGCTTAATGCTGCCTATCATTGGCCATCATGGTGGCAGGGCACTGTTGGGTTTTTAAAAGAAGCTGGCTTTGATGTGTTGTGGGCTGGGAATTTCCATGACCAAGGCTGGTTTCCAAACCAAAAAGCAGTGAATGATCATCGCTGGGTTTTTGAGGGCGACCTTGCGCTCAAATCTTTCGAATATGTTGCTGAACAGGCCCCCACTGCAGATGTGTATCTGATCAATGGCATGTGTAACTTTCGAACAGGTGCCATGGGCCAACCGCAACGTCCTGTGCATCTGACAAAAGATCTAGAAGCCGCATTGGGAAAACCCGTCATCGGGCATGATACCGCACTTTACTGGCGCATACTCAAGACCCTTGGTTTGGCCCCGACCAAATCAAATGGGCATTTATTGGATAGCTTACATGACTAAAATTCTTGCACTTTGGGCTGTGCCCCGCTCCACCTCGACTGCATTTGAATGGATGATGCGCCAACGCGGTGATATGGATTGCCTACACGAACCTTTTGGCGAAGCTTGGTATCAAGGCGAAGAACCGTTCTGGCAACGTTACAAAGACGGTGATAAGACCACAAAAGGGCTAACACTGGAAAGCGTTTGGGATGATATCCAAGCACGTGCAACTAAGGGCCCTGTGTTCATGAAAGACTTCCCACATTACATCAATCACATGTGGACACCCGAATTCCTAAGTAACTTCAATCATGCCTTTTTGATCCGTGATCCTGCCAAAACGATTTCATCCATCTACAACAAATGGCCTAACTTTGATGAGGGCGAAGTTGGATTTCCAGAACAGCGTGCCTTGTTCGACTTGCTAACCGCACTAAACGGAACCCCGCCCCCGGTGATCGACAGCGATGATATGTTAGAAGACCCCGAAACAATGGTGAAGTTATGGTGCGAGGCTGTCGACATCCCCTTCATGCCGGAAGCCTTGAAATGGGAAATGGGCGGAGACCCTGCTGAACATAGTTGGTGGGATGGTGGATCATTCCATGGCAATCTTGCAAGCTCTACTGGCCTAAAGCGACAAGAACGCAAATATATCGAGGTCAATGATGCGTCCGAGCGTGTTAAACAAGTTTATCGGCGCATGCGTCCACATTACGAACACTTATATCAACACCGTCTAAAGGCTTAAACAATGACCCAAATAAATGATTACTGGAAAAACTACATAGATGGCGAATGGGTCGATGGCGGCGCAGGTCGGATTGATGTGTTTAACCCCGGCACTGGTGAAAAATTGGCCGAACAGGCTATTGCTGATGCGGGTGATATCGATACGGCTGTACGGGCTGCGAAACGCATGCATCTATCAGGTGCTTTGGCGGACCTGCGCCCCGTTGAACGTGGACGCATGGTCCAAGGCATGGGGCGATACCTGTTAGATAATATTGATGAGATCGCGACGGTTCTGACACTAGAACAAGGCAAACCATTATGGGAATCGCGTATCGAGATTGAAGGTGCCGCGCGGTATTTTGAATACTATGGCAATCAAGCCGAAACGGTTGAGGGACGTTCGATCCCCTTGGGCGCAAGTTACTTTGATTTCACAACATATGAACCATACGGCGTCACAGCACATGTAATCCCATGGAATTATCCCGTTGAAATGGCCGCACGCTCAATGTCCGCAGCCATCGCAACAGGTAATGCATGTGTCATTAAGACGCCTGAATTGACACCCCTATCTTGTATGTGGTTAGCCAAAGCAGCTGAAGCGGTTGGATTGCCGCGTGGGACTGTGAACATTCTTTGTGGGTATGGGCATGAAGCAGGCGCCGCACTGACGGGCCACCCTGATGTGCGCCAAATTGTATTCACTGGTTCCGTTCAAACTGGGATCAGCATTGCAACAGCAGCTGCCCAAAACGTGGTGCCTTGTGTATTAGAGCTGGGTGGAAAATCAGCTGCTATCGTTCATCATGATGCTGATTTGGATGCCTTTGAAAACGATGTACGTTGGGGGATATATTTCAACGCAGGCCAAGTGTGTTCAGCCATGAGCCGTGTCATCGCGCATGAAAGCATTCATGATGAATTGGTTAGTCGCATTGAAACGATCGCTAAATCGCTTAGCGTCGGCCCTGGTTTGGATCGCACAGAATTTGGTAACAATATGGGCCCAATGGTATCAGAAACACAACGTGATCGCGCGGCTCAGATGATTGTGGATGCCCAAAAACAGGGCGCTACAGTTGTGACTGGCGGGCGTAAAATGAACATTCCCGGTGCGTTTTTAGAGCCAACACTGATTACAAATGTTACGCCTGAAATGACCATCGCAAATGAAGAGGTCTTTGGGCCCGTATTAAGTGTTCTGAAATTTCAGTCAGATGAAGACGCAATTGAGATTGCAAATGGCACACCATATGGGTTGGCCGCAGGTATATTCACATCAAACATTGATCGCGCAACAACAGCAGCACGTAAATTACGCGCAGGCCAAGTGTTTGTGAACGAGTGGTTTGCAGGCGGCGTTGAAACCCCTTTTGGGGGATATGGCCTGTCGGGCTATGGTCGAGAAAAAGGCCGCGAAGCACTTTGGAATTACGTTCAGACCAAGAATATTGCAATAAAATTAAAAGGGTAAACCATGGTTGATACATTTGATGAAAATCTATTTTTAAAAGGCTTAGAGCAACGCAAAGCGACTTTGGGAGCAGAATATGTCACGAAGAACTTAGAAGCCGCAGATGACTTCACCCGCCCCTTTCAAGAAGCCATGACGGCTTGGTGTTGGGGGTTCGGCTGGGGTGATGATGTGATCGACGCCAAGACACGATCTATGATGAACCTTTCAATGCTCGGTGCACTGGGGAAAATGCACGAATGGGAAATTCATTGCCGCGGTGCGATTAATAATGGCGTAAGCAAAGATGAAATTCGCGCTATTATTCACGTAATTGGCATTTATTGCGGTGTGCCTCAGGCCTTGGAATGCTTTCGAGCTGCGAAGGCCGTCTTTGAAGAACGTGGGCTGTAATTTTTTGAAAATACCTACGTTACTTCGAGTCTCATAATTTAAAAACTTGTCCGTCGTCAGATAAATTGG
>DKMK01000132.1 GCA_002469545.1 Rhodobacterales bacterium UBA7416 | reverse complement strand
ATTCCACCCATAATTGGTAATATCCCCTATGGGGCTTTGCCAATCATGGTAATTATCCTTGCCTTGGGTGAGCCGTTTTTGGCGCTTGTTGGCTACTATGCAACTAAAACAGCAAAACATCGAAAACTTCGTTTCACACTTTTGACCATGTTTGCATATTGGCCATTGGCGTCTTTCGCCGCATACAAAGCTGTTTATGAATTGATGACATCACCAACGTATTGGGACAAAACCGAACACGGCTTAAATGACCAACAATATAGTTGTGAAATAGAAACCCTGACACTTCCCGCGTGGCGCCAAAAAGATTAATATGTCGAACTGAGTTCGCCCGCGTCCAATTTTAGCCTTGTTTCAAATGCAAAGGATAGGTGCTGTTTCAACGCGCTTCGCGCCGCTTCACCGTCCTTGTTTTCAATTGCACGGACAATTTCCAAATGTTCCTGAAGCGCATTTTCACCACGCCCATCAGCAGCCAACGATGTATTGGCCAATAACGCCATTGTGCGGTGAACTTGTTGTAGTTGCCCAATCAGAAAATTGTTGTGGCTCGCAAGGTGTAGCTGATTGTGAAATCTGCGGTTCGCGCGGGACAATTTTTGCGGATCGTCAACGAATTCATGATCACTTTCGACCATATCATACAGTACGCGAATTTCTTCGGGTGCCGCATGACGTGCCGCCAAATATGCCGCCAAGCCTTCTAGCTCGGCGCGTACTGTGTACAGTTCCCCAACTTGATTGTGATCCAAGGTCGCGACCATCAATGAACGCCCGTCTCGGTTCAAAAATGCCTGTGTTTCTAAACGTTGCAATGCTTCGCGAATTGGGGTTCGTGATACACCAAATCGTTCGGCTAGCTCTGCCTCGACCAACCGATCACCTGGCTTATATGCGCCTGTGTCAATCGCATCGATAATCAATTCATATGGATCTTTAATTTCAGATTTTTGTCTGCCCACGATACATCGCCCTGTCGTCATTTGATTTGCGAAACACTAGCCTGTGATTTTTATTTTGTCACGCAACTTGCGCATCGGTTTACCTTGTACATTTTGCAAGGTAGCGTGCACCCATGCGAAACGGTTTTGAAAATATAGAACATTGGGTTTTTGATCTTGATGACACGCTGTATTCGCCAGAAATTTCGCTGTTTGATGAGATCAAGGTTTTAATGACCCGATACGTTCAGACCGCACTCAATATCACTGAAGCGGAGGCCAACACGCTTCGTAAACATTATTGGGAAAAGTATGGGACCACTTTGGCGGGTTTAATGGCAGAACACGATTTAGCCCCTGATCCATTTTTGAAGTACGTGCATGAAATATCGCTGGATGCGTTAACACCTGATGTTGAATTAAATAATATTATCAGCGCGTTAGATGGCAGAGCGATCGTTTACACGAACGGCAGTGAACACCATGCGCGCCGCGTTACAACCGCGCGAGGTCTGCATGATTGTTTTAGCGGGTTTTATGGCGTCGAACATGCAAACTATGTCCCGAAGCCGCAAAAAGCAGCGTTTGAGGCGATATTTGAACTGGCAAATATCACACCGAAAAATGGTATCATTTTCGAAGACGACCCACGAAATTTGGTTGAACCTCATCTTATGGGCATGCAAACAGTTTTAGTTGGGCCGCGCGTCGAAGCATCGTATATAGATCATCAGACAACCGATTTGACCGGTTTTTTGCGTAACATATCAAGCAATACAAATGGATAAAGTTTTGGAACATCACTCATCTGACATCCTTATTTCTGGCGGCGGCATTGCGGGATTAACGGCCACCTGTGCCTTTGCTCAAGCAGGGTATAGCGTGATTTGCGTTGATCCAAAACCACCGATTATGGATGAAAGCAATCCACAGGCAGATCTGCGTTCCACTGCCTTTTTGCAACCTGCGCGAAATACTTTACGTGATGCGGGGCTATGGGATCAATTAGCGCCTTTTGCGACGCCGTTACAAACCATGCGTTTGGCTGATGCTGGTGGTTCAAAAAACGAGGTTCGTGCAGTAGCGGATTTTAACGCATCGGAGATTTCAGACGAGCCTTTTGCCTGGAATTTAACCAATTGGATGCTGTCGCGCGAACTGGTGAAACGCATCGAAAATTTACCCAATGCACGGCTGGTTACAGGCGCAATAACGGGTCGAATTACCACACGTACACAGCAAACATTGGTCAATGTCGGTGGTGAACAGTTCCGCTGTCGGCTTTTGATTGGCGCGGACGGTCGAAATTCCACGACGCGGTCAGAAATGGGGATTGGTGTCAAAACATGGCGATATGGCCAAAAGGCATTGGCCTTTGCTGTTTCGCATACGCAACCCCATGACAATATCAGCACTGAAATTCATCGTACAGGTGGGCCGTTTACCACGGTTCCCCTGCCCGATCAAAATGGTCAACACATGTCATCGATCATATGGATGGAAACCAGTGCGAATGCCGCGTCGCTTCATTCGCTGGATGAAACCGCATTCAACGTCGCGCTTAACGCACGTTCTTGCGGTATATTGGGCGAAATGACATTGGCGACACGACGGAACCTGTGGCCAATCATTGCCCAAAAAGCAGAACGGCTGGTTGCGCAACGATATGCCCTGATTGCAGAAGCCGCGCATGTTATTCCGCCAATTGGTGCGCAGGGATTAAACATGAGCCTCGCGGATATGCAGGCCTTGCTTACGTTGAGTGATATCCATGAACTTGGCAGTGATGCGCATCTGATGGCATATGAGAAAGCGCGTAAGGGAGATATTGATTTGCGTATACGCGGCGTTGATGCCCTGAACCGTGCGGCCATGGCGCAAAGTGAAAACCTGCGTGATCTACGATTAAAGGGGCTACAAGCGTTGCATGGCTTGGCCCCTTTAAGAACGTCTATTATGAAGAAAGGTCTTGGTGCTTAGCTCACTTGGTCCAGCACTTTTTCCAAACGCGCAACTGTTGCGTCGACATCATACAATTTATCCAAACCAAACAAGCCCAGACGGAATGTTGAATAATCCGCAGGTTCGTCACAACGCAATGGCACACCTGCCGCGATTTGCACGCCTTGGGCCGCAAATTTAGAACCGTTTTGGAAACCTGCGTCGGTGGTGTAGCTGACGACAACACCCGGTGCCTCGAAGCCAGCGCCAGCCACGGATTTAATACCGCGTCCGTTCAGCATTGCGCGTACTTTGTCGCCCAATTCTTGCTGAGCAGCCTTTAGTTTATCAAAGCCATATTCTGCGGTTTCATTGATGGTATCGCGAAATGCCTTCAAAGCGTCTGTTGGCATTGTTGCGTGGTATGCGTGGCCGCCGTTGGTGTAGGCATCCATGATACCTGCCCATGTTTTTAGGTTCGCGGCGAAGCTGCTGCTCTCGCTTGCGTCCATGCGTGCCTTGGCTGTTGCGTTCATCATTACCAAACCTGCGGATGGGGATGCTGACCAGCCTTTTTGTGGTGCGGAAATCAACACATCCACCCCTGTCGCGGCCATATCAACCCAGATGCAGCCAGATGCGATACAGTCCAGAACGAACATGCCGCCAACGGAATGCACAGCGTCCGCGATTGCGGTGATGTAATCGTCTGGCAAGATGATGCCGCTGGATGTTTCCACGTGTGGTGCGAAGAATACGGATGGCTTTTCATCCTTAATTTGGGCCACAAGATCAGCGATTGGAATTGGGCTGAAGGCTGATTGGCTGTCGTTGCCAGTGCGGCGGGCCTTTACGACCACGGCTTCGGAAGGGATATCGCCTGTTTCCAAAATTTGTGTCCAGCGGAACGAAAACCAACCATTGCGTAGGATCATAACTTTTTGATCTGTTGCGAATTGGCGCGCCACTGCTTCCATTGCGAATGTTCCGCCACCTGGTACGATTGCCATGCTGTCAGCGTTGTAAACGTCCGTCAACGCAGTGGAGATATCGTTCATCACACCTTGGAAATCTTTGCTCATATGGTTCAAGGAACGATCCGTGAAAACAACAGAGAATTCCAACAATCCATCGGGATCAACATTCGGTAATAAAGCGGTCATGATTTTTCCTTTGCATTTTCACATCAGAATAATCATTTACACGCACCGCACCCCAAGTAAACCGACAACAACTGCGTTAAATTGGCAATGGTCGTTTTTCTTCGGATAATAGAACATTTGCTTCGACGTCACCTACACCTGGCAGGGTCATAATACGGCGGCGTAACACGCGTTCAAAATCGGACAGGTCTGGTGCGACGACCTTCAGCCTGTAGTCATACATGCCCAAGACGTGTTGAACCAATTGCACTTCGGGGATGGCGGATACGGCCCGTTCAAAGTCTTCGAGTGAAACACGTCCTTTGGTGGCGAGTTTGATGCCCAGAAAAACGGTCACGCCGAACCCCAGTTTGGCCGCGTCCAAAACCACGCGCCGCCCGGCTATGACGCCTGCATCCTCAAGCCGCTTAACACGTCGCCAAGTTGCGGGTTGCGAGAGGCCAACAGCGCGGCCCAAATCGGATGCTTTGGCCGAACCATCACCCTGTAAGGCACGCAATAATGCGCGATCTGTGTCATCGAGATCGATCACAACGGTAACGCCTCTTTGGTCATAACGTTTGCCACCAGCATCAATGCCTCGATATCTGCGATATGGGGCAAAGCCAGAATGCGGGTGCGGTATATTTCCTGATAATGGGCCATATCGCGGGCCAAAACGTTTAAACGCACATCCACACGCCCCAAGAAGGTTTGGATTTCATTCACCTCGCGTACATCACGGGCCGCTTCGATAAAGCGATCAAATGCATCGGTTTGGGTCTTGTCCAATGTGACACGCAACGACACCTCTACCTCTAACCCCAATGCCTTGGGATCGATCACAACTTTGCGTTCGCGGATGACACCACTTTGCTCCATACGTTCAATGCGCCGCCAACAAGACGCGGCCCCAACCCCCACATGATCAGCCAAGTCAGCGGCAGAGATTAATGCGTCATCCTGAAGGAAACGCAGTATTTTTCGATCAATTGCATCCAATTCGCGCATGAATTTACCATTTTAATAAATATAACGCATGATAACTACAAAAAATGTTTAAAAATGTCAAATTTTGAAACCACTTCATGCCCAATTCGTATAGTTTATGGCCTAGATCATGACATAGGAGAAAATCATGCGTGTATATTACGATCGCGATTGCGATGTTAACCTGATTAAAAACTTGAACGTTGCTATCTTGGGCTACGGTTCACAAGGTCACGCCCATGCGTTGAACCTACGCGATTCAGGCGCGAAAAATGTTGTTGTTGCGCTTCGCGAAGGTTCACCTTCGATCAAGAAAGCAGAAGGCGAAGGCCTGAAAACAATGGGCATCGCAGAAGCAGCGGCTTGGGCCGATGTTATCATGTTCACAATGCCTGACGAATTACAGGCAGACACATACAAAAAATACGTACACGACAACATCCGCGAAGGCGCTGCAATCGCATTTGCCCACGGTTTGAACGTACACTTTGGTTTGATCGAACCAAAAGAAGGCATCGACGTAATCATGATGGCGCCCAAAGGCCCAGGTCACACAGTACGCGGCGAATACACCAAAGGTGGCGGCGTTCCTTGCTTGGTTGCTGTTGACAAAGACGCATCTGGCAACGCTTTGGAAATCGGTAAATCATACTGTTCCGCAATTGGTGGCGGCCGTTCAGGCATCATCGAAACTGATTTCCGCGAAGAGTGTGAAACAGACCTATTCGGCGAACAGGCTGTTTTGTGTGGCGGTATCGTTGAATTGATCCGCATGGGTTTTGAAACTTTGGTTGAAGCAGGTTACGAACCTGAAATGGCTTACTTCGAGTGTCTACACGAAACAAAATTGATCGTGGACCTAATCTATGAAGGCGGCATCGCAAACATGGATTACTCTATCTCTAACACTGCTGAATACGGTCAATACGTATCTGGCCCACGTATCTTGCCATACGAAGAAACGAAGGCAAACATGAAAGCTGTTCTTACAGATATCCAAAACGGTAAATTCGTTCGTGATTTCATGTTGGAAAATGCTGTTGGTCAACCAACAATCAAAGCATCACGTCGTTCAAACGACGAGCACCAAATCGAATTGGTTGGCGGCAAATTGCGCGCTATGATGCCTTGGATTTCTGCAGGTAAAATGGTGGACAAAGAGCGTAACTAAACGCCTTTTACATTTCAAAACTTAGGCCGTCCCCATGGGGGGCGGCCTTTTTTTGTAACGAGGCACCACTGTACCTATAAGTAGCTGATTTGTCTGCTATGGGGACAAAGCTGCCCTCTGGCAATCTGATCCTAATTGCAACCAATACCCTATGGATGAAAGGATAGGATAATTGATGCAAGTATGTTTAACTGTTACGCAAGATATATAGAGGGAGAATTTTATGAACGCTTATCCCGACAAAGCCAAAGGCGGGTGTCACTGTGGTTCGATTCGATACGAAGTGACAACAGAACCAGACTACGTTGCGTTTTGCCATTGTGAGACTTGCAGGAAAACTACTGGTGCCCCTGCAGTCGTATATTCAGTGTATCTCGATGAAAATGTTATATTCAATAAGGGTCAGCGTAAAATATATCAATCTTCACCTGATGTTAATCGGACTTATTGCGGAGATTGTGGAACACCTCTTTCATATGAATCTGAGTGGCAGGGAGACGTCGTCATCGGTTTCTTTGTTGGAACGATGGATGAACCAGACTTGTTTCCACCTCAAAAACACGTCTTTCATAGTGAGCGAGTTAAATGGTATGACGCAGCCGACAAGCTCCCTCGTTTTCTTAACCTCCCAAAAGCCGGAAATGAGCCAGATAGCATTGGGCCAAGTGAATAGCACTTTGGGCTCCAAGCAGGCTTTAACAATGTACAACGAAGCCTACTCTGACGGCTTTATCTATGCAAACTCCGCATAACCGCCACCCAATACACCACCTTGTCACTGTCCCCCACATAATTACATTCACCCCATGACATATGCAATTCATGAACGAGACGGGCTTCCGGTGGAATTCCAAACCTTGTTGGCTGATTACCCGCGCGAGGCGTGGCCTGATCACCCTAATTTCGCGCAATCAATACAACACTGGATGGGCGCGCATCAAATGTTCAAACGCTTGGGCGCAATTTTGACCAAGGAAACGCAAATGTTTCTGGATAGAAATAGATCTGTTGATGAATTTGGTGGGCGTATTGGTTTTTACGGCAATCAGTTGGTGAATAATCTGCATGGGCATCACCATTGGGAAGATCACGAATATTTTCCAGAGTTAAGTGCGGCGGACAATCGTTTTGATGTTGGTTTGGACATGTTGGAAACCGATCATACCGAGATGGACAAAATCTTGGATGATTTTACCAATGTAGGAAACCGTACTTTAAAGCTGTCGCAACTTGATCCTGCCTTGGCGTATGAGGAAGCTGGGAAGCTTTTGACAACAACGCAGGCGATTGAGACATTCCTTGCGCGTCATTTGGCGGATGAAGAAGACTTGGTCGTGCCCATCTTGTTGCATCACAAAATGCGCGGATAGTTTGGCGCGGTGATCGCCGCGCCATTCAATTCAGAGAAAAGTGCTAAATAATCCTAAAACGCACAAGTTATTTGAAATCCCTTGGCAGCTGCACATAACACTTGCTGATTGGCTCCATTCCTATTTGTGATGGATGGTCCTTTTTTCTTCACTTTTTGTTTAAACGCCTACACAGTGATATTAGACACGTCGCTTTTGCCACGCGGTTACCCAACCTGATAAAAAGATCGAAAAATTATGACAAAACCCACTCTTGGCAATTGGATTGCTCTTATAATCCTTGGCGCGATATGGGGTGGCTCTTTCATGGCGGCGAAATTGGCGTTGGGCAGCTTTGGGCCAATGACCGTGGCGTTTCTACGCCTGTTCTTGGCATCAATTGTTTTATTGGCTGTGACATTGGCAACGGGTCGTAAGTTTCCCGGATTTTCGACGGCCACGGATCGCCGCATTTGGGTGCATATCGCCATCATGGGCTTGATCACTAATGCGATCCCATTTTCATTACTGAATTGGGGGCAACTTTATGTCAGTTCCGGATTTGCAGGCGTCACCATGGCCTTTGTTCCCTTACTAGTTTTGCCCCTGTCGCATTTCATTTTGAAAAGTAACGAGATGACAGGACGCAAGATTATCGGTTTCATCATTGGCTTTATTGGCATGATTATTTTGATCGGCCCGGCGCAATTGATGGCGGGTACAGGAGCCAGCTTGGAACCCATTGCGCGTATCGCATGTATCACTGCAGCGCTGTGTTACGGATTGGGCACGATTAATACGCGCCTGTGCCCGCCTGTATCCATCATGGCCTATGCCGCGGGTGGTTTAATTATTGGTACATTCACAATGTTGCCTGTCGTTTTGATATTCGAAGGTATTCCACAATGGCCCGCGGATAACACGGCATTGATGGCTACGGTTTTCCTTGGGCTGTTTCCAACGGCGTTGGCGACGATTTTACTGGTTGGGATCATCAACACGGCCGGCCCTGCATTTATGGTCTTGGTCAATTACCAAGTGCCGTTGTGGGCTGTTGTATTTGGTGTGGTTTTTCTGGGCGAAAAGGTTCCGCCCAGTTTCTTAGCCGCATTTGCATTGATCTTGCTGGGATTAGCCATCAGCCAAAGCAAGAAACGCCAAACCTAAGCGGCGTCTTTGACGGCCTGTGCAATGTCCATGACAACGGTGTGCAACAGTGTGGAATCTTCGCATTCCCCCATTACCCGAACCAACGGCTCTGTACCTGATTTGCGGATCAACAAACGACCGCGATCACCAAAGCTGGCTTCGCCTGCACGGATTGCCTCTTTTACATTTTCGGCTTCCAGCGGAGCGCTACCGGCTTCAAATCGCACGTTTTCCAACAATTGTGGCATCGGTTCAAAAACATCAATCAATTGACTTGCTGGCAGGCCACTTTCGACGACGGCATTCAGAAACTGCAAACCCGCCATCAATCCATCACCCGTTGTCGCATAATCAGTCATCACAATATGACCAGATTGTTCGCCGCCCAGATTATATCCACCATTGCGCATTGCTTCGACAACATATCGATCGCCAACGTTGGTGCGCAGTAAATCAATGCCTAGACCATTCAAATGGCGTTCCAGACCCATGTTAGACATAACCGTTGCCACCAACGTGTTCTTGGCCAATGTCCCTTTTGACGCCCATTGGGTTGCAATCAAGCCCATCAACTGGTCGCCATCGGCAACACGACCTTTTTCGTCGATCAAGATCACACGATCTGCATCACCATCCAAACAAATTCCAACATCAGCGCCATGTTGCAAAACGGCATTTGCCGCCATTGCTGGCTGGGTTGATCCACAGCCTTCGTTAATGTTATAGCCATTTGGGCTTGTGCCCAATGCGATTACTTCGGCGCCTAATTCCCATAACAAGATTGGGGCCGCTTTATATGCAGCACCGTGTGCGCAATCGATCACAACCTTCATGCCATCCAGCAATTTTTGACGTGGAAATGCAGATTTTGCAAATTCCATATAGCGCCCCAATGCATCATCAATACGTTGTGCACGACCAATATTTTCTGCCTTTGCATAATCGATTTCTGCATCCAAAAACGTTTCTATTTGGATTTCAGCTTCGTCAGATAATTTAAACCCATCGGGCCCAAAAAACTTAATCCCATTGTCCAAGTAAGGATTATGAGACGCTGAAATCATCACACCAACGTCCGCACGCATGGAACGTGTCAAAACACCAACTGCGGGTGTCGGAACCGGCCCCAACAAATAGACATCCATGCCAGTGGACGTAAATCCAGCAGTCAAAGCATTCTCAAACATATAACTCGAGCGGCGCGTGTCCTTGCCAATCACAACGCGGTGTTGTTTTTTATCGCGCCGAAAATAACGCCCCGCCGCTGCGCCCAATTTCAATGCCAAATCAGGCGTCATCGGAAACGTGTTCGCTAAACCACGAACGCCGTCTGTTCCAAAATACTTACGTGCCATTTTAAATCACCCCATTGCTTCAAATAATCGGACTGCTTGAACGGTCTCTTTGACATCATGCACCCGTAATAACTGCACCCCTTGTCGCAAACCTTCCAGACCGACCGCAATAGAGCCCCCAACACGATCAGCGGGATTTTGCGCTTGGCCCAACTCGCCAATAAATCTTTTGCGCGAAACCCCTAATAATATAGGACACCCAAGCCCATGAAACAGCGAAAGCCCACGTATCAGTAACAAATTGTGTTCTGTTGTTTTTCCAAACCCAATTCCCGGGTCGATGGATATGCGCGACTTTGGAATCCCAGCCGCTTCGCACAACGCCACGCGCTGTGCTAAATAATCATACACATCCAATAAAACATCGCCATAACTTGGGTTATCTTGCATGGTTTTTGGATCACCACTGGCATGCATCAGGCAAACCGATGCATCCGTTTCCGCCAAGACAGTCAAACTGCGCGGGTCAAAGCTCAACGCGGTAACATCATTAAAAATACTTGCGCCAGCGGTAATTGCGGCGCGTGCCACGTCTGCTTTGCGGGTATCAATTGAAATCAGTGCATCACTGCTTAATGCTTCGACAACAGGTGAAACGCGGTTAATTTCTGCGATCCGGTCAACAAAATCGGCGCCGGGCCGCGTGCTCTCTCCGCCGACATCGATGATGCTGGCACCTTGCGATAACATTTCACGCCCACGTGCGATTGCTGTATCCGCATCTTCGTGCAAGCCACCATCAGAAAAGCTGTCTGGTGTGGTATTTAACACGCCCATGACATGAGCGCGCGCCATGCCTAGACCAGCAAAATCGGCACGCTGCGCTGTTAAATTATCTAATATTTTATCGGGGACATCAGACGCGGGAATAACACGTGAGTCATCGTCACGCGACAAAACTTCGACATGGCTAAACCAAGTTGCGCCACCTGCTAGAGAGACACCCATGGTTGGGCACTGCCCATAACTCGTAATCGGTCGATAATACGTCATGCCAGCCCCTTAAATCCTGTTGTGATTTTAGCTAAGCAATTCTGGTTGCGCAACAACTCTCATTTTTTCGCGAAATGGCCCTGAACCTAAAATGGATACGTGATCTGCTGAAAATTCTGCCGCAAACCAAGCAGCCAAATCCAATGGTTTTGCACCAAATGCCGGTTTATTTACGGCGTCCAACACCATCTTGGATGGTGCCCAAACAGATAATTGCCCGTTTTTCATCGCCCAATCTAATTCTGTGCGGCTATCAACCACGACACAACGGTCGTCTTTGCCAGCCAACACCCAAGCATTTTGCTCGATAGCAAGTAAATCAATACGACGGTTCGCCGATGCCATATCTGCGCTTGGCACAGTTAAACCTGACGGCTCTGTGCAAATCACGGCGGGCAATTCATATGCAGCAATTGCATCCAACCAGACACTCAAATCACGGCTTTGCAACAATGCGTTTGGTAAAAAGATGACTAACGGATGGATTTCAGCGGCGTCAGCCGTTTGGGATACATTGCGTGCTTCGTCTTGTCGCGTGCGCACAATTTCAATGCCCAAACTACCGGGGATGCGATCCATCTTTTCAATACGCACAAACACGCGTAATGCCTGCCTATGTGCCAGAATTTGCGTGGCAATGCGTTCGGCCAGTGTTTCCAACAAATTCAGGCGTTCGACTTCTAATTGGTGGTCAATCGCCTCGGTAATTGAATCGTATGATAAGACCTGATCCACATCATCCGTTTCTGCGGCTGAAGTCGGTAAAACTTCTAACACGACATTGAACTTAATGCGCTGGGTTACACCGCGTTCCACTTGGAATGCGCCGATTTCCACATCTTTTGTATAATCACGCACAGAAATGCGATCGACGGGATCACCAACATGGCCTTCGCTTGCACGTGCCTCTAGTAAATCAAAGGCATTGGAAATTTTGTTTGTCATGGTGCAGACCTTAGCGTTGTAAATTCTGGCCCGACTTATCTCTCTTGGACCTTGAACACAAGAAACACCGTATTGCGTGCACAGGCAATCTGTAACACGTCAGCCAAGGCGGAATTTACGTCAATTCATCCGCTATAAAAGTAATGTTTTCCAATTGTGGCCGTACGTCGGAACGAACGTGCCCAACGTGGACGCACTGTATTCGCATGATAAAACGTCGCCCCACCGGTTAAACGTGGTGCGCGATCTTCTAAAACAATCTGCGCGATCTTTGCGACCAGCTCTTTTGCTTTTTTCTCGCGGTACACTTCTTTGTGGCCGTCACATTTATACGAAAACTGACAGGCGTTTTTACGGTGTGAGCCCTGCGAAATCACGTTACATGCGGTGTTTGGGAATTTTTTGCTGTCACGACGGTTCAAAATAACCTCTGCAACGGCAAAAATGCCCGGAATTTTTTCGCCGCGGGCTTCGAAGTACAACGCCTCTGTCAGGCAAAGCCACTCTTCGTTTCCGTTAGCTGCTGGCAGCTCATTCAATGTCGTTTTTGACGGGATCGCTGTAAAGACCTGTGGTTGTTTCTTTTTGCGCAACGGGAATAGGCGTGCGCGTTTGATAACAACCTCTTCGATTGGTGTATCAAGCGACACGTTCACAGTTGTTGTTTTGGGTCGTAGGGATGTTAAAAAAGTGACCCAACGCCCAGTGCGCCGCTTTGATCCAGTGGCTACTTCTTCGTTTTTGTTGCTGACGCCGCTTTCGATATTATTCGCAACGACAGGCGTTCCGGCTAATACACTCATTGTCATCAATGCTGCTATTGCATGTTTTATCATGTTTATCGCCCATGTAACTGTGTCTAAACTGTGTCTGCACGTCCAATAAACAGGCTTGTAAGAAAGCAAACGCTCTACGTCTAGTTATTTTACATGGTAAATTTACAGCGGTAATAAAACCGTCGCCGCATTTACTTGCAATTATTTAAAATTCGAAATTAATTTATTGTTTTGCGAATTGCTGGATTTGCCAATTCTGCTTGTGCAGCGGCCAAACGCGCAATGGGTGTTCGAAATGGCGAACAAGAAACATAGTCGAAACCGGCTTCGTGGCAGAATTTAACGGAATCGGGATCACCACCATGTTCACCGCACAAACCCAACTGTAGACCGCTTTTCACGGATCGACCACGTTCGGTTGCAATCTTTAGCAACTCGCCTACCCCATCAATATCCAACGTCATAAAAGGATCTTCATGGAAAATATCTTTTTGCACATATTCACGCATAAACCGTCCAGCATCATCGCGCGACAAGCCATAGGTCATTTGCGTAAGGTCATTTGTACCAAAGCTCATGAAATCGACAGTGCGTGCAATATCATGTGCGCGCAACGCAGCACGTGGTGTTTCAACCATCACACCCAGCTTGTAATCTAATTCAACATTCTGTTCCGACTGAACGGCCGACGCAATCGCGTCAATCCGTGCTTTCACCAACTCGACTTCGCGATTAGCGGACACAAGCGGGATCATGATTTCCGGATGGATCAAGATTCCTGCTGATTTTTTTATTTCACAAACGGCCTCGAAAATGGCACGGGCTTGCATGTCATAAATCTCGGGTACTGTTATGCCCAACCGCACGCCACGGGTACCCAACATCGGGTTGAACTCCGCCAATTCCTCTATCCGTGCACTTACCTTTGACAAAGGCAAGTTCATTGCTTCGGCCAATGCAACAACCTGTTCGCGCGAACTTGGTAAAAATTCGTGCAATGGTGGGTCAAGCAGTCGAATGCAAACGGACTGATCTTTCATCAATGATAACATTTCAACAAAGTCACCGCGTTGCATCGGCAACAACAGATTCAACGCATCTTGGCGGTCTTCTGGCTTATCGGCAAAAATTAATTCACGCATAACAGTCAGGCGGTGCGAGTCGAAGAACATATGCTCTGTGCGCACCAAACCAATGCCATCAACACCAAAAGCCTGCGCCAAACGCACGTCTTGTGGGGTGTCTGCGTTTCCACGCACACCTAACGTACGCGTATTATCCGCCCAGCTCATGAATTTTAGGAAATCGCCGCCCAATTCAGGTTCCACCAATTGTGGCGCGCCAGATAATAATTGCCCAGTTGCGCCATCAATGGTGACAATGTCACCCGCGGACAACTGAGAGTTATCGGGCAACGTAACCACTTTGTTTTTCTGATCGATGTCAATATTTTTCACACCAACCACACAGGGTAAACCCAAGGTTCGTGCAACCACAGCGGCGTGACTGTTTATGCCGCCCCGCTCTGTCAAAATGCCGTTTGCCGAATGCATACCGCGCACATCATCTGGTGTGGTTTCCACCCGCACCAAAATCGCCGCCTCGCCGCGCGCCTCTGATGCGACTGCGGCAGATGCGCTAAAGACGATCTTACCTGTCGCCGCGCCTGGGCTGGCGCCAATACCATCAGCGATCTCTATGCGTTCAGCTTTGGGGTCGATCTGTGGGTGCAAGATTTCGTTCAAATTACGTGGATCAATTTTCATCAACGCAGAATCGCGATCAATTAATCCCAATGCTTCTAATCGAACAACAATCGCAATGGCCGCACGCCCCGTACGATCGGCAGGAACAGCGTCCAAAACCCAAACGGACCCATTTTCAACAGTGAATTCCAACTTCATTTCGTCGCGGTGAACTGTTGTCGCATGTTCTACGTATGATTTTATCTCTGCAAAGGCAGTCGGGCATATCTCTTCTAATGACGGGCCGCGGGCATCTTTTGCCAAATATTGCGCACCACTTTCGTCCAAGGCATCGCGGCCTTGGGATTGGGTCAAATACCGACCAAATGCCATTTCTTCGCCGGTAACAGGCGATGCAAACTGTGCAATCCCCGAACCAAATTCACCTTTGCCAATCCCCAGAACCATTTCTTGAACAATGAGGCCAAGCCCTGCATCCGCGGGTGCTCCGCGTACAGAACGCAAAATACGCGCACTTGCGCCATTCCACGCCGCAGCCATCGATCGCAATGCTTTTCGCATTTGAGAAAGGCTATCTTGGGGGAATGGTTCGTCTGTTTCTTGCTCATACAGGTTCAAGGACAATTCCAACGCATGACCATAATCGATACCATCAGGCCCCATGGATTTGTCGGCAATCTCATCGAAATCTTCGGAGTCTAGTCGGGCCACTTGTGTTGCAAAATCCTGAACAAATCGGAAATACAATGCATCCGTGGCGGATTTGCCCAATGGCTTACACAAACGTCCATGGGCAACCCAATTCATGCCAACATTTAACAATGTCTCGGGGCCACCCCAATCACGCTCTACAGGGCTGGCGCGCAAGGAAACCAAACGGCCTTTATCCAATGCTTCACGGACGGGCCAATCTGTTGGGTATTCAGAACGCTGAAATTTCGCAACAGTTTCACAGGAAAACGCCCAGCCTGCCGGAATTGGCAGTTCAGATTGCATCAAATGAACAACCGCAGCCGCGCGCGCGCCGTAAACAGACGCCGGCACATCGGCCCCCTGTTTCAGCTTTACACAGTCTGGATATGTCGAATTTGTACCGTCCAAAACCAATCTCCTTGCAGTAACATTAGGAACAATTCGGATGATTTAACAGTAGAAAGAAAACAAAGTTTAAAACTGTGGAAAACTGCAACAGTTTTTAAGCGTCAGGTGTAGCTTCATAGAAGCTACACCTGACTACTCAAAGGCTATTTGGGTGGGAACAGCCTCGAGTGACGGAAATCGAATTTCAGAATTGTTTTAGGACATTAAATACGACCTATTCACCCACAGGTAATACTTATGATCTGATTAAGGTTGAATTGTGGCCTATCGGAGGCTCTTTTAGGACGTTTTTGGTGTTAAAAAATGGCCTAATCTCAGGCCACTTTTTACTTTAACCGTCGATCAAACTGAAATCGGATACACTGCCCATGATCGTGCGAATTTTATTCAATAAACACAACCTGTTACGGCGCACAACTTGTGCGTCCGCGTTCACTTGCACAGCTTCAAAAAATGCATCAATTGGTCCGCGAAGATTTGCCAATGATGCCATTGCCGAACTAAAGTCTTCTGCCTTAATTGCATTCGCAATCTGTGACTCGTTTTCATCCAATGCCGCAAACAAAGTTGTCTCTGCATCCACTTCGGCGAACTTCACATCTGGCGTACCTTCATATGACACGCCATCCTTCTTCTCTTCTGCCTTCAGGATATTGTTGGCGCGTTTGAACCCCTGTAACAGGTTTTCACCGTCGTCAGAATTGCGGAATTCTTGTAACGCTTGTGCGCGTTTTACCAACAACGTGAAATCGTCGTTGTTTGGCATGGCGAGGCAGGCATCGATCACGTCGTGGCTGATGCCTGCATCTTTAAGGTAGACCTTTAGGCGGTCGTGGAAAAAGGAAAGTAGGTCAGCGGCATCCGCGCCATCATAACCTTTTGCAAACAACGTAACAGCACTTGAACCCACTTTGTTTTCCAAAATCAAACGGATCACACCCAATGCAGAACGACGCAACGCAAAGGGATCTTTTGATCCCGTCGGTTTTTCATCTATCGCCCAAAAACCTGTCAGCGTATCAATCTTATCAGCCATGGCCACAGCCACGGAAACGGGTGCAGTTGGCACCACATCAGTCGGCCCTAGTGGTGAATAATGTTCCTGTGACGCCGCGCCAACTTCGGCTGGTAAACCTGCCTCTGCCGCGTAATAACGCCCCATCAAACCTTGTAGTTTGGCAAACTCGCCAACCATTTCCGATGACAAATCAGCTTTGGCCAATTTCGCTGCCTGTGTGGCCAGTTCAACATCGGCCCCAACCAGTGGTGCGATTTCACCCGCCAACGCCGCAATACGATCAATGCGTTCGGCTTGTGTGCCCAATTTGTTGTGGAAGGTCACGTTTTGCAACTTGTCCGCCCATTCACCCATGCCAGCCTTAGCAATGCGTAAATCATTTTCCCAAAAGAATTTCGCGTCCGACAGGCGTGCAAACAGAACCTTTTGGTTCCCCGCCAAAATCGTCGCGCCATTGTCCACTGTCGTGCGATTGGCAACAGTCACGAATTTTTCGATGCGGCCAGTCTTAGGGTTCTTCACACTGAAAAACTTTTGGTGCTCTTTCATTGATGTGATCAAAACTTCTGGCGGTAGGTTCAAGAAATCTTCGGCGATATCACCCATCAACACGACAGGCCATTCAACCAAACCTGCAACCTCTGCCAACAAACCAGCGTCTTCGACCAATTCCAAACCTTGGGCGAACGCCATGTTTTTGGCATCTTCCCAAATATGATCAGCACGCTCTTGTGCATCCAAAACCACAAAGGCTTTCTTTAACTCAATTTGATACTGTTCAAACGAATTCACAGAAAACCATTCAGGCGCTAAGAAACGATGCCCAGCGGTCAAGTTCGCGGATTGAATACCATCGATTTCAAAATCAACAACCTGTGCGCCATCTTCGGCGGATAAAATGCACAAGATCGAATGCAATGGACGTACCCAGCGCAACGTTCCAGCACCCCAACGCATCGATTTTTGCCACGGGAAATTACGGATTGTTGCGGTTACAACTTCTGCCACGATATCGGCGGCCGGACGGCCCGCCTTTTCGATAACGGCATAATACGTTTGACCTTTTTTGTCGTCACGGATTTCCAATTGGTCTTTGGTCAATCCAGCACCGCGTAAAAATCCATTCAACGCTTGTTCCGGCGCATCAACACGTGGGCCTTTGCGTTCTTCACGTGTACTTGGGCTCTGGGTCAATAATCCTTCGATTGTCAAACACAGACGGCGTGGTGTGGCGCAGGTCCCTGCCGAAGCATAGGTTAAACCAGCCTCCACCAAACCATTCGTGACCAGTTTTTGCAAATCGGCACAGGCGCGCGCTTGCATGCCCGCTGGGATTTCTTCGGAAAATAGTTCAAGCAGTAAATCAGCCATTATTGTGCCTCTTGGTGCCACGCAAAGGCACGTCCATCTGGGTAAACAGCAATGATACGATCAATGCCATCAACTATGTTTCTTTGGCCAACCAAGCTTAACGCTTCGCCACTGGCCACATCCATTGCAATCTTTTCTTGATTATAACACGCCATGTCACCCAATGGTTTTGCAGGTAATGCATTGTCAGAAATTTCATAAGTCTCTGTTAACAAACCAAAACTCATTGGTGTTTGGAAACAGGCATAGTAAAATTTCGCATCCGTCGAAAACGCAACAATCGGCTGGCCTTCAATCAACATGCTTTCTGGTGCGTCACCAGTAATCGGGGTCAAATTGATGTCGTGCAGTGCATGATCCGGATCACGCATAACATTTTTCGCCGCCGCATCTGCTGGCACGGGACACCCCTGTGGGATAGCGTCACCCGAAAAATGCGCCTCGCCACAGTTGTTCACCTGACGCCACATAAAGGCATTTCCATCTGGATACTGCGCAATAAACGTATTGAAACCATAGGGCTTATTTTCATCGGACAGTATTGCCGTTGCATTTCCTGCTTCTAAATCCGCACCAATTTTCTTGGCATTAAAGCAATCAAATGATTTAGGCGCAATCAACGGCGTTGCAACACCTTTGAATTCATCCGTCGGATAATAATCCCAATCAACATTAAAACACGCACGCATTTTGAGCGGAGACGTATCAGCGTCGATCCCACGATAATTTGCGACAGGAAAAGCGTCACCATACGCCATTACTTCGGCAACATCCGTCACTTCGACGTAATACGCTTTTTCGGCGCTATACCAAAGGCCAATACCCATGGCGGCGGCGGCAAATAACATACCTCCCATTAATACGGACCCCTTCATAACGTCGCCCCGCCGGCTTCGGTCAATACAAATGCATCCGCACATGCTTTTGCCAATGCCCGCACACGGCCGATATACGCCTGTCGTTCTGTCACAGAAATCACTCCGCGTGCATCAAGTAAGTTGAAAACATGCGATGCTTTGATGCACTGGTCATACGCAGGGTGCGCCATGATGATTTTTCGACCTGTTTTTGGGTCATCATGGGGCGCATCCAAAATGCGCTGACATTCTGCTTCGGCATCTTTGAAATGCTGTAACAACGTATCCGTGTCAGCAATATCGAAATTCCAACGCGAATATTCTTGCTCTGTTTGCTTAAACACGTCGCCATAAGTCAATGAAATCGGTGATCCAGGTGTATTGAACGGCATGTCCATCACGTGATCAACACCCAAAACATACATCGCTAGGCGTTCCAAACCATAGGTCAACTCACCTGAAACGGGTTTACAATCATGTCCGCCAACCTGTTGGAAATATGTAAACTGCGACACTTCCATACCGTCACACCAAACTTCCCAGCCCAGACCCCAAGCCCCCAATGTTGGGCTTTCCCAGTCGTCTTCGACAAAGCGAATATCGTGCAAATCCATATCAATGCCAATCGCTTCTAGCGATCCCAGATACAGGTCCTGCAGATCCGGTGGACTTGGCTTAATCAAAACTTGGTACTGGTAGTAATGTTGCAATCGGTTTGGGTTTTCCCCGTAACGCCCATCCGTGGGGCGACGCGATGGTTGAACATAAGCAGCCGCCCATGGTTTTGATCCCAAGGCACGCAATGTCGTTGCAGGGTGGAATGTACCCGCTCCGACTTCCATGTCATAAGGTTGCATGATCGCACAGCCACGCTCGGCCCAGTAATTCTGAAGCCGTAAAATAATCTCTTGGAAACAAGTTGGTTTCGTGGTCGCCATAGCTCTGCCTTTGATCGCGGATGTTATGGGCCTTCAATATGCAAAGCAGGCGTCGGGGTCAATTCAAGGATTACCTTCATTCCCCAAC
>DKMK01000013.1 GCA_002469545.1 Rhodobacterales bacterium UBA7416 | reverse complement strand
ACCCCGCGCTGTGAAAACGGCGCGGGGTTTTTCTCTTCTTAAACATTCACAAAACTGAATATAAGGATCTTCTCCATGATCTCTCGTCGCGATTTCTTGCAGGCTACTGTTGCCGCATCTGCCATTTATGGCGCAGGTGGTTTCACCCGCGCTGCTGCTCAACAAAGCATGACCCAAGAAAAGTTGTTGGAATTTGAAACAACTGGCAACGTGACGTTGATCCATATCACGGATATTCATGGACAGCTGAAACCGATCTATTTCCGCGAGCCTGAAATTAATCTTGGGATTGGTGCCGTAAACGGCATGCCGCCTCATGTAACGGGTGCAGATTTCCTGAAGCTTTTCAATATGACACCGGGTTCGCCCGAAGCATATGCGCTGACATACAATGATTTTTCTGCATTGGCCAAAGGGTACGGTCGCATGGGCGGCTTGGATCGCGCGGCGACAGTGATCAACGCCATTCGTTCGGATCGTCCAGACGCGTTGCTGTTGGATGGTGGTGATACATGGCAGGGGTCATACACGACGCATCACACAAATGGCCAAGATATGGTCAATGTGATGAATGCGCTAAAGCCAGATGCGATGACATCGCACTGGGAATTCACATTGGGCATCGATCGCGTTACTGAAATTGTGGAAACATTGGATTTCCCGTTCTTGGGTGCGAATATTTTCGACAAAGAGTGGGATGAGCCTGCGTATGAACCATATAAAATGTTCGAACGTGGTGGTGTAAAAATCGCGGTAATTGGCCAAGCATTCCCATACATGCCAATCGCGAACCCAGGCTGGATGTTCCCTGATTTGTCGTTTGGTGTACGCGAAGAAAATATGGCAAAAGTCGTCGGCGAAGTGCGTGGTTTAGGTGCCGAACTGGTTGTTTTGCTGTCGCATAATGGTTTTGATGTGGATCGCAAACTGGCCAGCCGTGTGGACGGTATTGATGTGATCCTGACTGGACACACGCATGATGCATTGCCAGAACCTGTAAAAGTTGGATCAACGATGTTGATCGCATCTGGTTCAAACGGCAAGTTCGTAACACGTTTGGATTTGGATGTACGTGATGGCGAGGTCAAAGGGTTTGCGCACAAGCTGATCCCTATTTTCAGTGATGTGATTGCACCTGATCCTGCCGTGCGGGCCTTGATTGATGAACAACGCGCGCCGTTTACAGATCAATTATCCGAAGTTTTAGGCACAACCGATCAAGAGCTTTATCGCCGTGGTAATTTCAATGGCACGTGGGATGATTTGCTGTGTAATGCGTTGATTGACGAGCGTGAGGCAGACATTGCATTGTCACCTGGTTTCCGCTGGGGCCCAAGCATTTTGCCTGGCCAAGAAATCACACGCGAAGATTTGTTTAATGCAACGGCGATGTCATATCCAAATGCATATCGTTCCGAAATGTCGGGTGAATTGATCCACACGATTTTGGAAGATGTTGCAGATAATTTGTTCAATCCTGATCCATATTACCAACAAGGTGGCGATATGGTGCGTGTTGGCGGCATGGGTTATTCCATTGATGTGTCAAAACCCCAAGGGTCGCGCATTACGGATATGACGATGTTGAAAACAGGTGAGAAGGTTGAAGCTGATAAAACATATGTTGTTGCTGGCTGGGCATCCGTAAACGAAGGCACTGAAGGGCCGCCGATTTGGGATGTTGCGGAAAGCTGGATCAAAAAACAAGGTGCAGTGAATATTGATCCAAACACATCGGTTAAAGTGTCAGGGATTTAATTCCAAACATTGTAGCGTTTAATTAAAACAAAAACCGCCCTTGTCGTAAAGCAGGGGTGGTTTTTGTTTAGGTGTTACTTTTTGTTCTTTTTCTGAATTGAACGGATCGTCTTGTGCAAATACTTATCGGCTGATTTACGTTCAGCCAAGGTTGCGGAATTGAAACGTTCTTCGGCGGTCAGTTTTTTCCAACGGGCCATTCTGGTTGCATCAATTTCACCATTTTCGCAGGCTTTTCGTACGGCGCATTTCGGTTCGGTTTCATGCATGCAATCATTGAAATGGCATTGCCCTGCAAGTGCGACCAAATCGGAAAATACATCTGCAATGCCTGCTTCGACATCCGTAAGCTGAAGTTCACGCATGCCTGGCGTATCCAAAACGGCGACGCCATTGGGTGTGAAATATAATTCGCGCCGTGTTGTTGTATGGCGCCCTTTGCTGTCATCTTCGCGCATGGCGGCGGTGTCGGTGATTTCACCCTTGAACAGTGCATTGACCAGTGTGGATTTGCCAACACCTGATGAGCCCAAAAATGCGACGGTTTGCCCCTGTTTGCACCACGGCGCTAGTTTCGAAATGGGCTCATCGCTGAGCGCATTTAGAACCTCGACGACAATGCGTTTTGAAATTGTGTTTGCTGCTTCGAGATATGTTTCGGGATCGTCACAAAGATCGGGTTTGGTCAGCAAAATAACGGGTGTCACGTCTGCTTCGAATGCCAATACAACATAGCGCTCAAGTCGTGCGATGTTGAAATCTTTGTTGCATGAGGTCACGATAAACACTGTGTCCACATTTGCTGCAATCAATTGGCGTCTGCGATCTGTGCCCGGTGCGCGGCGTTCAAACAGGCTGCTGCGTTGCAGAACTGTGCTGTTGGTCGGGCTTTCTGGGTCGAACAAAATCCAATCGCCAACTGTTGCATCAATCCCTGGGGGGACAGATGTGTCTATCCCATCGCCCAGCACGTGCAGGCCATTCCTGTGAACCTCGACCACGCGAACGGGCTGTGTTTCGCCATGCTCTTCGGGGTTTATTTGATGGCTAAAGAACGGTTTCCAGCCGAGTTTTTCCAAGGGTGTCGGTGCGCGTTTTGCGTTGGAACCTGATGGCGGTAAAAAACTTGAATAATCGCGCGTCATTTTTAAGAACTTTCATGTTCAAAGCACGGGATGATCCCTTGCGATTTTGAGTGGATTAGATGTCGGTGGCGCGTTTGTATAAATGCCATGTAGCATGGCCAAGAATGGGCATCGCGATGAATAATCCAAGGAAAAGTGGGATCATGGCAATTAGCGTGAGAGTGCCGATCATTGCCCCCCAAAGCAAATAGATTATCAAATTGTTGCGCACTGCACCCATCGACGTGATCATGGCGGTGACGAAATCGATGTCACGATCCAAAATCATCGGCATGCCAAGCACGCAGAACGAAAAGATGATCGTGGAAAATAGGCCCCCGACGGCGGTGCCAAATCCAACCATAGCAAGGCCGTTTGGCGTCAAAAACACATCCAATGAAGACAACACATTTGTCATCGGCGACAGGCCCAAGAAAAGGGCGAAAATCATATGGCCAAGGAAAAACCAAAACAAGAAGACCACAACGATGATCACCGCCAACCAAGGTAATTGGCCACCTTTTTGCATCCAACATACGCCTATAATTTCACGCAAGACGAGTGGTTCGCCCGTCATGCGGCGGCGGCTGGTTTCATATAGACCCAGTGCGGCGAATGCACCGACCAAGGGGAAACCTAATGCGGCCAATATCAGCCAAAATGTTTGTCCGGTGACATATGTTACCCACCCCATGATGAGGCCCGCGAAAACGTAAAAGGCTGCGAAAAACAGACCGATCCATGGCGCTGCTCTGAAATCGCGCAGACCGCGTGAAAGGCTGATTTTTAAGTCGGCGATTGTTATGGGGCGGATTTTTGGGATTGGATTGGGTTGGTTGCTCATACTCAAATGTATTGCAGGATTTCTCCATATGTAAAGGCATAGCTTATGCGAAGGGCAGTCGGTGATGCCTTATGCAATTTATTCCGATTACGCGTGGACAAATTCAAAAAATCATATATGTTTTTACCAGAGGGAGATTCATAAAAGCAAAGGGAGGCTTTTATGTGTAATTCGACTTCGCGAAGAGATTTTATAAGCAGGGGGTGCCGTAGGCGCTGGACTGACACCAAGTAGGGCAGAGTGCCCTAAAACAAAATAAGAGTGTTGAGGTTGTGGGGATTTAAGCCACCACCGATAAAGATGGAGTAGATTATGACGAACAAAACGTCACGCCGCGCATTTTTGGCCAAAGGCTTGGCCGCAGGTGCCACAGTTGGGGTCGCAGGAACTGCAAATGCTGCAACCCCAGATCCGTTAATTACCGAGGTCCAACCATGGGCAAGCGGTCTGGGTGATGGTGTTGATGTCTCGCCTTACGGCTTGCCGATTTCACACGAAGCGGATGTAATTCGCCGGAACGTGGAATGGCTGACTGCGGATACGATCAGTTCGATCAACTTTACGCCTATCCACGCCTTGGATGGCACGATCACGCCACAGGGTTGCGCGTTTGAGCGTCACCATTCAGGTGCGATTGAACTGACAAAAGATGATTATCGTTTGATGATCAACGGTTTGGTCGATCGCCCATTGGTATTTTCATACGCAGATTTAGAACGTTTCCCACGTGAAAACCACGTTTATTTTTGTGAATGCGCCGCAAACACAGGCATGGAGTGGGCAGGCGCACAATTGAACGGTGTGCAGTTCACGCACGGCATGATCCACAATATGGAATACACAGGTGTTTCATTGCGCACGATCTTGGAAGAAGCTGGTTTAGACGCGGCAGGCGATTTGAAAGACAAATGGGTTTATGTTGAGGGTGCTGATGCATCGTCAAATGGCCGCTCGATCCCGATGGAAAAAGCCTTGGATGACTGCATCATCGCATTCAAAGCAAACGGCGAAGCATTGCGCAAAGAACACGGTTACCCTGTGCGTTTGGTTGTTCCCGGTTGGGAAGGCAATTTGTGGGTCAAATGGATCCGCCGCATCGAAGTTATGGACGGTCCAGTTGAGAGCCGCGAAGAAACATCGAAATACACCGATACATTGGAAAATGGTACGTCGCGTAAATGGACATGGGCAATGGACGCGAAATCCGTTGTAACATCACCCAGCCCGCAATCCCCAATCACCCATGGCAAAGGTCCATTGGTTATCACAGGGCTGGCTTGGACTGGTCGCGGTGCAATCACACGTGTTGATGTATCCAAAGATGGTGGCAAGTCTTGGGAAACTGCACGTTTGGCCAAACCGGGCGAAAAGATGGCGATGACGCGTTTTTATCTTGATACCACATGGGACGGCGAAGAGATGATGTTGCAATCACGTGCAATAGATGAAACCGGATATGTCCAACCCACCAAAACACAGCTTCGCGAAGTGCGCGGCTTGAATTCAATCTATCACAATAATTGCATCCAAACATGGTTGGTCAATTCAAACGGGGAGGCGGAAAATGTTGAAGTTTCCTAATTTATTAATTGCACTAGCAGTGGTTGCATCGCCAAGTTTCGCAGACACATACGGTCTGGGCCGTGTTGCGTTACCAGAAGAGATTGCGGCGTGGAACAAGGATGTCCGCCCCGACGGTACAGGCTTGCCTGTAGGGTCAGGTGATGTTTTGGCTGGCGAAGAAATTTTTTCTGAAAAGTGTGGTGCATGCCATGGTGATTTCGCCGAGGGTGTGGGCAACTGGCCAAAGCTGGCTGGTGGCACAGACACATTGGACCGTGATGATCCATTGAAAACAGTGGGTAGCTATTGGCCATATTTGTCAACTACATGGGATTATGTGAACCGATCTATGCCCTTTGGTGATGCGCAATCACTGAGCCCAGACGAAGTTTATTCAATCGTTGCTTATATCATTTATTCAAATGATTTGGTGGATGAAGATTTTGTATTGTCGAATGAAACCTTTGCTGACTTTGAATTACCAAACAAGGATGGTTTCATCATCGATGACCGTCTTGATACAGAACATATAAAATGGGTCGGTGAGCCGTGCATGGAAAACTGTAAAGCGGATGTCAAAGTGACGATGCGTGCATTGGTCTTGGATGTAACACCCGAAGAAGACGCCGCGAAGGCCGTAGCATCTGAGCCTGCGGCTGTTGAAGAAACTGTGGTTGTTGAAGAAGTAGAACCTGTTTTAGCTGCATTGGATGAAGAATTGGTTGCCAAAGGTGCCAAGGTTTTCAAAAAGTGTAAAGCATGTCACAAAGTCGGTGATAAAGCCAAAAACGGAACCGGACCGATGTTGAACGGTATTTTCGATGCGCCTGCTGGACAAGTCGAAAAGTTCAAATATTCCAAGGCATTAAAGACCGCCGCTGAGGGTGGGTTAGTTTGGGATGACGCGAGTTTACGTGCGTTCTTGAAGAAACCTAAAGCGTTTATGAAGGGGACTAAAATGTCCTTCTCTGGTTTGAAAAAAGACAAAGATTTTGATGCGATTATTGAATTTTTGAAATCCAATTCTCAATAATTTTCCACATGATCCTTTTGGATAGGCGGTCAGTTGTGTTATGATTTTCCAAAGAAGGAGAATATAATGCGTATACTGATCGCCTGTTTGCTTTTGTTGGGGTGGGCGCAAACTGCCCAAGCTGATAATACTGTTTTATACACTTATGATGGTAGTTTCGACGATGCGACGTTTGCTGTAGAAGGTGCGATTGTTGGTAAGGGGCTGGTAATTGATTACGTCAGCCACACCGGCGAAATGTTGGCACGCACGGGGGCAGATGTTGGTTCCAGCGTCGAGATATTTAAGGGCGCTGATATCTTTCTTTTCTGCTCGGCAGTCATTTCGCGCAAGGTTATGGAAGCTGATCCGATGAATATTGTGCATTGTCCGTATTCGATTTTTGTTATCGAAGACGACAATGGCGTGCGGATTGGACATCGGACCTATCCCGAAGGACCGATGAAAATGGTTCAAGATTTATTGACCAGTATTGTCGGCGATGCTGTCGCGTTTTAGCAGCTAGAAAATATGGATAGACAATAGGGCAAGAATGGCCGGAATTGTTTGAACATAAAGAATTTTACGTGATGCGGTCGCTGCGCCATAAATGCCAGCGATTGCAACGAACAAAAGGAAGCATGTGGCGACGTTTTGCGCCCATGCGGGATCACCAATCAGCAATGACCAGATCAGGCCAACGGATAGAAAACCGTTATATAATCCCTGATTTGCAGCCAAGGTTTTGGTGGGTTCAAACAGGTCCTTGGGGAAGCTGGCGAACACTTTGGGGCCGCGTGTTGTCCATGCGAACATTTCGAACCACAGAATATACAAATGTAGGAATGCGATCAGTGCGATCAGGATAATGGATAGGGTGGACATGCGTGGTCTCCTTTTTCATCAACCTAGGGCGGGCTGGCATTTGCGTCAATCAGGGTAGAAGAGTGATGACGCGGCGTTTGTGCCGATAGGGAGGCGTTGACGCGATTTTGATCATTGAGGGGGCCATTTGTGTTATGATCGCGTGTATCGAACACTTATTGGAGGCTTGAATGGAAAGAAAAACAGCAAAAGATTTCGACCCTGGTTTGTTAGAGCTGTATGATTTTTATGCCCATGGGATGATCACGAAACGTCAATTTTTGGATGGTGCAGGCAAGTTTGCCACTGTTGGTGTTACTGCGACCGCGCTGTTCACGATGATGCAGCCCAATTACGCATGGGCCGAGCAGATCAATTTTAATGATCCAGATATTATCGCCACTTACGAAAAATACGACAGCCCGAACGGGCAGGGCGAGATGGAGGGGTATATGGTGAGACCTGTGAGCGCCACGGGGAAATTACCCGCCGTTTTGGTCATCCACGAAAACCGAGGGCTGAACCCATATATCAAAGATCTGGCGCGCCGTTTGGCCAAGGCGGGTTATATGGCATTTGCGCCTGATGGATTGTACCCGCAGGGTGGATATCCCGGCAATGATGCCGAGGGTAAGGTGATGCAGAAAAACGTAGATCGTGCGGCGTTGATGAATGATTTCTTCGCGGCGTTTGAATATCTGATGGGTCACGATGGATCGACTGGCAAAGTGGGCGCGGTTGGGTTTTGTTATGGCGGGGGCGTTTGTAACGCGTTGGCGGTGGCATATCCTGAAATGCCCGCGTCTGTACCATATTACGGTCGCCAAGCGGCGGCGGCGGATGTGCCAGCGATCAAGGCGGCAATGATGTTGCATTACGGTGGTTTGGACAAGCGCGTGAATGCTGGTTGGCCCGCATATGAGGCGGCGTTGAAGGCGCATGGAACGGATTATCAGGCGTTTATTTACGCGGATGCGAACCATGGTTTCCACAACGACAGCACCGCGCGGTACGACGAGGCGCAGGCCAAGTTAAGCTGGGATCGGACGCTGGAACATTTTGGTAGGCATCTGAGTTAGTGTCTTGGTCAAAGGGGCTTTAGTATCCGATTATACTTCGTATGACGGGCAGGACAGCCGCGGCCAAAATTCCAACGATAGCACCAATGCCAAGGCGCGGGATGGTGCCGCCCAAGTTGGGTGCGACCATTGATAAGACGCCACAAATAACGGCGTAGAAGGTTATTGTTATTGGGTCCATGGGGGCAGGATAGCACGGGGTGGGTGTTTTGGGAAGTTTGGGGAATAAGGTGTGTGATTTGGATGCACAAAGCATGCACAAGCTGTGCACAGGATGTTTGGTGGCGGTTGGTTGATCTGAAGTGGATTTTATGCACGGAATAAGGCGTAACCGCCGTGCATCGCCAGCCTGTCAGCGGCAGGGAATTCACTGAATTTCCGAGAGCCGTTCGGGCGGGTTGGCGATGCACTGTGTTGAGAGAGTATAACGGTTGATTTGAACAGGATTTCCGCTAGGATTAATTTTTAAAATTATAAATATTTGAAAGCTATAAAATGAAAAGTATACTCAATGCGTTGTTTTCAAGTAAAAATTCTCCAACTCACAGCTCGCAAAATAAGTCTCGATTTTCCGAAGTGCCATCCGGTGAGTTTCGATTTATCGCCCTTGACGTTGAAACCGCTAATTCAAATAATTTCAGCATCTGTCAGGTTGGATTAGCCTGTGTGCGGCACGATTCTTCTATGGAAATATATAGCCAACATATATTTACGGATGAGAGTTTTTCTGACTTCAATGTGGGTATTCATGGAATTGATGAGGACACAATTCAAAACGCACCGAGTTTTACTGATGTGCTCGAGAGGCTAAGGCCACTTTTAGAAGTACATATTTTAATCCAACACTCTAACTTTGATAAACAGGCAATGGACTCTGCATGCCACTACCATGAGTTAGAGAAATTGAAGACATCATGGTTAGATAGTGTGAAAATTGCCCGTCGTGCATGGCCCGAATTTGTTGGGAATGGGGGGCATGGTCTGGCAAACCTAAAGGCTGAATTGGATTTGAAGTTTCGGCATCACGATGCCGCTGAAGATGCGCGCGCTGCTGCTGAAGTTGTTGTGCTAGCGGAAACACGATTGGGAAAAGAGTTTTCTAAAATTGCAAACGAGCCTGCCAAGAAAAAGATTTATCCAAATAGTGTTGCAGTAGAGGGCAATAAAAATGGACCATTATTCGGCCATTTTGCGTGCTTTACTGGAGCGCTCTCAATTTCGAGGGAGGAAGTAAGCGCAATAGCGGCGCGTGAAGGAATTACAGTCAAAGCTGGAGTTTCCAAAAAGCTGACGATGCTAGTGGTCGGTGATCAAGATCTAGAATTATTAGCTGGTCATTCTAAAAGCTCAAAACATCGCAAAGCAGAAGAGTTGATAGAGCAGGGATACGATTTACAAATTATTGGCGAAAAAGAATTCCATTTACTTATTAACAGTTAGAGACGCCAAGAAACTGCACTCGCTATAAAGGCGCCCGAAGGCGCCTTTAAAAATTACTGATCCAAGAAACTCCGCAACTTGCGTGAACGACTAGGATGCTTCAACTTACGCAATGCCTTCGCCTCGATCTGACGAATACGTTCGCGGGTCACGCTGAACTGTTGACCGACCTCTTCCAACGTATGATCCGTGTTCATGCCGATACCAAAACGCATGCGCAAGACGCGCTCTTCGCGGGGGGTCAGGGATGCCAGAACGCGGGTTGTGGTTTCTTTTAGGTTGCCTTGGATCGCGCTTTCCAATGGTAGGATCGCGTTTTTGTCTTCGATGAAATCGCCCAGCTGTGAATCTTCTTCGTCACCGATGGGGGTTTCCAATGAAATTGGCTCTTTGGCGATTTTCATAACCTTGCGGACTTTGTCCAAAGGCATTTGTAGTTTCGCTGCCAACTCTTCGGGTGTTGGTTCGCGACCGATTTCGTGCAGCATTTGACGACCCGTACGCACCAATTTATTGATCGTTTCGATCATGTGCACTGGGATACGGATTGTGCGTGCCTGATCCGCGATGGAACGCGTGATCGCCTGACGGATCCACCATGTGGCATAGGTGCTGAATTTGTAACCGCGACGGTATTCGAATTTATCCACGGCTTTCATCAGGCCGATGTTACCTTCTTGGATCAAATCCAAGAATTGTAGGCCACGGTTGGTGTATTTTTTCGCGATTGAAATAACGAGGCGTAGGTTTGCTTCGACCATTTCTTTCTTGGCTGCACGGGCTTCTTTTTCGCCCTTTTGTACTTGGTTTACGATGCGGCGGAATTCAGGGATATCGACGCCAACGTATTGGCCAACTTGGCCCATGTCTGCGCGTAATTCGTTTGCTTTGTCTGCGTGCTTTTCGATGAATGTTTTCCAGCCGCGACCCTCTTCTTGGGCGATGTTTTCCATCCACATTGGGTCCAATTCAAGACCACGGTATTTTTCGACAAATTCACGACGGTTAATGCGTGATTGGTCGGCCAGTTTCACCATGCCTGAATCGATGGACATGATTTTGCGGTTAATGCCGTACAACTGATCGATCAATGCGTCGATACGGTTGTTGTGGAAGTGCAGGGCGTTGACCTGTTCCACAAGGGACTTGCGCAATTTTTGGTATGACTTTTCTGACTTGTCAGAGAATGTATCGTCTTCGTTGATGGTGGCTGAAATGCGTTCGTCCTGCATTGCTGCCAATTTGTTATAATCCTTGGCGATTTTCGCCAAAGTTGCCAAAACATCAGGTTTCAGGGCCTCTTCCATCGCCGCAAGCGATAGGTTTGCCACTTCGTCTTCTTCGTCGTCATCATCGTCGTCGGAAATTGGATCGCCGTCAGCGTCCAGTTCTTGGGCTTTTTCTGCGCCAGGTTTCGGTGTGCCAACGGGGGCCACGACAGGTGCTTCTTCTTCGTCTTCGAGTGTGTCGCTGAAAGTGGTTTCCAGATCGATCACATCGCGCAAAAGGATTTCTTCGTCCAACAGCTCGTCGCGCCAAATGGTGATCGCTTGGAATGTTAGCGGGCTTTCGCACAGGCCTTCGATCATTGTTTTGCGACCGGCTTCGATGCGTTTTGCGATGGCGATTTCGCCTTCGCGTGAAAGCAATTCAACAGAACCCATTTCGCGCAGATACATGCGCACGGGATCGTCGGTGCGATCAAGTGTTTCTTTGCCAGTGGCGGCAAGTGTTACGGATTTTTCATCGTTTGCCACGACGGCCACATCTGTTGGGCCTTCATCTTCGACTTCGACTTCGTCGGCTTCGATGATGTTGATACCCATTTCGGACAACATGGACATCACGTCTTCGATTTGTTCGGAGGAGACTGTGTCTGGGGGCATGACTTCGTTTAGTTCGTCATAAGTGATGTAGCCACGCTCGCGCGCTACGGCCATCATTTTTTTGACTGCGGCTTGGCTCATGTCACCCATGCCGTCTTTACCATCACTGCTCTTTGAATTGTCGTCTTTGGCTGCCATTGGTTAGGCTCCTTACATTGTTCAGTGATCTGATTCTGCGAATCAGTAGAGGCTGAGACGAATCAACACATTGATGGGGTGATTCGCAATGGGGGTCAGTGCTTTTTCTTTACCCAAATTTGATTATCGAGCATGTTTTGGAGTTCTTTTGACATTGCGGAGGCATCTTCGCCTGCTGCGGTGCCCTCTTCTTCGACGGCACGGGTCGCTTTGCCCTTGGCGAGGGCGGCTTGTTTCAACCGCCAAGTTAGGCCTTCGTCAACCAATCCTGTCAAATCTTGTTCCGCCTCTTTGATTTCGTTGGATGCCCCGATTAGGGCAGAGTGTTTAGCAAGTTCTTCTTCTAATGTACGCTTGGTTAATTCCGCGTTTACCTGTTTTCGAAGGTAGGGATGGTTGTGCAAGGGTTTTAGTTCCAGCAGTCGATCCAGCGGTGAATATCCCAGTGATTGTGCCAAGATGTCGTCAAAAGAATTTTGCGTGTCTGTATTAGATAGGTCGGTATGCAAGTTTGCCAAGAGGGCGTTCATGATTTCTGTTAAATCGGGCGTGGTGATGGGGCATTTTTCCATCGCAGTTTCGTTTTGCAAAGCCGCAGAAGGATTGCGAATGGCGGCCGCCAAAATAACGCTTTCGCGTAGGCGCATGGCGGTGTCGGTGCTGGCGGCGAGCATGGATGCCTTGGCTCCCATGGTTGCCAGTTGTTTTGCCTGTTTCGCCCAAGGTTTAAACTGACCACGTTGTTGGGTTTGGCGTTGGGGGGCGAACAGTTGAAAGCGTAACTCTTTGATCGCTTGGCCGTAGTGATGGCGAATTGATTTGTCTTGGATTTTTTGAATGGCGCTGCGCAGGGATGTGTCCAACGCGGCGCGACGTTCGGGGCTGTCGAAGTTTTTGTTTTCGATTTCGCGTTGCCACAATAAGTTCACCATTGGGACTGCGCCATCCAAAAGTTCTTGCATGGCGGATGCACCGCGTGCCTTTAAGACGTCATCGGGATCTTGGCCTTCGGGCATAATACAAAAGCGCAGGGATTTGCCTGCTTCGAGCAGGGGCAATGCCAGATCGATCAAGCGCAGGGCGGCGCGTAGGCCTGCTGTGTCGCCGTCGAGTGCAATGATTGGTTCTGGGTGCATGCGCCACATCAACGCGAGCTGGCCTTCGGTGATTGCGGTGCCCAATGGGGCGACAGCGTGTTTGAAGCCATATTGCGCTAAGGCGATCACGTCCATGTAGCCTTCGGCGACGATCAGGCTGTCGACCTTGCCTGCTGCTTCGCGGGCAGGGCCGTGATTGTAGAGGCTGCGACCCTTGTCAAATAGGGCGGTTTCGTTTGAGTTTAGGTATTTGGCGCGGGCATTTGGGTCCATGGCGCGACCACCAAAGGCGGTACAGCGGCCCTGCGCATTGCGGATCGGAAACATGATGCGGCCACGGAACCGATCAAATGCGGCGCCACCGTCATCGGGTTTGATGGCAAGCCCTGCATCGACGATTTTCGCCTCGTCCACGCCTTTGCCGCGTAGATGTTGGGATAATGCACCGCGATCATTGGGGGCAAAGCCGATTTCGAAGGTGTTTTGCGTGTCTTGGGACAGCCCACGCGTTTTAATATAGTCGCGCGCGGCCTGTGCGTTGGCAGTGTTGTATTGGAGTTTGTAGAACTGAACGGCCTGTTCCATCACGTCGGCCAATTCTTTGTTGCGATCCATTTTTTGTTGGGCTTGGGGATCGCGTGCGGGCATTGTCATGCCTGCTTCGCGGGCCAAGATTTCGACCGCTTCCATAAAGCCGACATTTTCGGTGCCACGGATAAAGGAAATTGCATCGCCCTTTTCGTGACAACCAAAACAGTAGTAGAAACCCTTGCGGTCATCGACGTGGAAAGATGCAGTTTTTTCTGAATGGAAGGGACAGGGGGCCCAGAAATCGCCCTTGGCAGTGTTGGTTTTCTTTTGTTCCCACGTGACCTTGCGCCCGACCACTTGGGACAGGGACGCGCGGTTGCGCAATTCTTCTAAGAAACCAGGGGGCAGACTCATGGGGGTAATATGCGTGCGGTGGCGTGTGGGTGCAAGGGTTGGATGCCTTCGGCGAGGATATTTAGGCAAAGTAAAGATGGGGGGCAATGAAAGAGTGACACCTGTGTCGTCGTGATATATTGACTGTCGTATGAAAACGATAATTTATGCTGTTGGTGATATCCACGGCCGCGTCGACCTTCTCCAGCAATTACAAGAACATATTAAAGAGCATCATAAATTTATGCATGCTCAATGCGATGCGCATATTGTTTATGTTGGTGATTACATTGACGGTGGCGCCTATAGTGTTGAGGTGATCGACTGCTTGATGCAGGGAATGATGGGTTGGAATAGCACCTGTCTTCTTGGAAACCATGAAGCCATGATGCTTGAGTGTCTTGAAACAGATAATCGGGAGGCATGGCACACATGGTTGTCCAATGGTGGAGATGAAACGCTTGCCTCTTTAGGAGTTTCGTTTCGATTTGGCGGATATGATCCATCAGTATTAAAGGAAGCTTTGGATGAAGAACGTATTGCATGGCTACGCTCGCTTCCACTTTATAAAATCATTGGGCCGTACTTGTTCGTTCATGCGGGTATCGTGCCTGAAGTTCCAATTGAGGAACAGCAGGACAAAGATCTTTTGTGGATTAGAAGCAGGTTCTTAGACAGCGAGATAGATCATGGGCATGTTGTTGTGCACGGTCATACGCCGGGGGATGACCCAGTTGTAAAGTTTAATAGAATTTGTGTTGATACTGGGGCAACTTCGAACGGTCAATTAACTACTGCTGTATTAGACGGAGTAAACAAGCCAATGTTTCTGCGTGCAACTGGGCTTGCGGGGAAAAGAGGCTGATCGACAATTATTCAGCGCCAATCTGAATAGTTTGACGCAAGCTGTTATCCGATTGGTTGTAAATGTGGATGGTATTTCCATCATCCACAATCGCAAACCAATCGTCGCCTTGGGTATAGGCAGTGGCGTTAATGCCAGCGAGGATATTTAGGCAAAGTAAAAAAGTTGTTTTGTTATTGTGCTGAAATATGGTTTGTGAGGGTTGGCTTGTGTAGTAGGCAAAGCAAATACCGAGCGCCAACTTCAATTGGGATGAATTTATGAAAACGAATAGCCGACAAGATAGTTTAACGGGTGTTGTTTTGATTGTAATTTCGGCAGTGGTGTTTAGCTCTGCTGGTATCTTCACCAAAGGTGTGTCGACAGATGCATGGGGTGTTATATTCTGGCGCGGTGTGTCGGCGGCTGCGTTTACGTTGTTTTATTTGGCGATACGACGTGATTTGATCAAGGAAATGCGCGCATTTGACCGGCCAGCGTTGTTGGCGACGATTATGATGTCTGCGGGCACTGCGGCATTTATCCCTGCGTTTAAGCTCAGCAGTGTCGCCAATGTTGCGTTGATTTATGCCGCCGCCCCATTTTTAGCGGCTGGAATGGCGTGGGTTGTTATTAAGGAGCAACCGACACGACGCGTTCTGTTGGCAAGTTTCGCGGCATTTTTCGGTGTTGTCGTCGTGGTTTCGGGTGGAATTGGAAGTCATCAAATACAAGGTGATTTATTAGCGCTATTTATGACGATTATGATGTCAGGGGTGATTGTTTTATACCGTGTATATCCCAACACCGTGGCGGCATTCCCAACGGCTCTTTCGTCAATTGTTTTGTTACCCATTGCCATGATGTTTGGTGAACCATTACATGTAGTGTCTGATGAGATGCCTGTTTTGATTGTGTTTGGATTGGTTTTCGCAGTTGCATCTGTCACCTTGTTTGAAGGCGCGCGGCGTCTGCCCGCATCAGTGACAGCACTGTTGTCGACATTAGAGATGCCATTGGCACCAATTTTAGCCTTTGTAATTTTGTCGGAACAACCGACATCTGCCGCGGTGATTGGTGGTATTATTATTTTTCTTGCGGTAATTTATTCGCAAGTTAAACGTGAACAATTGAACGACTAAAATTGCGTTATTGTGGTGTGATTTTAATCGTCTGGCGCAAGCTGTTATCCGATTGATTGTAAATGTGGATGGTATTTCCATCGTCTACAATCGCAAACCAATCGTCGCCTTGGGTATAGGCAGTGGCGTTAATGCCAGCGGGGATTGTCAGGTTTGTGAGTGGATTTGTTGGCTTGGATGATGGGAAGCGCATGACAAGCATCAAAATCAACGCTATGAAGCCCACAATCATGACGATCAGTAGGGTCGTTACCAAGCGGCGCAACATTTTTAAGTTTGTTGGTTCTGCCGGAAATTCAGAAGGATCTTCCATGTCTGTGCCTCATGTTATCGAATTGACTTTGGGTGAAAACCCAGCGCCCCGTCTGGATAAGGCATTGGCCAAGGTTGTACCAGCCGAAGTTACGCTAAGCCGTTCACGTTTAACCAAATTGATCGAAGCAGGGGCTGTGACGCGTGATGGTGTTGCAATAACGACGTTGAAATACAAAGCACCTGAGGGCACTGTTTTTAAAGTAGTGATGCCACCTGTCGAAGATTACGACAATGCCAAGCCAGAGGATATTCCGTTGGATGTGGTGTTTGAAGATGAACATTTGATCATCGTTAACAAGCCCGCCGGCATGGTGGTGCATCCCGCACCCGGTTCGGAGCATGGGACCTTGGTAAATGCGTTGTTGCACCATTTTGGCGGTAATTTATCCGGCGTTGGTGGTGAAAAACGCCCCGGTATTGTGCATCGCATTGATAAAGATACGTCGGGTTTGTTGGTTGTGGCAAAATCTGACGAGGCCCATGCTGGGCTTGCAGCGCAGTTTGCGGATCACAGTATATCGCGGCGTTATTTAGCGGTGTCTAAGGGCGTACCTTTGAAAGGTGATCCACGTTTGGGTGGTTTGCGCGGCGTTGGGTTTGAAGACGGTGGTGTGATCCGTGTCGCGACAAATATTGCGCGTCACAAAACGGATCGCAAACGTATGGCCGTTGTTCAAGACGCAGGTCGTCATGCAATTACACGCGCGGCTGTGCTGGAAGATTTTGGTCATTCGGCGTTGCTGGAGTGTTGGTTGGAAACAGGACGCACGCATCAAATTCGCGTGCATTTTGCCCATATTGGCCATGGATTGATCGGTGATCCGATTTATGGATTGCGCAAAGCAATGCCAAGTTCTGCATTTCAAGACGACGATTTAGCGCTGGTTAAAGGGTTTGCACGTCAGGCGTTACATGCGCGAACCCTGGGGTTTGTGCATCCCGTTACGAAAGAAAATGTAGAATTTTCAAGTGAAATTCCCCAAGATTTTAGTGATTTATTAGAAGTTTTAAGAAAATAATAGAAAGTGACGTAAGGTTACTTTAATTCTAAGTATTTGAAACTAAAAGATTTTACGTGACATTCAACGTGGAATTGTACCATATATAGCGCTCAACGCGTTGTATCTATGGTATTTGGCCATAGGTATAGTTGAGTAGAAAAAGTGACTAGGGTGATATGAGCTACAGTAATTTACCGACACCAAGCCCCGAACAAGGCTTGAATTTATACATGCAAGAAATTCGCAAGTTTCCCATGCTGGAAAAAGAGCATGAATACATGTTGGCGAAAGCGTGGGTAGAACGTGAAGATACTGAATCGGCCCATCAAATGGTGACGTCGCATTTACGGTTGGCTGCAAAAATCGCCATGGGATATCGTGGATACGGGTTACCGACCGCGGAAATTATTTCAGAAGCAAATGTTGGTTTAATGCAAGCGGTGAAACGGTTTGATCCTGAAAAAGGATTCCGTTTGTCCACATATGCCATGTGGTGGATCCGCGCGAGCATTCAAGAATTCATATTGCGCAGTTGGTCGTTGGTGAAAATCGGTACGACAAGCGCGCAAAAGAAGCTGTTTTTCAATCTT
>DKMK01000087.1 GCA_002469545.1 Rhodobacterales bacterium UBA7416 | reverse complement strand
AAATAACCCAATCAGGAGAGTCACATGGGCCTATTAAGTTTTGCAGCAAACGTCGGTAAAAGTTTGTTCGGATCAGACGATGATGAAGCAACAGCAACAGATGCGTTAAACAAAGAAATCACAGACCTAGGTTTGGATGCTGATGGCGTGGATATCAAAGTCGAAGGTGACAAGGTTGTGATGGCCGGCACCCCGAAATCAACATCAATCAAAGAAAAAATCATGTTGGCATTGGGCAACGTTAAGGGCATTGCGTCCGTTGCCGATGATACAGACAACAATGACGAAGGCGTTTTCCACACTGTGGAAAAGGGTGATACATTGTGGGCAATCGCCGCAAAGACAATGGGTAACGGCGCGAAATACGAAGAGATTTTCGAAGCGAATAAACCAATGCTGACTCATCCAGATAAAATTTATCCGGGTCAAGTTTTACGCATCCCAGCATAAGCGTTTATACATAATCGCGAAAAGGGTGGCTTGGGCCGCCCTTTTTTTATCGCTACGTTACATTTGTAATTCTTAGAATGCTCCTTTAGCTTGGGTTTCATAAGGTCTGGGAGGACAAGTTATGATAGAGCCATTCGCGCATGCGGACCATGTAAGAGGTATCGAAGAAGCGATGCCAGTTTCCGAACGCTGGACGGCTAAGACGGTTTTTCAAAGACTGTGCCAAACACGCGACGCTTATGGGGCACGACCAGCGATCAGTTTTCAGCTGAAGTCGGGTCCGAAAGATAAAAATATTACATTGAACTATAACGATTTAACAGATCGTGTCGCACAGGCGGCGAACTTATTTAGATCACTGGGTGTTGGGTCCGAAGATGTCGTGGCATATTTATTGCCGACCAGCCACGAGACGTTGATAACGATGCTGGGCGGAATGACCGCGGGTATCGTGGCGCCAATTAACCCAACACTGTCACCCGAACATATTTCGGCGTTGCTTAAGGAAGTGAATGCAAAAGTATTGGTTACTATGCGCCCATTCCCAAAGACGGAGGTAGCACAGCTTGCTCATGCAGCCGTTGCCGAAGCAGGATGCGTGGAAACGATTGTAGAAATCGATCTATTACCCCATTTATCGCCGCCATTGTCATGGATCGTGCCGATGATCCGTCCAAAAGTCGACATAACACATTCAGCCAAAGTGATCGAATTCAATGCGGCTTTGGCAACGCAAAACACTACATTGGATTTCGACGAACGCGATGATGATCCATTTTGCGCATATTTCCACACGGGCGGCACGACTGGCATGCCAAAAGTATCACAACATCGCCATTCTGGTGCCTTGTACAACGGATGGTTGGGGGCGACATTATTGATGGATGAAAATGATGTTGTCATTTGTCCAATGCCACTGTTTCATGTTTTTGCGGCATATCCAGCGTGGTTGTGCATCATGTCAGCGGGTGCGCATATGGTTATGCCAACGCCTGCAGGTTATCGTGGCGACGGCGTTTTTGACAATTTTTGGAAATTGGTTGAACGGTATAAGGGGACATTCATTATTACCGTTCCGACTGCGGCTGCAGCCTTGATGCAGCGCCCCGTGGATGCGGATATTTCGACGCTGAAAAACGCGTTTTGTGGATCGGCTCCATTGCCTGTTGAATTGTTCAACAAGTTCCAAGAAACGACAGGCGTTTCGATTTTAGAAGGTTATGGCATGACCGAGGCCACCTGTCTTATTTCGTGCAACCCACCAGACGGTGAACATAAAATTGGTTCTGTCGGGCTGCCGTTGCCATACACAGAAGTGAAAATTCTACACATGGATGCTAAAGGTAAAGTAACAAAAACCTGCGGCGTTGGTGAAACTGGCGAGATTTGTGTGCATAATATGGGCGTCGTTGTTGGCGCGACCTATACTGATCCGACGAAAAATAAAATGCTGTATGCCGATGGCAAATACATGCGCACGGGCGATTTGGGTTATCTGGATAAGGACGGCTATTTATGGCTGACTGGACGCTCAAAAGATGTGATCATGCGTGGTGGACACAATATTGACCCAGCCATCATCGAAGAGGCATTGGCAGGGCATCCTGCGGTTGGTTTTGCGGGCGCAATTGGACAGCCAGACAGTTATTCAGGCGAATTGCCATGTGCGTATGTGGAACTGGTTGCAGGTGCCACGGTGTCAGTGGATGAGTTGATTGAATTTGCGCGCGAGCATGTTTCTGATCCCGCTGCCTGTCCGAAATATTTAGAGATTTTGCCAGAGTTACCAAAGACTGCTGTTGGTAAGGTTTTCAAGCCTGATTTACGACGTTCAGCGATTACGCGGGTCTATAATGCGGCGTTGGATACAGCAGGGGTTGGCGCACAGGTTGTGCGTGTTGACGAAGATAAAAAGTTGGGCCTGGTCGCCAAGATATCCAAGACGGATGCAGGCGTTAGCGATGATGCCGTCCAAGAGATTTTGGGTAAATTCATTCGCCCATGGGCGTGGGCGGATTAAGCGTATTTCATGAATTACCAAGGCGACCCATGGGTCGCCTTTTTCGTTTTCGGCACCGTGTTATTGATTATCTAAGATATTAGAGTGCATAGTTGAAAATATATCAATGAAACGATGAAGCCAGGGGGCACTGTGATGACATTAAAATGCTTAACAATGGCGGCGGTTTTGTTCGTTGCACCATTCACAACCGCATTCGCCCAATCCGAATACGAAGCCCCACTGTGCGAGGCCGCGCAGAATGGCCAAGTCGTTGAGCTGGTGTATGACAAAGATGTCAGCAAAGGGTGCGAGCCGCGTTTGTTGGATGTGCATCAAGTTGGCGTTGGGTTTAATGGCAAGTTGTATGTTCATGGTTGGCAAACCCGTGGATGCACCAAGGGGCGCGATTTCGCAGCCAAACGGATTTTCCGGTTTGATAAGATCAAGTCGGTCAGTGTTGTTGATGGTGCATTTGATGAGAAATCGCAATCCATCAAGGCCGAAGGCTGGGATGGATGTCTGGGTGATAACTGCTTTATTGAGAAGAATATTTGCGAATAGAGTTGGGTTGTCGTTTAATCGCCTCATTCCAAAGTAAGGATTACAAATTTGGCAAGTGAATTTTCAGAAATCCCCATCCTTGATGTAAGTGCCATTCATGGCGCGGATGCTGCAATGTTGGGCAAGCTGGCAACAAAGTTTCGCGAAACTTATGGAACGACTGGATTTGGGTATATCAGCAACCACGGCGTTGATGAGGCCTTGATTGAAAGGGTTTTCGCGGCTTCGGCCAAATTTCATGCTCTGTCGATAGACGAGAAGATGCAGGTTGAATTGAATGCCAACCACCGTGGTTTTATTCCGATCAACACCTCTACGGATGTGAATTCGAAATTGGCAGATGTAAAACGCCCAAACCAGTCAGAGAGCTTTATGATAATGCGCGAAGACGGGCCAGATGCGCCGGATGTTCTGGCTGGTGCATATCTGGCTGGACCCAATCAGTGGCCTGATTTGATGGGGTTTCGTGAAGATGTTATTGCCTATAACAATGCATTATCGGAATTGGGGCATAAATTGATGCGCGTGGCTGCAATGTCAATTGGGGCCGATCCTGATGTATTTAATGGGGCGTTTGCGTCCCCAACTACGTGGTTGCGATTATTGTTTTACCCGCCGACTGACCCTGTTGAGGGTGACGATCTTTTTGGTTCCGCACCCCATACAGATTTTGGTTGTTTGACCATTCTGGCACAAGATGGTGTTGGTGGATTACAGGTTCAGACACCCAGCGGTAGGTGGATTGATGCGCCCAAAATTCCGGGTACATTCGTGGTCAATGTGGGCGATATGCTACACCGTTGGTCGAATGGATTGTTATTATCGACACCACACCGTGTAATCAACAGTTCGGGTCGCGAACGTTATTCATGTCCGTTCTTTTATGACCCTAACGTTGCAACTGAGATTACACCGCTGTCAAATTGTGTTGAAGACGGTGGCGCGGCGAAGTTTGAAACCGTTGTTTACGGATATTTTTTGCGGAACGAACTGGAAGCCGGATATGATAAGCATAAAAGCAAGGCCAAAGGCACAGGTTAGCACCTTTTCACGGCTTACTAATCACTTGCCCCACTAAATTTCCATTGAGCGTGTAACGAAATCCAGCAGCCCAGCCATGTGCGATTATTGCATCATGTAACTGTTCGCGACTGACGTATTTGTCGTGTGTGGCATCGGTGTAGGTTACCAACATGACACTTTGGGCATCGCTTGGTTGCTTTGCCAGCCACGCCGTAAGCTCTGGTATAGAGTGCACTTTTATGCGTTTTAGATTGGGTATGGTCATGGCGTCAATTGTGTGGGGCGGCTGTTTCGTGGCCGCCCCAGCACGTTTATGCTGTTGCTTTGGTCAGGGCTTGATCCATGTCGGCGATCAGGTCTTTGACATCTTCGATACCGATAGACAGGCGGACGACATTGGATGCAGCACCTGCCGCCGCGCGTTGTTCGTCGGACAGTTGGCGGTGCGTGGTTGATGCGGAATGGATGATCAGTGAACGTGTGTCACCAAGGTTGGCGACGTGGCTGAAGAGTTCCAGACTTTCGACCAGTTTGACGCATGCGTCATAGCCGCCTTTGACTGTGATGGTGAACAGGCCACCGGCGCCTTTGGGGCAAATTTTGGCGACGCGGTGATTGTACGGCGAGCTTTCAAGCCCTGCGTAAGTCACGGCCTCGATTCGAGGATCGTTTTCCAGCCATTTTGCCAGTACTGTGGCGTTTTCCACGTGTTTTTGCATGCGTAATGACAAGGTTTCGATACCCATCAATGTGTAATGCGCGCCTTGTGGGTTCATCGTCATGCCCAGATCACGCAGACCGATGGCGATCGAGTGGAAGGTGAAGGCCATTGCGCCCAATGCTTCGTAGAAATTAATGCCGTGGTAGGCGGGTTCAGGTGCCGCGAGGGATGGGAATTTTCCTGATGCGGCCCAGTCGAATTTACCGCTGTCCACAACCGCGCCACCTGTGACGGTGCCGTTACCTGTCAAGTATTTGGTCGTGGAGTGAACGACCAATGTAGCGCCATGTTCGATGGGGTTACACAGGTATGGTGTGGCGGTGGTGTTGTCCACGATTAAGGGGATGCCAGCCGCGTTTGTGATCGCAGAAATTGCATCAATATCAGTGATATAACCGCCTGGATTGGCGATGGATTCGCAAAATACGGCGCGTGTGTTTTCATCGATGGCGGCGGCCACTGCATCCGTGTCGTCAAAGTCGACGAATTTGGCTGACCAGCCGAACTTTTTGATGGTGTTGCTGAACTGTTGGATTGTGCCGCCATACAAGCGCGTAGAGGCGATGACGTTCATGCCTGGTGACATCAAGGGGAACAGGGCCATCAGTTGGGCTGCGTGGCCAGATGAGCAACATACAGCGCCAGCGCCGCCTTCTAACATCGCGATGCGTGTTTGTAATGCGCCCACGGTTGGGTTGGTGAGGCGGGAGTAGATATAACCGACTTCTGCCAAGTTAAACAGGTTGGCGGCGTGTTCGGCATCGCGAAACACATAGCCCGTTGTTTGGTAGATTGGGATCTGGCGCGCGCCCGTTGCCGGGTCGGGTTCGGCACCTGCGTGCACTTGTAATGTATCAAAGCCTAGGGCGGTGTTGTCGGTCATGGTTTTCTCCTTTGAGGAGAGAAGTTACCGCGATTTTGGGCTGTGCACAACCTGTACACAAACCGTGCACCGATATTTTGAATGACTTAGTGTCGCGGTTTTACGCGCCTGCGAATTTCGCCTGCATTTCATCACGTGCTTCATCGGTGATTTTGGCAAACAGAACCTCTGCCACAGTAAACGCATGACCTGCGGGCAATGCGTTTAGGGCGGCGTTGACGTCCGTGGGCCATTCTTTGGATGCATTCATAGAGTTGGCCATGATTTGTGCCGCGTCTGGAATAAAGGGTTCGGACAGTGCCGCGTAAAATGGGACCAAGTTGAGGGCAAAGCGAGTGATCGCCGCCGCGCCGTCTGGATCGGTTTTAAATAATGTCCACGGTGCAGTTGCCTGAAGGTATTCGTTGCCGATGGCCCAGATAGCACGCAGATCGGATGCGGATTTGCGCACCTCCATTTTGGCCATATTATCTTCGTATGATTTTAGACGTTCGGTCAGTTGCGCGATGACGTTTGCTTCGGCCTCGCCGTATTCGCCACCAGCGGGGACCTCTTCGCCGAATTTTGCGCGGCAGAATTTTGTGATGCGGGATACGAAGTTACCCAACACGTCGGCCAAATCTTTGTTTACGCCGCCTTGGAAGCTGTCCCATGTGAATTCTGAATCCGAACTTTCTGGAACATGTGACAGCAGCCACCAGCGCCAGTAATCGGAGGGCAATATATCGAGGGCTTGGTTCATGAACACGCCGCGACCTTTGGATGTTGAGAATTGGCCACCGTCGTAATTGAGGTAGTTAAAGGACTTGATGAAATCCACCAGTTTCCAATTATCATCAGCGCCCATGATTGTGGCAGGAAATGACAGAGTGTGGAAGGGCACGTTATCTTTGCCCATGAACTGGACGTAATTGACATCATCCGCGCCTTTGTCTGTGCGCCACCAGCGTTCCCAATCGGCGTCGGTTTTACCGTTCGCATCTGCCCATTCAGCAGTGGCTGCGATATAGGCGATTGGGGCATCGAACCAGACATAGAAAACTTTGCCTTCCATGCCGGGCCAATCAGCGATGCCACGTTTTACAGGTACGCCCCAATCCAAATCACGTGTGATGCCGCGATCCTGAAGGCCGTCACCATCATGAAGCCATTTTTTGGCGATGGATGTGGTCAGGATTGGCCAGTCTGTTTTCGAGCTGATCCAATCGTCCAGCGTTTTGCTGAGTTTTGATTGACGCAGGTAGAGGTGTTTTGTTTCGCGTACTTCGAGATCGGTGGAACCAGAGATTGCAGAGCGCGGGTTGATCAGATCGGTTGGCGAGAGTTGTTTTGTGCAGTTTTCACACTGATCGCCGCGTGCGTCAGGGGAACCACAGTTTGGGCATTCGCCTTCGATATAGCGATCTGGCAGGTAGCGGCCATCGGTGTTTGAGTAGACCTGTTTTTCGCTGACTTCTTCGAGGAGGCCATTGTCGGCGAGTTTGCCCGCGAAGTATTGGGTGAGTTCGTGGTTTTGTTGGCTGGATGAACGGCCAAAGTGATCGAATGACAGGCGGAAACCACGGGCCAGCTCGGCCTGTGTTTCGTGCATTTCGGCGCAAAAATCAGCAACGTCTTGGCCGGTTTTTGCAGCTGCCAATTCGGCAGGGGTTCCGTGTTCGTCGGTGGCGCAGATGTACATGACCTCGTGGCCTTGGGCGCGGCAAAAGCGTGCGTAAACATCAGAGGGCAGTTGGCTGCCGACAAGGTTTCCAAGGTGTTTGATACCGTTGATATACGGCAATGCGGAGGTAATGAGAGTGCGGGTCATTTGCGATCACTTGTATTGGTTTCAATGTGATTTAACGTAATCAGGCCCGCGCCGCTAGTCGAGATTTTTACGCCTGATCAATTTCCCAATCGTAAAGGACGTGCGCGGCATATAGCGGTATTTTGTGCGTTTGGTGGATGAGGAACGTACGCGCATACGCGACAGGCCAAATATCACCAAGCCAATGTGGGCAACGGTGATGAAGGTGAACATGGCGTTGGGGCCATAGACTTGGATAAGGGCGGACGCAACGAGCGGAGAAAGAACCGCCCCGATGGCATAGAAGAACATCAAGCTGGCATTCAATTCTACGCGTTCTGCAGGCGTGGTGAAATCGTTGGCGTGCGCGGCAGAGATGGAAAATATTGGATATGTGGTGAAGCCAAATGCGAAGGCCAGCGCGAAGATTTGCGTACGCCCTTGGCCGCCGAACATGGCAATGGCGGTACAGACCAAAATGCTGGCGATTGAAAGGCCAATCAGAACGCGGCGGCGATCGTATTTATCGGCCAAGTAGCCAGCAGGGAATTGTGCCAATGCCCCCCCGATTAAGATGATCGCAAGGAATGAGCCGACCTCGGCTGGGGAGAGGCCCACATCGGTGGCGTAAATTGGGCCAACCATGCGAAATGACGATGCCGTTAGGCCCGCGACGATGACGCCTGCAACGCCAAGTGGTGATGTAAGGGCCGTGCGGATTGGATGTAGGCGCGGGGCAGTTGGCACCGGTGGAGCCTGTGATTTTGACAGCATCAACGGCCACAGGCACAGACAACCAATGATGGCGATGATGTTGTAGGAAACATAAGAGGCAGGGGCCAGAAAGCCGATCATCATTTGGGCAAGCGATGATGCACCGATATCGACGACGCGATACGCTGACATGACGCGGCCACGAATTTCATTGGTGAGTTTTGCGGAAAACCATGCCTCGATTACTGTGTAACAGCCCGCGACGCACATGCCTGACAGGACACGTAGGGCCAGCCAGAAATAGGCGTCGATCCACAAGGGGTGGGCCAATGCGCCGATGGCACCCATTGAAGCGAAGACGGCGAATGTTTTGGAGTGACCCACAGCGCCAATCAGGCGTGGCGCCCACCAACAGCCGATGAAAAAGCCGACGAAATGTGCGGAGCCAAGCAGGCCGATTTGAACGCGGCTGAACCCTGTTTTAAGGCCGGAAAGTGCATCCAATGGGCCGATTGCGCCAGAGGAGAGTTGGAGCAGGGCGATAGAGATCAGGAGGGCGGCGAAGGAGAGGATGAGACGCATTGTTCTGCCTGTTTTTTCCATAGGTAGACGGATGGGTGCGGCATGTCTGTAGCTTTTTCGACAAACTGTGTGTCGGAATTGGGAAAATAATGTGGGCTTAAGGGTGTGTAAGCGCTGGTTCTTTGTTTGGAGGTGAATTTATATGTGTGACTAGAATCACTATTTATCAATGATTTAGTTGAAAATATTTCAGTAATACATGTGAATGTCACTATCTGGTCTTCAATTATGGCGACTGGACCTATAGAGGGACGGACACATTATGAAGCGATTATTTTTAATGGCACCCAAGGCAGGGGTGGTTATGATGCTGGGCTTGATGGCCACGGTGATTTCACCGACAACAGCGCAGGCGGAAAAATGGGAGGCACGTGTGTGCCTGCATATTCCGCAAGGGCATAATTTTGACAGCGATAGCGGGTTTGCGATTGTGGTCCGCAAAGATGCACCAGCCGAAAATGCCAAAAGCCCAAAATCTTGGCAGAAACTTGGCGTGAAGACGGGTGATGTGACCCTTGGGTTGAATTTCCCATCTAGTGCTGACTTGGACATTATTTTTGTGCCAGTTCAAAAAAGCTTAAAGGTTGGTTATAATTGCAAGGTGTTTCCATTAGGCGTGCCTGGCGAAAAGCATATTGATAATTTCCCACTGACAAATAAAACACATATTGATACGGCATTGGTCGGCTTTAATGATCTGTGTGCAAACGAATTGTATATTCAAAAACTTAAGGACGGTGTCTTACAAACAACCGCACGTTTTGTAGCGCCAAACCAAAGATGTTGGGGCGATGATTTTACGACATCAAAAATGGTTCACTCTTTTACGCCAACATCGATTACAGATGGACGTAAATTGATATTCCAAAGCGCAATTGGGAAATGGGAAAACGTTTGTCGCAATGATAATTGTGACAGCGAAGAAACGCACACGGTCAGCCTGTCGGTTAAAACAGGTGAGACATTGACCAATAGTTCATCGACCACGTTAAAGAAGGAGATTTCAGTTGGTCTTGCATCAAACGGATTTTCCGCAGGTGCCAAGATGTCAAAAGAAACGACCACATCAGTGTCGCACAGTGTATCAACAGATATAACGAAGGGTTCGGTCAAATCAACGAAGGTGAAATTGGAATATTCACCGGGTGTTCGTAACAGCTATGGTGTCCTTAGCGTTTGGGAATTCATTGTATACACAACAATGACAGATGGCACCGTCATCGCTGTCCCCACAGGTTATCGCGGGTGTTCAGACAGCAACTTTAGCCCTGCATATGGGCCAGGAAGTCCAGATATTGATCAGTCCTGTCAAGGTGCGTTGAATTCGTCGGACTGTGCTGTGGAGGGTGCGGAGTGCACGTTTTCAGTCAACGGACGCTACCGTGTGTTTTACGGTGTCCCTGGCAATAGCATTTCCAAGGTCGCCGATACGACCATCGGATGTAGTAACGGCGCGTTTGGCCACGATCCTGTTCCAGGTGTAACGAAGAAGTGTTGGGGTTATCCAATCACCAAGTAAATCATATTTGGGGCATCCGATTTGGGTGCCCCGATCGTTAACGGATCATGCGGCGCAGGGTTTCATCGCGTTTGATGAAATGGCGATAGAGTGCGGCGGCGATGTGTAACAGTGCCAGTGCCATCATGGCCATTGCTGAATAACCATGAAGAGATAGCAGCAGGTCAGCGACCGCTTCGTCTTCGCCCCAGATCAGGGGGATGTCGAAGAGGCCGAAGAATGGGATTGAGAAGCCAGTGGCCGATGCGCCAATCCAGCCGAACAAAGGCGTGGCGAGCATCAAGATGTAGAGTGCCACGTGTACGAGTTTGGCGATTAGGTGCTCAAACGGTTTGGCGGGCAGGGCGGTTGGTGGCGGGTTTGTTGTGCGCCACAGAATACGGATCGTTATCAATCCGAGCATAAGAATTCCGAACGCTTTGTGGCGGGGGATTAGGTGAAAGTTATCTGGCCCAAGTTCAAGGTTCGAGATGTATTTCCCAAAGAAAAAGAGGGCCCATAATCCAATTGCGATGATCCAATGCAGGGATTTGGTAATAAGGCCAAAGCGGGTCTGTGTATTTCGTAAACTCATTGTTTCTTAATGAACGCCTCAATGTTGATTTTCAAGTCTGGTGCAACCTCTTTGGCGTAACCATTTGCGCCAAAATCAAAACGATCCAATGTGCCCGTGATTTTCATTATCAAATTGTCACGTTCGTTTATGTCACTGCCCTTTGGGCGAAATAATTGTGCGGTCAGTGTCAGTGGTTTTGTAATTCCACGTACCGTGATGTCGCCCAATATTTGCGCCGTATCACCACGGCCCGTTACCGATTTTGATAGAAACGTGATTTCAGGAAACGCTTTGGCGCTTAAGATCTTTTTTGAACGCATGGCTTGGGTGCCAAAAATGAAACCGCCTGAGGCTGTTTGGGTTTTTAAGGATACCGAAACTGTGCTGTTTTTGAGCGATTTGAAATCAATTGCGACGTCGATGTCAAAATCGTTAAATGCGCCTTTGATGTCTTTGCCACCAAATGTGTAGATAAAACCAACGTCTGAGGTGTCTTTGTTTACATCGTATTTAATCGGCGCAGCAGTGGCGGCGGATGCAATGATGACGAAAAAAAGACTAAATAAAAACCGCATAGTGTAGCCATTCCCAGAAATTGGGTCTGTCCCACCTTACAACTAAGGTGGGATTAATCACATCACAATTATGCGAACTTTTCTGGGTGCGCTTCGCGGGCCATGTGATCAAGCACGGCATTTACAAAGCGGCTTTCGTTCCCTTCTGGGAAGAATGCTTTTGAAACGTCGACGTATTCAACGATGGCAACTTTGGGTGGTGTGTCGCCAATTACGAGTTCTGCGCCAGCGGCACGAAAAATTGCACGCACGGTTGGATCAATGCGATCAATTGGCCATTTCGCAACCAAGGCACGGTCGGTCATTTGATCGATCAATGCTTGTTGGCTGACTGCTTGGGTCAGGATTTCGTCGAACAGATCAACGTTACCTTCGGCGTATGTGTCACCTTCAAGGATGGCGCCAAAACGGTGGTCGACGAATTGTTGACGCACAGAATCCAATGTTTGATCAGAGGCTTCCATTTGGAACAGGGCCTGCACGGCGTATAAACGCGCTGCAGATTTCATTTGTTTTTTTGATGTCATGTGATTTTCTGCGGGTCGCCCGCCATATGAATGAATTCAGAAGCGGGTTTGAAGCCGATGTTTTTCGAAACGTTTGAAAGGTTGCGCGACAAGGCGATGAGTTCCAACGCGGCCCTTGCTGCGGCACCGCCACAGTTTTCTTTGCGAGGGCTGGCCATTTTTGCCAATTGTTTGTTGGTTGATGCACAAAGGATCGCGCTGCCCAGTGGATAGCCCAGTGCGCCGATTGATCCGATACCGCGCAATGTTTCTGCATAAATAACTTGGGCGGCTTGTCCATCTGTATCGTTTTGGACGGAGCCAAGCAAAACATAGGCATCAAAACGTCCAGAGTTGATTACCATTTTCAAAGCGATAGGCAGATCGAGAACGCCGGAAACGTCGAACACTTCAAAAGGGAAGTCGCCGTTGTTTAATACGGCAGACGCGCCTTTGGTTAACCTGTCGGCAACGCTGGGGTGATAGCGCGCCGAAATGACCGCGATCTTTGGTTTGGAACCAATAATCTCTGGCAGGTCTTTAGATTTGCGAGAAGCTGAAAGCATAAGTTTTCCTATTTAAGACGCGCGACGCACGTCTGCTAGACGCGCCACATAACGTGCCAGCGTGTCAATCTCCAGATTTATTTTGTCATCGACGGCAATATCTGCCCAAGTTGTGTTGTCTTTGGTGTGCGGAATAAGGTTTACGTTGAAAGTATCGCCCGAAACGTCGTTTACCGTAAGGGATGTGCCATCCAGTGTGACCGATCCCTTTTGTGCGATAAAACCCGACAATTTATGGGGCACGGCGAACGTAACAACGGTGCTGTCGCCCACAGATTTGATGTCTGTAATGATTGCAACGCCATCAACGTGGCCTGATACGATATGGCCGCCCAATTCGTCGCCCAGTTTCAAGGCGCGTTCCAAGTTTACCCGTGTGCCCAGTGCCCAGGCTTTGCGGCCTGCTGAAATATTGGTTTTGGAAACGGATTCAGCGGATATTTCAACGTCGAACCAATCGCGTCCATTTTCGCGACCCTTGGTGATGACCGTCAGACATACACCGTTGCAGGCAATCGATGCGCCAATGTCGACAGTATCTGTGTCATAAGACGTCAGAATACGTGCGCGTAGATCGCCCGTTTGTTCCAGTTGTGCGATTTCGCCAACGTCGGTTATGATCCCTGTGAACATGATGTGTCCTTTGGTGTAAATTTTAATCAGATTGTATTTCGTCGGAATTTATCACACCGTAGTAGAAGAAGTATAGTTGATATGTTAGCATTTCGACATATTTAAAAGTATAGAAAGTTATGATCGCGTTAAGTCGTTGGTTGTAGTGCGGGAACACTGCCGTCGTTGATCATTGAGGGGAATATGAAAAAAATTCCGGTTTTACCAAGCGGGCAACGTAAGTTTCTGTTTTTACAGGGACCCCACGGGCCGTTTTTTTACGAGCTATCGCGTATTTTGCGTGCTTCGGGCGCGTTGGTTGAAAAGATTGGGTTTAATAAGGGTGACGAGTTTTTCTGGCGGGAACCAGCAACATTCACGGCGTTTTTAAATCCGAGCGAGCAATGGATTGAATTTATTGCAGCCAAGTTGGACGACGATATAACGGACATCGTTATTTATGGTGATGCACGTTTCTTTCACAGCAGTGCAATCAAATTAGCCAAAAGCAAGGGCATTACTGTTCATTGTTTTGAAGAGGGATATTTGCGCCCTTATTGGGTGACCTATGAACGCGGTGGGGTGAATGGAAATTCACGCATGATGGATATGCCTATCGTTGAAATGCGTGCGGCCTTGACGAAGATTGACGAAGAACAACCCGAAGCGCCTGCGCGTTGGGGCGAGTTGCGCAATCATGTATTATATGGCGCTTGGTATCATTGGCATGTTTTGTTTCGCAATCGCGGATATCCCAATTACAAAACACACCGCGCCGCATCTATTCGCCAAGAGTTCACATCACATGCAAAGCGTTTGTTCATGATGCCGTGGCGATCGTTTAAACGTGCGTATGATACAAAGCGGTACTGGAAATCTGCGCCGAATTGGGTAAAAGTGCGCCTTAAAATACCCATGGGGATCGGTTTATGACATTAACAACAAGTAAAGTTTTCAAAATGGCCGTTGCCGGCGTGGTTATCGCCGCGCTGAGTGGTTGCGGATTGCCACGTTCAGGCCCAAGTAAACAACAATTGTTGGCAGGTAGTCAGGACAGAAAAGGCGATGCGTTGGTTGTTGTGATCGACAGCGATGTTATTGCCAAAACGAAATTCACCAAAGAATTATCGTTCGATCCAAGTTTTAGAAGTGCAGGTTCGATTAACACAGATGTTGTACGATCTGGTGACCAGTTGTTGTTGACAGTTTACGAAAATGTTCAAGCCGGTGTTCTGGGCACTGCGGGTGTACCTTCGTCTATCAATAATTTGCAGGTCGATCAGTCAGGGTTCATTTTTGTACCATATGCTGGCCGTATCAGAGCAGCAGGCAGCACAATTGAAACTGTGCGTCGCCGCATTGAAACAAACTTGGCTGATCAAACGCCTGATCCGCAAATTCAATTGGCGCGTTCAACAGGTATTGGTGCATCGGTGACGATTGTTGGTGCCCAAGCACAGGGTGTTTTCCAAATTGACGCGTCTTCGACGCATCTGTCGTCCATGTTGGCGCGTGCTAACGGAACACGCGGAGAGCCAGAAACAACCATTGTGAAAGTGACACGTGGTAAAAAGACAGGTTCGATTTGGTTAGCTAATTTGCTGACTGATCCTGCAAACGATATTCATTTGCGCCCGGGTGATCGCATTTTACTTGAGGCTGACAAACGTCGCTATTCTGTTTTCGGCGAAATTGGCACAGGTCTGAAGACTTTTTCAAAGCCTGAAATGACGTTGTTCGATGTTATTGCCAGCAACGGCGGTATTAAATCGACAACAGGTGATCCGCGCGGCGTATTTGTATTACGCAACGAAATCCCACGCATCGCGTCATATTTTTATGATGTGCCCAACTATGTGGAATCTAAGCGGATCATGTATGTATTTAACCTGTTGCAGCCAAACGGCATCTTTTTGGCCAACGAGTTCCAAATTCGTGATGGCGATATCGTTTACGTGACCGAAGCGCCATATTCACAGTACAGCAAATTGATCCGTACATTGGTGACACCAGTCAATACGATCGACGGTCTGGCAAATCGGTTTAAATAGATAGGCCATGGCCAAGAAAAATAATGCCCCAGATAAGAGACAACGGTTATTTGTCTTTAATCTGGGGCTTCTTTTTTATCGTCGTGCGCGACGTATTTTAGAAGCGCATGGGTTCGATGTAAAATTTGGCATTCCACGCCAAGATACTGATATGATTGGTGTTTGGGGGCGCAAGCGCACGTCTTTGCGGGGGCGTAGAGTCGCGGCGCGCCGTGATATCCCGTTGCTGACCATCGAAGACAGTTTTTTGCGATCCGTGCGGACGGGGCGCCAAGTTTGGGCGTGATTTGTGATCGTCGCGGTATCTTTTTCGACACAACGCAAGACAGTGATCTGGCGGCGTTAATACAGGCATCTGTTGGTGTCGCGCAGGCGGAATTGGATAAGGCGACGGATGGAATTACCGCGCTGCAAATGAACCAGTTGTCAAAATACAATGCCTTTGAGTTGGATGATGAGGATTTGCCAACTGACTATGTTTTGGTTGTGGATCAAACCAAAGGCGATGCATCTGTGCGTTTGGG
>DKMK01000001.1:4039-31238 GCA_002469545.1 Rhodobacterales bacterium UBA7416 | reverse complement strand
GGCTTCGATTGTTTGTGGCATAACACCGTCGTTTGCGGCGACGACCAAAACAACAATGTCGGTTACTTGGGCGCCACGGGCACGCATTGACGTAAACGCCGCGTGACCTGGTGTATCCAAGAATGACAACAATGTGCCGCCATCAGTTGTGACCTGATATGCGCCGATGTGTTGTGTAATTCCACCGGCTTCGCCAGAAACCACATTGGTTTTGCGTAATGCGTCCAGAACTGAAGTTTTACCGTGGTCAACGTGGCCCATGATTGTAATTACAGGTGCGCGTGGTTGCAGGTCTGCTTCGTTGTCTGCGACCAATTTGATCGCATCCTCTACGTCTGCGTCAGAAACACGAACAACTTTGTGGCCAAACTCTTCGACGATCAATTCTGCGGTATCCGCATCGATCGTTTGGTTTTGGGTCGCCATAATGCCATTTGTCATCAATGCTTTTACAACTGCAGCTGTTTTTTCAGCCATGCGGTTTGCAAGCTCTTGCACTGTGATTGCTTCTGGAACTTGAACATCGCGAACAACCTTTTCGCGTTCACCCATGTTTTCGCCCATCATTTTACGACGTTCGCGATCTTGCTTACGTTTGATGGAAGCCAGAGAGCGATGGCGATTGCCACCCCCGCCCAATGCTTGGTTGATTGTCAGCTTACCTGAACGACGACGATCATCGCCACCTTTTTGATTGCGTGGAGCCGCTTTGTTGTCTTTACGTGGAGCCGCATCGTCGCGTTTTGGCGCGGTACGACCACCGGCCTCGGCGCGTTGTGCAGCGGCTTGTGCAGCGGCTGGATCATCAGCAGGCGCAGCTTTTTCAGCAGCAGCAGGTTTTTTTGGCGCTTCTGCGGGTTTGTTTTTCTCTTCTTCGCGCTTACGAAGCATTTCAACGCGTTCTTGATCTTCGCGTTCTTTTTCGTCGCGTGCACGGCGGCGTTCAGCGCGTTCAGCTTCGCGTTCTTTGGTGTCTGCTTCTTCACGTGCTTTGCGTTCGTCTTCTTGTGCGGCGGCGGCCATCAATGCCTTTTTGCGACGCTCAAGTTCCACATCAGAAATACCAGATGCGCGTGCGCCGCCAGAGGTAGCAGCAGCACCTTTGCCTGGCACGATGACACGCTTGCGCTTTTTCTCTACGACAACAGATTTACTGCGTCCGTGTGAGAAGCTTTGCTTAACGTGGCCTGCGCCAGAACCGCTGCGCAGTCCCAATGGTTTTTTTTCGTCGCTCATGCGTAATTACCTTTCGTTGCTGATCGTATCAGCTTTTGCCCGTTTTGCGAATACCAGCAAGGCGGGTAGCCTCGGTGCGGACTTTTTTGGTAAGTCCACCACCTGTCAGCGCCGCGTGTATCGCATAGTCTCGTCCGAATGCCAAACCCAATTCTGCTTGGTTTAGGCAGTTAAAATATACGTTCTTACCTTCAGGCGAGCGAAGCTTGCCCAATTGGCGTTCTGACCCGTCACTGGCCTGAATTAATATCCGTGCGCGTTCTGAAATAAGGGCGCCTTTAACGACCTCAAAGCCGCTGACAACTTCGCCACCGCGACGTGCCAAAGAGATTAATTCGATCACGCGGTTAACCAAAAGTTGTTCCACGAGATCCAGCAGACCATCAGGTATTTTCGCAGGGGCCTTAGCGCCGCGCGAAAATAGGTTTTTATCAATTGCTTTTTCCAAAGCGAAGCGATCAGCCGACACCCAGATTCCCCGCCCAGGCAGTTTTTCTGATACATCCGGTGTGACCACGCCGTCAGGGCTTAGAACAAAACGTATAAGTTCTGCTTTAAGATGCGAACTGCCGAACGCAATACATTTGCGTTCGGGGTCGTTATTTCGTTTGGTTGAAGGGGCTTTGCTCAAGCTCTATATCTGAAACCTGAAACATCAGGTTTCAGCCCCCTCTTCGCCTTCAGCCGCTAATGCGGCCTCGGCGGCTGCGGCGTCTTCTGCCAATTGCTCTTCTGTTACCCAACCAATTTGGAGGCGGGCGCGCATGATCATGTCCTGAGCTTCTTCGATGTTTACATCAAGGGCTTCTAATGCGCCAACATCTTTATGACGTTCGCCGTTTACGGTTGTGTAACCACCAGCCAGCTCCCAGTCAGCACAGGTTGCAAAGTCTTCCAGAGATTTTACGTCGTCTTTGCCAAGGGCAACCAACATTTGTGGTGATAGACCTTCGAAGTCGATCAAATCTTGAGCAACGCCCAATTCGCGTGCTTCGGCGATTGCGGCAGCGTTGATCGCGTCCAGACAATCGCGTGCGCGGGCCTGAAGTTCCTTGGCTGTGTCTTCGTCAAAGCCTTCGATTACCAAAAGCTCGTCGATTTCAACGTATGCAACTTCTTCAAGGTTGCGGAAACCTTCTGAAACCAACAATTGAGCGACCATTTCGTCGACGTCCAATGTGTCCATGAACAATTTAGAACGTACTTCGAATTCTTTTTGACGACGCTCGGATTCTTCAGCTTCGGTCATGATGTCGATGTCGAGACCAGTCAGCTGAGATGCCAAGCGAACGTTTTGACCGCGACGGCCAATTGCCAATGACAACTGCTCGTCTGGTACAACAACTTCGATGCGTTCTGCTTCTTCGTCCAAAACAACCTTGGTTACTTCGGCAGGTTGCAATGCGTTAACCAAGAAAGTCGGCGCATCTTCGTTCCATGGGATGATGTCGATTTTTTCGCCGCCCAGCTCGTTTACAACGGCCTGAACACGTGAACCGCGCATCCCAACACAGGCACCAACTGGATCGATTGAGTTATCATAAGAGATAACACCGATTTTAGCGCGTGAACCTGGATCGCGGGCAACTGCCTTGATTTCGATTAGGCCATCATAGATTTCTGGAACTTCCATTTTGAACAGTTCTGCCATGAATTCAGGCGCCGTACGTGACAAGAAGATCTGTGGGCCGCGCATTTCTGAACGTACCTCTTTGATGTATGCGCGAATGCGATCACCGTTGCGGAACATTTCACGGTTAACCAATTGATCACGACGACACACGGCTTCGCCGCGGCCAACGTCAACGATAACGTTGCCGTACTCAACGCGTTTAACCAGACCATTAATGATCTCGCCTTGGCGATCTTTGAATTCTTCGAATTGGCGATCACGTTCTGCTTCGCGTACTTTTTGCAAAATAACTTGTTTCGCAGATTGGGCACCGATGCGACCGAAATCCATTGGTGGCAATTTATCGATGATCAAATCGCCAACAGACGGAGATTCTTTGTGAGCTTTCGCCTCTTCCACAGTCATTTCTGTGTACATGTTTTCAGCTTCGTTGCCTTCGACAACAACACGCACACGTGTCATTTCGAGTTCACCGGATTTGCGATCAATAAAGGCGCGGATGTCTAGTTCAGCACCGTATTTAGATTTCGCAGCTTTGGCATAGGATTCTTCCATCGCTTGCAGGACCAGATCAGGGTCGATCATTTTTTCACGCGCAACGGAGTCTGCAATTTGCAAAAGCTCTAGGCGGTTCGCACTGGTAATTGCCATGGTTTATTCCTCTTCTGTTTCTATGTCGTCAAAATCGCTTTCGACAATATTTTTACGGCTCTTTTGTGAGGCCGCTACTAATTCGTCTGTCAGTACCAATTTGGCTTCTGACAACCATTCAAAATCTAGACCAATTGTTCCTTGTTGGATTTCAACCAGAACTTCATTTCCTTCGACACCGCGCAATATACCTTTGAAGCGGCGTTGGCCGTCGATCAATTCGGATGTTTCGATTTTCACTTCGAAACCTTCCCATGCGGCGAAATCTTTTAGACGTGTAAGTGGGCGATCCATGCCCGGGCTGGAAACCTCAAGAGCATATTCAGGCTCGATTGGATCTTCGACATCTAGGACTGCGCTAACCTCTGTTGAGATTTTTGAGCAATCGTTTACGTCGATACCGCCATCTGGGCGGTCCGCCATGATTTGCAGAGTCGTTGATTTTCCGGTCATCAAACGAATGCGTACCAATTCATAACCCAAATCTTCGATTACGGGTTGGACAATACTGGCCATACGTTTGTCTATCGCTGCTTTTGCAATTAAATCTGACATGTTTCTCACATAAAAAAACGGGCACACGGCCCGTCGAAATTTCCGATGGAAGGTTGGGGGTGGAGGCCAATCTTTCCGCTGTTAAGGGGGATATAGGGGCAATTTTGAGAAACTGCAAGGGGATTCGGTAAAGTGCTTTTGCTGGACTCAAATCAATAATTGATGCCTATTGTTTGGATATTGGGGAAACAATTGGTATTTTATTATGAAAATTAGGTTTTTTGCACTGGTTTTAGGGGTATTCACATTAGCATCTTGTGAGTTCTGGGAGCCACCGGTCGATGAACCGGTTGTCGTGGACGGGCCGGCTGATATTTTACTACCACCTCTTCCGCCACCGCCTGTAATGCCAGACCCAGAGCCAATATTCATACCGGATCCAGATCCTGTCGTTATCGTGGAACCAGAACCGATTGTTGCAGAAGCGGTTGTTGTTTTTGATGGGGAATTGGCAGATGAAATTATAACGGGTGATTTGGCATTTGACCAAGCGGTTGAAGAAGAAGCATCTAGCAAAGAGACCGTTGTTGTTTATTACGGCACCAACCGTGAGTTGTTGGCGGATTCAACCGGCCAACCCATTCAAACGAAGTTTCCAGAAGACATTTATGGTGATCTACCGGGCCCATTGCATTATGGACGTGCGCTGATTGTTATTCCGCCACGCCATAAAAAGGGCCGCCTAGAGGGTGCTTTAGGTGGGCGATCAACCAATGACAAACGTTATGTGGTTTTAAAGGATTTGGTTCATACGAATTATGACTCCGTCATGTCACGGGTTCAAGGTGAATTAGCCAAGGCCAAGCCAGGTGAAAAAACAATCGTCGCGTATGTTCACGGGTTTAACACATCATTTGAAAAGGCGGCGCGGCGCGCTGGGCAGTTGAAATATGATTTGGATTTTGCAGGACCGTTATTCTTCTTTAGTTGGCCCAGCAAAACCAGCGCGTTGGGATATGTGCACGCCACAAACTTGGCAGAGATTTCATATACGCAAATGACAGAATTTTTGCATGACTTAACCAAGCAGGAAGCGGATCGTATCATCATTATCGCGCACTCGATGGGAACGCGAATTTTATCCCATGGGTTAATTGATCTAGCCAACCAAGACATGGAAGCCGCTAAGAAAATAACAAAGGTTATTTTGGCAGCACCCGATATTGATGCACGTGTCTTTAAAGAGCGGTTGTTGCCAAGATTTAATTTTTTAACGAACCCAATCACGTTGTATGCGTCCAGCAAGGATAAGGCATTGCAATTGTCTAATACGGTAAATGGATTGCCGCGTATTGGCGATGTGTCAAAGGGGCTGGCTGCGCTGGACAATGTCGTTATGATTGACGCAACGGATGTAAAGTCCAATATGTTTAATCATACGTATTTTGGGGATAGTGTTTCAATTGTGGACGACTTCAAAGGCATCATCAGCGGGCCTGTGGCGGCAAAAGATCGTAAGAAAACATTGGTTCGCATGAAGCCTGATCCATTCCAGGTCTGGAAAGCGTTAAAGACACCGCGTAGATAGGAAGAGTAACTAATCTGGGATTGAATATGGACACGCGTATTTCAACGCTGTTTTATGCAACTGGTTTTGCGATTATGGTTGTGTGGCTGTTGTACATAGGACAGGCAATTTTATTGCCGATCGTTTTAGGTATCTTGACGGTTTATATTTTGGCGACTGCGTCCACCGCGGTGGCCCGTTGGCCATTAATGGGGCCGTTGCCGCTGTTCGTTCACCGACTGTTGGTTTTGCTGATATTTGTTGTGATTGTTTTGCTAATTGCCCTGATGGTCACAAATAACATCGAATATATCTTGTCGCAATTGCCGCTGTATCAGGCGAACCTGCAATTGATTGCGGATGGATTGGCTGTGCAATTTGGTTTGGATACGATGCCTAGTTTGGACAAGGTTATCAGTAAGTGGCGCAATGAGCTGAATTTTCAAAAGTTAGCGTTGAGCACAGTTGGGTCAATTTCATCCGTTGGGTCTGTGCTCTTTATGTCGATGCTATATGCTGGGTTTTTGTTTTCAGAGGTTGGTAATTTTCGCGAGAAAACGATCAAAGCATTGCCACAAGATGCTGATCAAGCATTGGGCGTTTTGGCCGAGGTAAACAAACGCATTGGTGTTTATCTTACGGTAAAGACATTCATCAATATCATTCTTGCGGCAGTATCATTTGTGATTATGTGGTTGATGGATATCGACAGCGCATTGTTCTGGGCAGTGATGATTGGGTTGTTGAACTATATTCCTTATGTGGGGTCGGCTGTTGGTGTGGCGTTTCCAGTCGTATTGGCGCTTGCACAATTTGGATCGCTGTCATGGGCACTTTTGGCGTTGGCTTTGTTGATGGCTGTGCAAACGTTCGTTGGCAATGTCTTAGAGCCGATGATGATTGGTAAATCTGTAAACCTATCCAGCTTTGTGGTTTTGGTCGCGTTGGTGTTTTGGACAGCACTGTGGGGATTGCCCGGCGCGATTTTATCCGTACCGTTGGCATCTGTGTTGATGATTATCTTGGCAGCAAGCAAAGGCACGCGACCATTGGCGATAATGTTATCCGCAGACGGTGATGTTTAGCGCTTGATACGATAGTGGTAATTGCCGACCTCTGACATCCCAAGGTTTTTATACAATGTTCGTGCTGCGATGTTTTCTATGACCGTAATTACGGCCAAAAACTCGGCGCCCTGCAGGTTTGCCCAATCGGCCACGCGGTGCATGATTTGTTTTCCCAGACCTTGGCGGCGATGGTCTTCAGATACCTCAACTGCATGAGCCATACAGATGCCATTGTGAATGGCGGCATATGCAACCGCCTTGTTGTCGAAATGGATATATGCTTTGGGGCAGTTGGCGCGGGCCATGACGTTCAAACGCGAAGGGCCGATACCGCCATCTGCCCAAATTTTTATCATGTCTGCATTGGGTGTTGTCGTAAGTTGATCACAGTTTAATTTTTGCAAATCAGCCACGGGTGCAACCAACAGAACGACGGGATCAAACAATTGATATCCGCGCTCTTGAAGACGGCTATCCAGTTGCTCTTCACCAGTGCGAATTTGAAAAAGTTGATCTTGGCCAATTGTGCGCATTGCCGTTTCTGCGGTTTCGATATTGGCCGTTGGATCAATCTGAATTGCGGCCGACACACGCTTGCCGCCACCTGCGCCATCTTTAATTATCCATCCACCAATTTCAGAAATGGATGCGCTGGGCCATGTCGTATCGGTGGCAGCATAAAGTGCGTGAATATCCGGTAGGCTCATTTGACAAAAGCTGATTTTATGTCCGCTTCAGCGGCTGCAACTGCATCGGCGTCTGTTCCGCGAACAACAAGGTTTGCACCGTATGCGCCCTCTTGGAAAAATGGGTATGATCCGACGGAAAGCTGAGGATACTTTTTGGCGATAATGCCAAGCGGATCAGCGATCGCGCTTTCTGGCCAATCAACACGGACAGTGGCGCTGAAGATGGTTTCGCCCTTGGCCAGTTGTGGCAATAACCATTCTAGCATTGATGCGAAAATATTGGGAACACCCGCCATGACGTGAACGTTTTCTACTGTGAATCCGGGCGCCTTGGAGATGGCGTTGTCAATCAACAAAGCACCGTCAGGAATGCGTGCCATGCGCAAGCGTGCGGAGGTTAAATCAGCAGCACCGTTTTCATAGTTTGTTGCTAATACAGCGCGGGCATCATCGCGTATGTCTATGCCAACACCAAATGCATTTGCAACGCAATCAGCAGTAATGTCATCATGGGTCGGGCCGATGCCACCCGATGTAAAGACATGTGTATATTTTCCGCGCGTCTCATTGATTGCGGCCACGATTGCATCTGGGTCATCTGCAACAACGCGGACCTCTGCCAATGTAATGCCGTGATTGGTCAGCTGTCCCGCCAGATGGTACATATTTGCGTCGCGTGTACGCCCCGAAAGGATTTCATCACCAATAACGATCATTGCGGCGGTTGGATTGGTCATTTATCTTTCCTTTATGAAATTTGAAAAACCCCTGATACGGGCAAAACTTATCCGTAGGTATAAACGGTTTTTGGCGGACGTCACGTTGGAAGATGGCTGCGAAGTGACGGCTCATGTCGCAAACCCTGGTTCGATGATGGGTATGAATGATGTTGGTGCCACGGTTTGGATCGAACCAAACGACGATCCCAAGCGCAAGCTCAGGTATTCTTGGAAACTGATCGAAGTAGATGGCGCAATGGTTGGCGTGGATACAGGCGCGGCAAACAAGATTGTCAAAGAGGCATTGCAATCAAGTGTTTTGGATTTTGGATACAGTGATTTTAAGCCAGAGGTGAAATATGGCGAAGGTTCGCGCGTTGACTTTTTACTGACGGATAAGAGTAAACTTGATTTGTACCTAGAGGTGAAGTCAGTGACGTTGTCGCGTCAATCTGGTTTGGTTGAATTCCCAGACAGCAAAACCGCACGTGGTGCCAAACATATGGCTGAGTTAGCTGAAATGGTTCGTGCTGGGCATTCTGCGATTGTGCTATTTTTGGTTCAACGTACGGATGCAGTACAGGTGGATGTTGCACGGGATATTGATCCAAATTATGGCGCAGCGTTCGATGCTGCGTGCGCTGCTGGTGTACGTGTTGTTTGTTATGGATGTACGATTGATACAAAAGGTATCGTTTTGGGAAAACAACTGCCCTTGGCAAATGCCGTGAATTCTGTTTAATCGATGGCAAAACAATATCAGGAATATCAACGTGCAAACGCAACCTCGCCTTAACGCAGATGGCATTACAATCCACAGTGCCGAAGAATTTGAAGGCATGCGCAAGTCAGGCGCATTGGCGGCTGCGACGTTGGATATGATTACACCCCATGTTGTTCCGGGTGTTACCACGGATGCGTTAGATAAATTAATCCATGATTTTATGTTGGATCATAACGCTGTTCCCGCAACATTGGGGTATCGCGGGTATCCTAAATCATCGTGTATTTCGCTGAATCACGTCGTTTGTCACGGCATTCCTTCAGATAAGCGTCTGAAGGATGGTGATATCCTGAACATTGATGTGACGAACATTCTTGATGGCTGGTTTGGTGATAACTCGCGTATGTATGTGGCGGGCACGCTTTCACGTAAAGCTGAGCGTTTGATTGATATTACGCATACTGCGTTGATGCTGGGTATCGATCAAGTGAAACCTGGTAATACGTTTGGCGATATTGGCGCGGCGATTCAAACCTACGTCGAGGCGCAACGCTGTTCTGTTGTGCGCGATTTCTGTGGGCATGGCTTGGGGCGCGTTTTTCATTCGCCGCCAAATGTTGTGCATTATGGGCGTTGGGGTCAGGGCCCCGTTTTAGAAGAAGGTATGTTTTTCACAATCGAACCGATGGTGAACTTGGGCAAGCCACATACCAAGGTTTTGGCCGATGATTGGACTGCTGTAACTAAGGACAAATCTTTGTCTGCGCAGTTTGAACATTCCATTGGCGTAACTGCTGATGGGTATGAGATTTTTACAGAATCTGCGATTGGTAAGTTTCATCCCACCTGGGGGTAACCCGCCATTAACCAAGTTGCGTGCAAACTTGGGGTATGACGGATGAATCACATAACGCATTTCATGAACAACCCTTGTTGGATTTTTCATCGACCCGGCCTGTAAAGATCGAAGATTTTCGAAAAGATCATCGTAAACGCCTGCGCCATCGATTTATGAATGGGGGTGCGGCGGCGGTTCCTGATTACGAATTGTTGGAACTAATCTTGTTTCGCGCGATCCCGCGCCAAGATGTAAAACCATTAGCGCATCGCCTGATCCAAGAATTCGGCGACTTTAACAATGCGATTTCCGCCAGCCCAGCCAGATTGGCTTCCGTCAAAGGTGTGGGGCAGGCAGTGATTCAAGAAATGAAAATTGTTGAGGCAGCTGCGCATCGATTGGCACGAGCGCGCGTGATAGGTCGCGAAGTCTTATCGTCTTGGGATGCATTGATCGCCTATTGCACCACAAGTATGGCCTATCGCGAAACAGAGCAATTCCGTGTTCTATTTTTGGATAAAAAGAACATTCTGATTGCAGACGAAGAGCAACAAAAAGGCACAGTGGATCATGTGCCCGTTTATCCACGTGAGGTGGCCAAGCGAGCATTAGAACTAAATGCCAGTTCGTTGATACTAGTGCATAATCACCCATCCGGTGATCCGAGCCCCAGCAATGCTGACATTGAAATGACCGGGCGTATTGAGCGCGCGTTGGCTGCATTAAGTATTAAGCTGCATGATCATGTTATTATTGGAAAAAACAAGGTCAGCAGCTTTCACGATTTGGATTTACTTTAGTCACGAACCCAAATTTTGACGCGGCGATTTTTCATTCGACCATAATCGGATGTATTGCATCCGATCGGGGCAACTTCGCCGAAACCGATCGCGTCAACCGAGACACCTTCTTGACCCAGTGCTGATTGGATATTTCGCGCACGACTAAGTGAGACAGTCTGGTTCGCATTTGCACCGCCTTGGGAGTCTGAAAAACCAACGGCAAGGATTGTGCGCCCGCTGTATTCTGGCAGCTTTAGATGTGCAATCAGGGCTGGTAATGTCTTGAACGACATATCGTCAAGTTCGCGGCCGTCTGGGGTAAAATAGAGCGTAGTTGCAAGGCGTGTTGCAGTATTTGCAAATTCTGCGAAGCTTTGCAGCGCTTTCAAACCAACATCCTTGTCGGCTGCGGCGATGGCGTCGGCGAAACGCTTCCCTTTATAGCTGGATTCGATTTGTTGACCGACCAGTGGAATTAACCCTGCTTTGGTAAATATGGTTTGTGCGTTTAGCGTTTGTGCATAGGCCTGTAATTCTTTGGCCGTACGTGGTGCAAATGCGTTATCGCTATTCATGCTGATTTGGTAAGAGAGCGGATATTCCAACGATTGAATTGCAAAGTCAGAAGGCGCCGATGTAATCGAACACCCTAAATCAAGCGCAACTGTCAATTCAGATGACTGGGATTCATATATCAAACCTATGGTGTCTGGCGATTGGGACACAGCCTGAATGATGGCTTCGGGTGACAGGAAATATTCCACATTTGGCGACACGTTCTCGGCGCTTAGATCAGCATCGAAACGCGCGAAGGTGGAAAACAGGTCGCCCGCAAAAATGGGTAAAATGAGGCGAATTGGCTGATCTGCGCCACCGAGTTCGTTCCAGCTGGAAATACTACCATCCCATATCCGACGTAGCGTTTCAGTGTCGATGCGGCCCTTTAGGGCCGATGAAGAAGAAATTATTTGAACAGCATCAAATCCAATTGGGGTACCTGTCTCATTTGCCGAAAACCCCAAATTTATAACATCAGATTTAAAAGAGACGATGGATTCCAGCCCTTCGGTGCGATGAGAAAGCTCTACACTTGTTGGGTTTGAAAATGGGCCTTTTTTTGTGAACAGCTTTTGATTGTCTTTGGCGTAAGCGTCCAAAAATGCCAGCAAAGTTTCGCGAGTGATACGATCTGTTGAAATGAGCGAGAATACATCCAAACGATCTTTGGGTGATGGGCATCCACGGCCTTGGCACGTTAGATCGCTGTCCGAAATTGTAATGCGACCCAAGTCCGTTTCAACTTGGTAAGTGTCGCCGTCAAATGCCAACAATGTGCCACTGACAGTGAGCCCACCTGACTTCGAAGTTAACAGAACATCGTCCGCAGTCGCTGGCGCAGATAAGGCGAGAAGCGGTGCCAAGATTGACATAAATTTTATTTTGAACTTCATAAAAACTCCACCCTTGGGTGGTGGCTTAATTTATGAATCTAAGTAAATCCAATAAAAACGGCCCCGAAGGGCCATTATTTTTGATCTGTGATTATTCGATTGCACCGTGGCAGTGTTTGAACTTTTTACCTGAACCACACAGACATGTGTCGTTGCGCCCCAGTGGAGGCCACGTTGCCTGATCCTCGGGATCGATTGCAGGCGCTTCTGGTGCTTGAAGTTCGATGTCAAAACCATACGCTTCTTTAACGCGTGCTTTGATTTCATCGACATCCATGCCCTGTTCGACGGCTGCCTGAATTTGTTGCTGCAGGGCTGCCATTTGTTGTTCGGGAGTTTGCGGAACGATACGCGCCATTTGCGACGTAATATCAGTACGCAAACCTTCCAGCATACTTTCGAAGAGTTCGAAGGATTCTGTTTTGTATTCGTTCAACGGATCACGTTGTGCATATCCACGAAAGCCAACAACAGAACGTAAATGTTCCAATGTGATCAAATGTTCACGCCATTTGCGATCGATTGTACCAAGCAGCATTTGTTTTTCCGCGTTGCGCATATTTTCTGCGCCGATGCCCTCGATTTTGGCGGTCATGTCTGTGTCGCCAGCGGCACGAAGACGCTCGATGATATCTTCGTCATCGATGCCCTCTTCTGCGACCCAATCAGCGATGGGCAATTCAAGGCCTAATGATTCAACTGCCGCGGTTTGAAGGCCTGCAGCATCCCATTGATCGGGATAAGATTTCGGCGGAATATAGGTATCAACTAAATCTTCGATAACCTCGTCGCGCATGTCTTTGACTGTGTCTGACAAGTCTTCGGACTTCATTACCTCTAGGCGTTGTTCAAAAATGGCCTTGCGCTGATCATTCATGACATCGTCAAATTTCAGCAACTGTTTGCGAATGTCAAAGTTTTGGCCTTCGACCTTGGCTTGGGCGCGTTCAAGGGATTTGTTTACCCATGGATGAATGATTGCTTCGCCTTCTTCCATGCCGAGTTTGCCAAGTACGGCATCCAGTTTTTGAGAACCGAAAATACGCATAAGGTCGTCTTCAAGAGATAGGAAGAACGATGAGCGACCTGGGTCACCTTGACGTCCAGAACGACCGCGTAATTGGTTATCGATGCGACGGCTTTCGTGACGTTCGGTTGCCAATACGAATAAGCCACCTGCATCCAGTGCGGCTTGTTTTGCTGTAGCGATTTCGGCAATTACGTTTGCGCGAATTGCAACGGGATCTGCTTTATTCCCTGCTTTTTCCAATTCTTCGGCGACACGCATATCAACATTACCACCCAGTTGGATGTCAGTGCCCCGCCCCGCCATGTTTGTCGCAATTGTTACCGCCCCAGGAACACCAGCGTCTGCAACAATTGATGCTTCTTGTTCGTGAAAGCGTGCGTTTAGAACTTTGTGGGGAATGCCCGTTTTTGCCAGTGCAGCCAGCGCATCTGCGTGGCCATTAAAGAGGGTTTTATTTTCCTCTTTTTTCATGCCTTCGGCGCGGGCGCGTAGACTTTGTGAAATCTTTTCCAACAAGGGTTTGTCGTTCAGTAAATCGGATAGGTATTCGGATTTTTCAATCGACGTTGTTCCGACCAGCATTGGCTGACCTTTTGAGTGTGCTTTACCGATTTCTTCGACGATGGCCGTGTATTTTTCACGTGCCGTGCGATAAATCGCGTCATGTTCATCAAGCCGGATAATTGGTTTATTTGTTGGAACTTCGATGACGCCAAGGTTATAAATTTCAAGAAACTCTTCGGCTTCTGTTTGGGCGGTACCGGTCATGCCCGCCAACTTGTCGTACAGGCGGAAATAGTTTTGAAAGGTTACGGATGCCAGTGTGACGTTTTCAGGCTGAATTGAAACGCCTTCCTTGGCTTCGATTGCTTGGTGAAGACCGTCCGACAGGCGACGACCTGACATCATGCGACCTGTGAATTCGTCGATCAGAACGACTTGGTCGTCACGTACAATATAGTCTTTGTCGCGTTTAAACAGCGCATGCGCACGTAGACCCTGGTTAATGTGGTGAACCAATGATGTGCTTTCTGGATCGTACAGTGATTGATCATCAGGCATCATTTCCATTTCACGCAGGCGCTTTTCAACGAATTCGTTGCCCAGGTCTGTCAGCGATGTTGCCCGAGATTTTTCGTCCAGTTCGTAATGTTCGTCTGCTTTAAGCTCCGGAACAAGGGCATCGATTGCTACGTACAAGTCTGTGCGATCTTCAGCAGGGCCAGAAATAATGAGGGGTGTTCTTGCTTCGTCGATTAGGATGCTGTCCACTTCATCTACAATTGCAAAGTAGTGATCGCGCTGTGCCATTTCGGACAAATCAGATTTCATGTTGTCACGCAGATAATCAAAGCCCAATTCGTTGTTGGTGGCATATGTGATGTCTGCGGCATAGGCGGCTAATTTTGCGTCTTGTTCCAAATCGGGAACAACCACACCAACTGTCATGCCCAAGAATTCGTAAACTTTGCCCATCCATTCCGCGTCACGTGCGGCCAGATAATCGTTTACAGTCACAACATGAACGCCACGACCCGTCAGAGCGTTTAGGTATACGGGAAAAACACCCACAAGCGTTTTACCTTCACCAGTTTTCATCTCTGCGATATTGCCTTCGTGCAAAAAGATACCACCCATAAGCTGAGTGTCATAGGCGCGAAGACCCAATGCGCGATTTGCGGCTTCGCGGGCGTTTGCGAATGCTTCTGGCAAAAGCTGATCCAACGTCTCACCGTTTTTCAGCCGCGTTTTGAATTCTTCTGTTTTGCCTTGAATTTGTTCATCGCTCAAAGCTTGAAAGTCAGTTTCAAGTGCGTTGATGCTGGCCACCATTGGTAGGGCTGCTTTGATCTTACGATCATTCGCAGTACCGAAGATTTTACGTGCTGCTGAGGTTAAACCGAGCATTGATATTATTCCTTACATGGGCCTGCCAAAGGCGGGCAAATCTGACGCGCGTGTGATATGATTTGTTTCCATTTACCTTGTCCGTTTGGGCAAAGCCGCTTAATAAGGCAGAGATGGAACGAACCTCTTACTAAAACGCTAGCAAAAGCATGTAATCAGGTGTTTCAGCACTGTCAACGCCGCCATAAAAATGGGGCATCACAATTCGGTAATATAAGCACAAAATTATGTGTGTACTTGGAGAGAATAAATGAGTTTTATCAAACGGGTTTCGATGGTTTCTGCGATTGCAATTACACTGGCGACGCCAAGCTTGTCCCAAGACGCGGCCAGCGCAGACACAGTTTTAGCAACCGTTAATGGTACAACCATCACATTGGGCCACCTCGTATCCATCGCATCTAATTTGCCAGCGCAATACAACCAGATGCCTGCCGATCAGTTGTTTGAAGGAATTCTGGACCAACTGGTTCAGCAAACGTTGTTAGAGCAAAGTTTCAAAGTGAACGAGAAGAGTATGCAAATTGCATTGGAAAACGAGCGTCGGGCGCGCGCGTCCGGCGAGGCGCTTGATCTAATTACACAGACGGCAATAACAGATGAAGCTATTCAAGCGCTATATGACGGCCAAATCGCATCAAGCGAACCAACACCAGAATACCAAGCATCGCATATTTTGGTGAAAGCCGAAGAAACGGCGCACGAAATTATGAAAATGCTTGAGGGTGGCGCAGATTTTGCCACATTGGCAAAGGAAAAATCAACCGGTCCATCGGGCCCATCTGGTGGTGATTTGGGTTGGTTCGGTCGTGGCGCAATGGTGCCAGAATTTGACAAAGCTGTTGCTGATATGAAAATCGGTGAATTTGTTGGGCCCGTTAAAACCCAGTTTGGGTATCATGTAATTATTTTGAACGATCAGCGTGATTATCCTACGTTGGATAGTCAACGCGAAGAGTTGTCTGAGCAAGTTGGGACCAAAGCCATTGATGCAGAAATCGCGCGTTTGGAAGCAGCTGCCAAAATTGAAATGGTTGCGCCTACATTTGATTTGACTGCTATCCGCGACGCCAGCTTGCTAGATTAGGACGCATTATGAACGCTGAACAAAAAATTGCCGCACTAGAGGCTGAACTGGCTAAATTGAAGGCGCAGTATTCTGCACCAAGCATTTCGCCGTTAGCACCTGTTGATGGATTTCCAGATTTGCCAGTTGTGAAGGGGGTGCGTTTTTCATCCTGTGGCGCGGCTGTGAAATATGCGGGACGTGATGACGTAATGTTGATGGAGTGCGTGGCTGGAACATCAATCGCAGGCGTGTTCACGCGCTCGGCGACACGTTCGGCGAATGTGCTGGATTGTCAGAAAAAACTGGCATTGGGCGCCAGTGACGCACCGGTTGCGGTATTGGTGAATTCGGGAAATTCGAATGCGTTCACGGGCCGACAAGGTGATGAATCCGTTCGCGCGATTTGTGACGCGGTTTCCGATGTCACAAATGTACCAGTGGGCCGTGTGTTTACGGCGTCTACAGGTGTCATTGGCGAACGGTTGCCCCATGAGCGTATCATTGCAAAAGTCGCCGATTTGCATGCGAAACTGTCGGAATATGGCGCTGAGGGTGCCGCACGGGCGATTATGACGACCGATACGTTTCCAAAAGGTGCGAAAAATGACATTCGTATTGGCGGCCAAGATATTGAAATCGTTGGGTTTGCCAAAGGGTCCGGAATGATTGCCCCAGATATGGCGACAATGCTTGTTTATATCGCAACGGACGCATCGGTGGACCAAGCGGTGTTGCAGGCGATCCTTTCTGATTTGAATGAAACCACGTTTAATTCCATAACAGTGGACAGTGATACATCGACATCCGATAGTTTAATGCTGGTCGCAACAGGGCAATCTGATGCGCCGCGGATCACGGACATTGGCAGCGCAGAAGCTGCTCAGTTTGCAGCCGCTTTGAACGTGGTTATGACGGATCTATCGCAACAAGTTGTACGTGATGGTGAAGGCGCGACTAAGTTCTTAGAAATTGTTGTGCGCGGAGCGGCCAGCGATGCTAGCGCCAAAACCGTTGGGCTAGCAATCGCGAATTCACCATTGGTGAAAACGGCAGTTGCTGGCGAAGATCCCAATTGGGGTCGGGTTGTTATGGGTGTCGGTAAATCTGGCGAACCTGCGGATCGCGATAAGCTATCTATCTGGTTTGGCGATATTTTGGTGGCTGAAAATGGTTGGGTTTCGCCCAGCTATACCGAAGACGCTGGTGTTGCATATATGAAAAATTCTGACCTACAAATCACGTGTGATCTGGGCGTTGGGGATGGCAGGGCCACTGTTTGGACCTGTGATTTGACACACCAGTATATCGTGATCAACGGGGATTACCGTTCATGAAGACATTGCTGGTTTCTGCCGTCGCGTTGATCGATGTCGATGGGCGTGTGTTGTTGGCGCAACGCCCCGAAGGCAAATCAATGGCCGGTTTGTGGGAATTTCCAGGCGGCAAAGTCGAAGCAGGTGAAACACCCGAAGCGGCTTTGGTGCGTGAATTAAAAGAAGAATTGGGCATTGATACATGGGCCAGTTGTTTGGCACCACTGACGTTTGCCAGCCATAGTTACGATGACTTTCATTTGCTGATGCCGGTTTTTGCGTGTCGCAAATGGGATGGTATTGCTGCCCCGCAAGAAGGGCAAAAGCTGGCTTGGGTTGCACCAAAGAAAATGCGTGATTACCCAATGCCACCGGCGGATATACCGTTAATCGCGATGTTGCGCGATCTTTTGTAAAAACACGCCGCCAAACATGGAATGCTTGGCGGCGTAACCACAGGGGATGAGACCTGTGTCTGGATTACTGCAGCCAGAAACGCTTGTCCGCTTCGGCAGTGGCCTGTGTGCGAGACAGGCCGATGTCATCCAAATGCTGATTTGATAATTTTCTCAATGCTTTGCGTTGTTTGGACCGATCAGACCATCGCACGACCACATTCGCAAACTGTAACGCCAGCGTAGATGCAACAGGCAGTTGCGCTCGATCGGCAAGGTGCAGGGGATTTCACGGGTTGTTATGATTTGTTCTGACATTTTCCTAACTTTCATATTGTGTTGGTACAATTTATGTTGTATTGATACAATTGTGATACAAAGATTCGGATTGTATTGAAAGGAAAACATTGTAATGGGTACAATTTTCACACTGAAGGGCACTACATTTCAAGGCCCCAAGTACAAAGCTGTGATCGATATGCTGCAAAGCAAGATTGCACTGGGCGAGTTAAAAGCAGGAGATAAACTGCCACCAGTACGTGATCTGGCGTGGGAATTGAAAATGACGCCTGGTACAGTTGCGCGTGCGTACCAAGATGCGACAGCGGCAGGCATGCTGGAAGCAACCGTTGGTCGTGGAACGTTTGTAGCAACGACGACAGCAAAAATACCAGATTCAGCGCCTGTGCTACGCCCGATCGTAGAAGACGAATTTATCAACCTGCGCAGTTCAAACACCACAGATGTTGGCCAAGCAAAGGAAATCGCAGAGGCGATGACCGAGGTTGGCCGTACAATGGCACATAAATATATGTATTATCCAGGCTACGAAGGGCGCCATCCCATCTATCCGTTTTTGTCGAAATGGATGGAAAATGCGATGCTGGATGTGGATCCAAAAAACATCATTATGACCCATGGTGGACAAAGCTCGATCAGTTTGGCATTGCAGTCGATTCTGAAAAACCAAGGCGGAGGTGTTGCGATTGATGCGCTGGCCTATCCCGGCATCCGTTACGCTGTCCAAGCCCAAGGCGGGGTTCTCAATAGCATCGAAATGGATGACGAAGGAATGATACCGGACGCCTTGGAAAAGGTATGCAAACGCGGTGGCATCGAATTAATTTTTGTTTGCGCGAATGTATTAAACCCGACGTTGGGTATGATGTCCTTGGAACGCCGCATTGCCATTGCAGAGATTGCACGTAAATACGATTTACAGCTGGTTGAAGACGATTGTTGGGGCATCGGCCCCGCGACGCACACTGGCTTTTTAAGCATTTGCCCAGAACGTACATGGTATATCAGTTCTGTTACCAAAAACATTTCTGCGGGCCTGAGGTTTGGTTGGTTGGTTTGTCCAAAAGACCAGATGAAAGCGCCGCGTCGTGCGATGCGGATCAGCTGTTTTGGTGTGTCCCGTGCGGTCTCTGACATTGCTTATGAATTAATGAAATCAGGTGCCGCATTTGATATCCGCGACCGCGTGCAGGTCGCTGTGAGCGAATTGGTTCGCGATACCGTCAATCTGTTGGGTCAGTGGGACATTTCATATCGCAAAGACATTCCGTTTGTTTGGCTGAAGTTGCCCCAAGGTTGGCGTGCGTCTGCATTTTCAACGGCGTGCGAGCGCGCGGGAATTTCTGTGCGACCCGCGGACGAGTTTTCAATCCAAGGCGAGGCAGTTCCCAATGCCGTGCGCATTGCGTTGAATAACAATCTGCCCGATATGGTGTTTGTTGATGCGATTAAAACGATTGCCCAGCTGTTGGATAATCCCCCCGCCGTAAGCGAAGGTTAAACCCAACCCGCCAATTCGTTCTTCAAAATGCCCATCATCATTTTGATGTGGTCGGGTGTGTCATTCAGGCATTCAATATATGTGAACACTTCGCCGCCTGCTTCGTCGAAGCTTTCAAATATCTCTTCATTGATTTCTTCAAGCGTTTCGACGCAATCGGACGAAAATGCCGGCGACATAATAGCGATATTCTTCTGCCCAGCTTGGGCCAAGCGCGCGACCTCTTCTACAGTTGCGGGTTCGACCCATTCTTCGGGGCCAAATTTGGACTGAAACGTGGTTCTGATATCTGTGTCAGACCAACCCAATGCTTCTTTAAGTAAGCGTGTGGTTTTTTGGCATTGGCAATGATACGGATCACCTTCCATCAAATAACGCGTTGGAACACCGTGATAGGAACAAACCAAGATATCTGGTTTTTTGTCCTGCGTTGCATATTTCGCGCGAACGGAATTTGCCAATGCGTCAATATAAAGTGGATTTTCATAGTAGGCGGGAACGGTGCGTATTGACGGCTGCCAATTCATTTTCATTAACGTACGAAATGCTTCGTCATTTGCGGTTGCAGTGGTGGGGCCAGCGTATTGTGGGTACAGCGGAAAGAAGACGATTTTATCGACGCCTTGATCTTTCATTTTGCGAATGACGCTGTCGGTTGATGGATTGCCATAGCGCATGGCGAAGTCAACAATGACGTTGTCGCCGTAAACATCAGCAACCTCTTTTGCGACTGCGGCGGCTTGTGCACGCGTTGTTGTCAAAAGTGGGCTTTCGTTCAGTTCGTTGTTCCAAATTGAACGGTATGCTTCGCCAGATGAAAACGGTCGCTTCGTTAGGATGATGCCCTGCAGGATTGGTTGCCATTTCCACGACGGATAATCGACCACACGCTTGTCAGATAAAAATTGCGAAAGGTAGCGGCGCATTGACCAATAATCAGTGGCATCCGGTGTGCCAAGGTTGGCTAAAATCACACCTACTTTGGCGGGTTTTACGGCTGGGTGATCTGATGGCAATGACATGTTGCGTCCTGTTTGGCGTAATGCCGTTATTTATCTGATTCCGGATCTTTTTCAAGTGTACCCAATGCGTCGGCCAAACGTGTTTGCGCAGAACCGGGTTGCAGGGGCTTTTGTTGATCCGCGCTGGGCGCCCATCCTGTCAAAAAAATCAACTCGAACGTCGCATATATACGACTCTGTTCTGTAAAGTGATTTTGGTACTGGGCAGTCATTGCATTCAACAGCGCACGCGACATTGGCGTCTTGTGGCGTGCTAGCATGACATTTGTCTCACCCATTGCACGCAGATCGTGCATCAATTCAAGCGCGTTTTCATAGGTAACGTTTAGCGAGATATTATCAGCCACAGGCAACGCAAGCCCAGCGCGTTGCAATAAACCACCAAGGTCACGAATTTCGCCCATTGGTGCAATCCGTGGTGACAGTCCGCCCAAAATGTCAGCTTCTGCTTGGGCAAAGGCAATGCGTAACTCTGACAAAGTTTGCCCGCCAAAAAATGCCGCAATCATAAGACCATCAGGTGATAAAGCACGGCGCATTTGGACAAGTTGACCGATTGGATCATTAGCCCAATGCATTCCCATTGCGTGGATGATCAGATCATACTGACCTTCTGCTAAGTCTAAGATGTCTGAATCGGGAACGCATTTCGCATTCAATTTCAGGGCCTCGGCCCATTCAGACGCTCGAAACCCGACTATCGCGATCTTGGTAAACTGTCTGTTAACCTCTGATAGGCGTTCATGGATCATATCGATGGCTTGGTCGTGTAAAAACCATGCGGTTCCGTTCGCGCGTTCGCGACGTTTGGCCAAAGCATCATGATCAAAAAGTAAGGGCGGCATAGACATGGGTCAGTTGTTACGCGCAACCGCGCAAAAGGGAAAGGTTTTGTTGCACCATATTGGGCGCGGCATTTACCCGCCCCTGTGTCTGTCGTGTAGTGGTGAAACGGACAGCGCTGGCCTTTGTGCAAAATGTTGGACCGAAACACAGTTTATCACGGGGCATAAATGTGATTGTTGTGGAACGCCCCTGTTGGGCGATCCTGATGATGTGCCTTGTGATAATTGTATTCGATATCCACCTGTGTGGTCACAAGGCCGCGCAGTCGCGGTTTATTCAGGTGGTGCGCGGCGCATTTCATTGGCCTTAAAACATGGCGATCGGTTGGATATGGGGCCAACGCTGGCGCGCTGGATGGTGACGGCGGGTGCGGACGTTATGGACGGTATCGATATTGTTGCACCGGTTCCACTGCATTGGACGCGTATGTTAAAACGGCGATATAATCAGGCGGCGGAGCTGTCAAAGCACATAGCCAAGGTTGGTGAAATAACGCATGTGCCCGACCTTTTGACGCGGTTTAAACGCACGTCAATGCAAATGGATATGACACGTGACGAAAGGTTCGAAAACCAACGCGAGGCGTTGAAAATGACAAATCGTTTTACTGAATTAATTCAGGGAAAGCGGATTTTAATGGTGGATGATGTGATGACAACGGGTGCTACCCTGTCCGCATGTGCACAGGCATGTATTTCAGGGGGTGCCGCACACGTGAATGTTCTTGTGTTCGCACGTGTTGCACGCGGCCTGTAAAACATTATATCAGTGTCAACAAAACGGAGATACGGTTATGGCCAAGGTGGAAATCTATACTGGAAACTTTTGCGGCTTTTGTTCAGCCGCAAAACGGTTGTTAAAACAAAAAGGCGCAAGCTTTGCAGAAACGAATGTACATTCTGACACAACAAAGCGCGCAGAGATGACACAACGATCAAATGGTGGACGCACAGTTCCCCAGATTTTTATCAACGACATACATGTCGGTGGCTGTGACGAGCTGTTCGATTTGGAACGCGCAGGTAAACTTGACCAAATGTTAAGCGCCTAATGCGGGTTGGGTTAGTTCAATTAAGCGGATCATCTGATCCGGTGGCGAACCTGCCCAAGACTATGGAATTGATTGCAAAGGCCGCCCATGATGGAGCGGCTTTTGTTTTGACACCAGAGGTTACAAACATAATCGGTGCCAATCGGGCGAAACAGGATGCTGTTTTATCGCACGAAGCAGACGATATTACTCTGACTGCCCTACGTAGGCAGGCGAGCGCATTAAATATTTGGATTTTGATCGGCTCGTTGGCTGTGAAAACAGATGATGCGGATGGCCGTTTTGCCAACCGCAGTTTCTTGATTGATCCGACAGGAACGGTTCGCGCCCGTTATGATAAAATCCACATGTTTGATGTCCAAGTCAGCGAAACCGAAGTTTATCGCGAGAGCCAAAATTACCGCCCAGGTGAAAAAGCCAGTGTTGCGGGTATGGGTGAAATCGATCTGGGCATGAGCATCTGTTATGATATTCGGTTTCCGCATCTTTACCGCGATTTGGCGATGGCCGGTGCAAATGTGATCGCGGTTCCTGCCGCTATGTCGCCTGTAACGGGTCCTGCTCATATTGAAACACTGCTGCGCGCGCGGGCAATTGAAACTGGGTGTTACATGTTGATGCCGTCGCAAACGGGCGACCACGGCACGCGATCAACATGGGGCCACTCAATGGCGGTATCTCCATGGGGCGAGTTGTTGTTTGATATGGGAACCGACGTGGGATTTAGATGTTTGGATTTAGATCTCAATGCGGTAAAAGAGGCACGTGCGAAAATCCCTTCGCTAATGAATGCACAACCCTATCAAAGCCCGTAAAATGTCTGATAATTCATACGAAGATCCAATTGCGATTGCGCTGTTTTCAGAAATGTTAGCATCGGAACAACTTATGCGTGGTCGGTTGTCGCGTGCATTACCCAAGGGCATGGAGCTATCACATTTTGTGCTGTTGAATTATCTATCGAACCAGACCCGTGAACGGAGCCCTGCGCAATTGGCGAAAACGTTTAACCTGACCAAGGGTGCGTTGACCAATACATTGGGCAAGTTGGAAAACTATGGATACATTCACGTGCGCCCCGATTGGGACGATGCACGCAAAAAACTGGTTTCAATTTCAAACGCAGGCGACCGCGCACGTGACGAAGCCGTATTGGCGATCACGCCCGTGTTCGAAGACGTAATGTCAAAGCTAAGCAAGGATCGTTTACGCGAAGGATTGCGATTTCTGCGCGAATTTCGCATGGCATTGGAATAGGTACTATTTTGGTGTAAAAGTCAGGATACCAGCCACGCGCGAACCATGGCCATCTTTTGGATGGTTCACCCCATCCAAAACGACTACTTCGCCAAAATCAAAAGGTGAAACGCAGTCAAGGCATGCAGCATTAACACCGAATTCGTTTGGATTAGATCGGCGTTGATGATGCGTATAAATTCCGCACTTCGAACAGAAATAATGTTTCGCGGATTTCGTATTGAATTGATAAAGTGTCAGCGCATTTTGACCCTGTAAAAACGCAATGCCATCCAAGTTGGCGGATACCGCCAGCGCACCGCGCATAGAGCAATATGAACATGTGCACCGACGTGCGGAATTAAGCCCATCTGTCAACGCCACCGTGAATTTCACGGTGCCGCAATGACATGATGCGCTCAAAAGTTCTGTATCCATCAAAATTCTTTGACCTTGGACACCAGTGCCCGTGTGGAATTACCCAACAAACCAACATCCATCGCTACGGCAATGAAATCGACACCCATTTCTACTTGTTTTTGGGCAAGCTTCATATCGAACGTCAAAATGCCAGCGGCCTTATCTGAGGCCATGATTTTTTCCAACGCGGCGTCGACCACGGCGTGTACCTCTGGCCTGTCTGGCGATCCAAGATAGCCCATATCGGCCGATAAATCTGACGGACCAATGAACACGGCGTCGATCCCATCGACGGCCAAAATAGCATCAAGGTTTTCAATTGCCTTCATGCTTTCGGCTTGAACAATCAAGCACACCTGATCATTAGCAGTCGTTAGATAATTTTCGACCGTGCCAAACTTGGAGGCACGTGTTCCATATGATCCAACACCGCGAATACCTTTGGGTGGGTAATTCATCGCACGCACCGCTTGTTCGGCCTGTTCCGCGGTATCGACCATTGGCACCAGAACGGTTTGCGCGCCAATATCCAAAGCTTGTTTAATTATCCAGTCTTCGCCAACGGGTACACGCACGATTGCATTGGTACCCGAATTTTCGATCGATAATAACTGGCGGCGCATTTCCGTCAGCTGATTTGGCGAGTGTTCACCGTCAATACAAATCCAGTCGATGTCGGATGTCGCCAGCAATTCCGTTACCATTTCGCTGGCAAGACATGACCAAATTCCGAACTGTGTTTTGCCAGATTTCAGGCGGCTTTTGAATTCATTCACCGGTGCAGACATGATTTTTTCCTATATAACTAATGCGTGACGTCATTATTCCTTAACGCGTTAAGTATATATGTTAATTCTTCTTTTGTCTGCTAGGATTTGATGCTGGCCGTTACATAATTCACGGACAAATCGCGGGCAGAAATTGACCAGCTCCATTTCAGCGGGTTGAAAACAAATCCTTTGCGGTCCACAGGCGTAAGGCCCGCGTTTTCAATCAATTCATACAGCTCGTCAGGGGTGATGAACTTATCCCATTCATGTGTTCCTTTTGGCAACCAACGCATGATATGTTCGGCACCAATAATGGCCACCATATAACTTTTTGGATTACGATTTATTGTGGAACATAACAGTAAGCCATTATCTTTTAACAATTCTTTACAAGCAGTTAGAAAGCCAAGCGGATCTGCAACGTGCTCAACAACTTCCATGTTTAAGACCACGTCAAACTTTTCACCAGATGCTGCAATATCTTCAGCAGTTGTGTGTCGGTAATCAATTTCTAATCCAGATTTTTCCGCATGGATTTGGGCAACAGGAATATTGCCCGCAGCGGCATCAGCACCCACAACAGTTGCGCCTAGGCGCGCCATTGGTTCTGACAAAAGCCCACCACCACATCCTATATCCAAAATGCGTAAGCCTTTGAATGGGTCTTTTACAGACAGATCGCGCGCGAATTCGGCGGCGATTTGGTCGACGATATAATCTAGTCGGGTTGGATTCAGCATATGAAGCGGTTTGAATTTACCGTCGGTGTCCCACCATTCAGTGGCCATTGCCTCGAATTTTGCGACTTCGCTGGGATCGATTGTATTGATCGTGGACATTGACTCTGGCTTTCAAAAGGACAAGCTTGGTTACATCAGCATATATAGGCTAAAGATGCGAAATACCGAAGGTCAAATTAGCGCACATCGCGCGTTATATCCCGTTATTCAACCTTATGCGCACCAAATGTTGGATGTTGGTGATGGGCATACAATTTATGTAGAGGAATGTGGGAATCCAGATGGTATTCCTGTTGTTGTTTTCCACGGCGGACCCGGCGGCGGCTGTAGCCCCGGAATGCGGCGGTTTTTCCATCCTGACCACTACAGAATTATCCTCTTTGATCAACGCGGATGTGGACGTTCGCAACCTCATGCCTGCGTAAAAGCGAATACGACTTGGGACTTGGTTTCAGACATTGAACGTATTCGTACGTTGATGAATATCGATAAATGGATTGTGTTTGGTGGCTCTTGGGGCGCAACGCTTGCGTTGATTTATGCGCAAACACATCCAAAACATGTCCGCCATATCGTTTTGCGTGGCGTATTTTTAATGACGGATGCAGAGCTAGATTGGTTTTACGATGGCGGTGCAGGAATGTTTTTTCCTGACGAATGGTCAAAGGTTACCAGTTTGCTGGAAGATCACGAAAAAAGCGATGTTATTTCAGCGTATCACCGTCGCCTGTTTGGCAATGACGAGGGAGAGCAAACACGTTTTGCACGGGCGTGGACACAGTGGGAAACCGCGTTGGCTGTGCTGGAACCGCGTGGCGTATCGGGCTCCGTACCTGCCGCATATGCGCGTGCATTTGCGCGCATTGAAAACCACTACTTCATCAACAAAGGTTTCATGCGTGAAGACGGTCAAATATTAAAAGATATCAATAAGATAAAAGACATACCTGGCACAATTGTTCACGGTAGATATGATATGATTTGCCCGCCAAAATCTGCGTTCACACTGCACGCAAATTGGCCGGCATCCACATTGCATATGATACCTTCGGCAGGGCATTCATTATCCGAAAATGGAATTAGCTCGGCTTTAGTTGCTGTGATGGACGAGTTGGCCTGACACTAAATTTCAGCGGCTAATTTAGATCCTTGGTTAATCGCACGCTTTGCATCCAATTCAGCAGCAACATCTGCACCACCAATGACGTGGTGCGCTTTGCCCATTGCGGTCAACGCGCCTGCAAGACCACGTTGTGATGTTTGTCCTGCGCAAATGACAATGTTGTCGACAGCCAGTATCTTTGCATCTTTTTGATCCTCACCAACAGAGATGTGTAGGCCTGCATCGCTGATCTGTTCGTAATTGATGCCACCCATCATGTGCACGCCCTTCATTTTAAGCGTCGCGCGATGTATCCAGCCCGTTGTCTTGCCCAATCCCTTGCCAAGTTTCTGGGCCTTGCGTTGCAAAAGGTAAATTTCGCGCGCTGATGCATGTGGTTGTGGGCCATCAAAGGCGACGCCGCCTGTCGACTTCGCTGGATCATCAACGCCCCATTCCGTGCGCCATAACGCGGGATTTACCGCAGGGCTTTCGCCGCTGTGTGCCAAATATTCAGCGACATCAAACCCAATGCCACCCGCACCGATCAAGGCAACGGATTTCCCAACCGCAACCTTGCCACGTAAAACGTCGACATAAGATAGGACGGACGGATGATCGATGCCTTGAATTGCAGGCATACG
>DKMK01000001.1:0-3913 GCA_002469545.1 Rhodobacterales bacterium UBA7416 | reverse complement strand
TCTTTTCCAGGCACTTGTTTGGCCATGTTCAACTGACCGCCTAATTCGGATGCGCCATCAAATAACGTAACCTTGTGTCCGCGGTTGGCCGCAACAATAGCAGTGGACATGCCCGCAGGCCCGGCGCCGACAACGGCAACAGTTTTTGGTGCGGTGGTTGGTAAATAATTCAATTCTGTCTCGGCACAGGCGCGTGGGTTTACCAAACACGACGTCAGTTTCATTGAAAACGTGTGATCAAGGCATGCTTGATTACAGGCGATACAGGGTGCAATTTCATCCCCACGGTTTTCACGTGCCTTGGAAACAAATGCAGCGTCGGCCAAAAACGGACGCGCCATTGAAACCATGTCGGCGCAACCATCAGCCAAAACGGATTCGGCCACCTCCGGTGTGTTAATACGGTTCGACGTAATAATTGGAATGTTAACCTGTCCCATCAGTTTTTTGGTGACCCAAGTAAATGCGCGCCGTGGCACCGATGTGGCAATTGTCGGAATGCGCGCTTCGTGCCAGCCAATACCGGTATTGATGATCGTTGCGCCCGCGGTTTCGACTGCTTTGGCCAATTGCACCACTTGGTCCCATGTGGACCCTTTGGGGATTAGGTCGATCATGGATAGGCGGAAAATGATGATGAAATCTGCGCCCACCACTTGGCGGGTACGCTTGATTATTTCCAATGGCAACCGCATCCGGTTTTCGTAACTACCGCCCCAACTGTCCGTGCGGTCATTGGTATGTTCGACCAAGAATTGATTGATTAGATATCCTTCGGACCCCATAATTTCAACACCGTCATACCCCGCAATTTGGGCGCGGCGCGCTGCCTCGACCATATCCGCGATTTGTTTTTCGATACCTTCTTCATCCAACGCTTTGGGTGGAAAAGGCGATATTGGTGATTTTTTAGCTGAAACGCCAACGGCCTTTGGTGAATACGCATAGCGCCCGGCGTGCAGGATTTGCATCGCTATTTTGCCACCTTCTGCGTGCACTGCATCTGTAACAATACGGTGGTTCGCGATATCAGCATCGTTGTGCAACCCACATGCGCCGGGCATGACGCCGCCTTCGACGTTTGGGGCCATACCGCCCGTAACAATCAAGGAAACACCGTTGCGGGCACGTTCAGAATAATATGCCGCAACACGCGACCAATCACCCAACTCCTCAAGGCCTGTGTGCATAGAGCCCATCAAGATACGGTTGGGTAATGTTGTGAAACCCAAATCGAGCGGTTCAAAAAGGTGTGGATAGGTTGCGTGTGTCATGGTGATCCTCCGAAAGGACAATAAAGCACTGTTTGACGTGTACGTCACCCCTTAACGCCGCGTCGGTTTTGATGTTGCGCAAGGTGGGTGGGGTGTTAGGGTGTTGGCAGTCAAATTGGAGCCTTTGAATGAACCAGAATTTTGCCGACTTCGTCGCCCCTGCACGCAGCGAAACACGGTGGTGGAAAGTATTGCTGACACTGATTGTTTGGTTTGCAGGCTACTTCATTTTTTCTACGATTTTCTTTGCGGTCATGTCATTGGTTGTGGTGATTCCAGGAATCGAAGACGCCGCACAAGGCAAGTTTACGACCCCCATTTCGGTCTATCTGTTGTTGATGACGTTTATGATTTGGATGGGTGTTTTTTGGATCAGCGTTTGGGCTTTTCATAAACGTGGAATGGCGTCATTATTGGGCGGGCCATCGGGGCGTTTTTTGCGTTGTTTTGGAGTGGCTGTTTTAATGAGTGCAGTGTTTTTGGTTGCGACACAAACGCTACTGCCAAGCGACGATCGGATTGTCGAAAACATTGCTTTTGAACGCTGGTTGGGGTTGTTACCGTTAGGATTGTTTTTAATGCTAGTTCAAGTCAGCGCCGAAGAGATCTTGTTTCGGGGTTATTTACAACAACAGTTAGCGGCGTGGATTAACAACAGACTTTTCTACATGGTCGTTCCATCGATCATTTTTGGGTGTGCACACTTCAGCGGTGAACTTGGTACGGATGTTGGCATCATGATTGTTGTGGCAACGGGATTGCTGGGGTTATTTTTAGCGGACTTAACATATCGCACTGGCAATCTTGGCGCTGCAATTGGTGTGCATTTTGCTAACAACTTTGGTGCGATGTTTTACATATCCTACCAAGAGCAAATTAGCGGCTTGGCGCGATACGTTGCCCCTGACTATTTTGACCAACCTGAACTTTTGGCGGCGGCTGCGAAAACAATGTTGATCAGTTCGATCATTATGTTCTCGATTTACTTTGCTATTATGGAATGGCGCGCACGCAGATGATTGCATTTCTGTTCGCAGGACTTTAGATGTTAATGACGGATTAAAATAAGGCAAACAGGTATGAACTGGATTTCCAATTATATGAAGCCAAAGATCAACTCGATCTTTTCGCGACGTGAAACACCTGACAACTTGTGGACCAAGTGTAAGGAATGTGGACAGATGCTGTTCCACCGTGAATTGGCGGAAAACCTGAACGTTTGTACCAATTGCGATCACCACATGAATATCACGCCACGCGAACGTTGCATTGCTTTGTTCGATGGCGGATTGTTTAGCGAATTTGAAGCGCAAGAGCCTCTCGCCGATCCTTTGAAATTCCGTGATCAGAAAAAATATACTGACCGCATGAAAGACGCACGTAAAAAGACGGGCGAAAAAGATGCGATGTTATTGGCACACGGTAAAATGGGCCAATCCAAAGTTGTCGCTGCTGTGCAAGATTTCACCTTTATGGGTGGCTCGATGGGCATGGCTGTTGGCAATGCGATCATCGCCGCCTGCGAACAGGCCGTGAAAATGAAGTGCCCGTTGGTATTGTTTTCAGCCGCTGGTGGCGCGCGTATGCAAGAGGGTATTTTATCCCTGATGCAAATGCCCCGCACGACGGTTGCATTGCAAATGCTGAAAGAAAAGAACCTTCCGTTTATTGTGGTTTTGACGCACCCGACAACGGGTGGTGTAACTGCATCATATGCGATGTTGGGTGACGTTCATATTGCCGAACCAAATGCGTTGATCTGTTTTGCTGGCCCACGTGTGATCGAGCAAACAATCCGTGAAAAATTACCCGAAGGCTTTCAGCGCGCTGAATACTTGCTGGACCACGGAATGCTGGATCGTGTGACGCATCGCGGTGAAATGCGCGAAGAATTGATCACGATTATTCGCATGTTGATGAAACAAACCCCCGCCATCAAAGGCGAGTTGCCTGCACCGGCAAAAATCGAAGATAAGAGCGTCCAAGCGTGAGCCAAAATAGCGATGTCATCCTTGAGCGGCTGATGTCGTTACACCCCAAGATCATTGATTTGACTTTGGACCGGATGATCCGCTTGTTGGACGCCTTGGGTAATCCCGAACAGACAATGCCACCTGCGATCCACATTGCGGGCACCAATGGCAAAGGTTCAACCCAAGCCATGATCCGCGCTGGGCTAGAGGCTGCGGGCGATAAATGCCACGCATATACTTCACCCCATTTAGCGCGCTTTCATGAACGTATTGTTTTGTCAGGCGACATTATCGACGAAACATCTTTGGCAGAATATCTGGCGGAATGCGAAGAGGCCAATGGCGGTGTTCCAATTACGTATTTTGAAATCACGACATGCGCTGCGCTACTCGCATTTTCACGAACGCCCGCAGATTACACGCTGCTAGAGGTAGGATTGGGTGGTCGACTTGATGCGACCAACGTTGTGGACCAACCAGCTATCGCCGTCATCACACCTGTGTCCATTGATCATCAACAGTACTTGGGCGACACTTTGGCCGAAATTGCTGGTGAAAAAGCTGGAATTTTGAAACGAAATTGCTTCGCCATTATTGGCCCACAAGAAGACGAAGCAATGGACGTGATCGAAGCAAAAGCACGGTCAGTCGGCGCGACATGCAAAA
>DKMK01000082.1 GCA_002469545.1 Rhodobacterales bacterium UBA7416 | reverse complement strand
TCCAATTTATCTGACGACGGACATAAACATTGTCTATATTGATGGAACCAAAGTTAAGAATCAAAGGGCACCTGTTGATTTGATTTCAATCAGCATACCTAAATGAACTAGAAAAGATAGAAAAACTTTTACCGTATGGTCAAAGTTTTTAGAAAATGGTTTTAGAAATAAAACACTCACTCTTTCACTGCTTCCATGGCCACATGTGTTGACGTGTTCGCAACGCATGGCAATGTCGATATCTTTTCACCAAGGGCAATGCGGTAATCAGATATGTTTTTGGTGCGTACTTTCAGCAAATAATCGAACTTACCTGCGATCATGTGGCATTCAACAATTTCTGGAATTTCCATCACCGCATTGTTGAACATGCGCAGTGTCGCATCACGTGTATCATTTAATTTCACTTCGGTGAATGATATGTGATTACGATCCAATGCATCATTGTCCAACACCGCACGAAACCCCTTAATCACACCGATCGACACCATGTTTTTTACACGAATCTGACAGGGTGTTTTCGACAGGCCAACACGATTTGATAGCTCAGAGTTGGTAATGCGGCCATTTACCTCAAGAATCCGTAGAATTTTAAGATCGAAAGAATCCATTTCACCTAATCCCGTGATATTTGACATCTTTATACCTGTTTGGTGTAAAAAACGAAGTGATATTACCCAAATTTTGAAAATAAATGGCGAAATAATTTCAAACATCTCGGCTATGCTGATCCGATAAACATCGGAGATGGCCATGCAAAACCTTACTGACATACGCAACAACATGCGCGATTTACACCTAAGTGAAGAGATCCCGTTGGTTTCACAACTGGCGACACAAACGCGCCTGACTGTGGATGATCGCGAAGCAATCGTCACAAACGCGGCCCATCTGGTTGAACAAATCCGTGGTGATAAAAATCCAGGCATGATGGAAGTGTTTTTGGCGGAATATGGTCTGTCAAATTCCGAAGGTATCGCATTGATGTGCTTGGCCGAAGCACTGTTACGTGTCCCCGATGCGCAAACGATGGATGATCTGATCGAGGACAAATTGACCGATCGCGGTTGGGCCGAACATATGGGCAAATCCGACAGTAATTTGGTGAACGCGTCCACATGGGCGTTGATGTTGACGGGCAAAGTTTTGGACGAAGCAGAAGAGCCGGGCATTTTTTCAGCGATGCGCGGATTGGTGAAACGTGTGGGCGAACCCGTTATTCGCCGCGCCGTTCGCGCCGCAATGAAAGAAATGGGAAACCAGTTTGTTTTGGGCCAAACAATCCAAGAGGCGGTAAAACGCGGCAAATCACGCAAAACGCAAGGTTACACATACTCATATGACATGCTGGGCGAAGCGGCATTAACTGACGGGGACGCGCGTGTATTCACCAAGGCGTATGCAGATGCCATCACCCATCTGGCGAAACATTCCACAGACAAGGATGTGCGAAATAACCCCGGCATTTCAATCAAACTGTCCGCCCTGTTCCCACGTTACGAATTGGCACATCGCGAAGCAGTGATGGATGTGTTGGTGAAACGCCTACGCGATTTGGTGTTGCTGGCGTGTGATGCAAATATGGGATTGAACATTGATGCAGAAGAGGCGGATCGTTTGGATCTGTCGTTGGATATAATAGAGGCCGTTTTAGCTGATCCGCGCCTGACGGGTTGGGATGGTTTTGGTGTTGTTGTTCAGGCATACGGAAAACGTGCGGCGCCTGTTTTGGATTGGTTGTATGCAACGTCCGAACGACTGGACCGCAAAATAATGGTGCGTTTGGTCAAAGGTGCGTATTGGGACACGGAAATTAAACGTGCACAGGTTGATGCGTTGAACGGGTTCCCTGTGTTCACCAAAAAATGTGCGACTGATATTTCCTATGTTGCCTGTGCGCGTAAATTATTGGACATGTCGGATCGTATTTACCCACAATTTGCCACACATAACGCACATTCGGTGCATGCCGTATTGAAAATGGCCAAGGGTCAGAAATTCGAATTTCAACGCCTACACGGTATGGGTGGTGCATTATATGATCATGTGATGGCGGGTGCGGATGTGCGTTGCCGCATTTATGCACCTGTTGGCATTCACGATGATTTGCTGGCCTATCTGGTGCGTCGCCTGTTGGAAAACGGGGCGAATTCGTCTTTCGTTAACAAAATCTTGGACATGGATACGCTTGCACGTGAATGCGTTGAAGACCCGATTGATACGTGGAACGGGGTTAAGGATGGCGAAGACTGGCTGCCGCGACCTGCTGATATTTATCTACCTGAACGCACGAACTCGTTAGGGTTTGATATCAACAGCGTAACTGAATTGGCGCATATTGATGCAGCGCGTGATGTGTTTAAGAAAACAACATGGACTGTATCTGCGTATTTGGCGGCTGGTGATGCGCATGGTTTGGCAGAAACAATTACCAATCCTGCGGATAATGCAGACGTCGTTGGGTCTGCGACATCTGCCAGCCGCGATGATGCTGTGCGTGCGATCAAAGATGCAAAACCGTGGGATGTGCCACAGATTGATCGCGCCGTTGTTTTGAACAAAATCGCAGATCTATACGAAGATAATTTTGGCGAGCTGTTCGCAATCCTATCACGCGAAGCAGGTAAAACGCTGATGGATGCGGTTTCTGAAATTCGCGAAGCAGTGGATTTTCTACGCTACTACGCCGCGCAATCGGTGAATTTTTCTAATCAGGCATCACGGGGTAAGTTTGTTTGTATTTCACCTTGGAATTTCCCGTTGGCGATTTTCACAGGGCAGATTTCAGCGGCGCTGGCTGGTGGCAATGCAGTATTGTCCAAGCCCGCAGAACCCACACCAATCATCGCCGCGCGCGCGGTTGAATTGATGTATCAGGCGGGCGTTCCCCGTGATGCGTTACAGTTGCTAATTGGTACAGGGCACGAAATTGGGGCTACTTTGGTTGCCAGTCCTGACATTGACGGGGTCTGTTTCACAGGGTCCACCGCCACCGCACAAATGATCAATGCCAGCATGGCGGCAAATGGCAATCCGTTTGCGCCCTTGATTGCCGAAACAGGTGGTCTGAACGCGATGATCGTGGACAGCACTGCCCTGCCTGAACAGGCTGTGCGTGATATTGTTGCCAGCTCTTTTCAATCTGCTGGCCAACGCTGTTCAGCGTTACGTATGTTGTATGTACAGCAGGATGTCGCGGATAAATTCCTGACGATGTTGTATGGTGCGATGGATGAATTGGTGGCGGATACACCGTGGTTGGCCACGGTTGATGTGGGGCCCGTAATTACAGTTGTTGCCGCCAAAGGTATTCAAGATCATATTGATATCGCGGACGGCGAAGGGCGCGTTATGCACCAATCGGATGTACCGCAAACGGGCACCTATATTCGCCCTACGGCGATCCGCGTGAATGGTATTGCGGACATGAAGCAAGAAATATTCGGCCCCGTTTTACACATCGCCACATTCGAAGCGGATGATATTCCGCGCATTGTGGATGACATCAACGCCATGGGTTACGGCCTGACGTTTGGGGTGCATTCGCGCATTGATGCGCGTGTGCATGATCTGTGTAATTCGTTGAACGTTGGAAATATTTACGTAAACCGCAATCAAATTGGTGCGGTGGTTGGATCACAACCGTTTGGTGGCGAAGGTCTGTCAGGCACAGGACCCAAGGCAGGTGGGCCAGATTATTTGAAACAGTTTGTGCAAACTGAGCGCGGCGCAAACACGCCATACCCAAAGCCTAGTTTGTCCACGTCTGAAGCCCAAGCAAAATTGGATGCAGTCACGCGCCCCGCGCGAATGGCACGTGAAATAGAGAGCCTGCCCGGCCCAACGGGCGAGCTGAATGTTTTGTCCACCTATGCCAAAGGCGTGGTTTTATGTCTGGGCCCAACGGCGGCGCAGGCGAACGAGCAGGCGCAAATGGCAACCGCATCGGGTAATGCACCGTGTGTGATTTTGGGAATGGAATTGGATGATTTGGCTGTGCTGTCAGGTTTTGATGTGGCCGTTTTGTGGGCTGATGAAATCGCGGTAAAGCAGGCCCGTGTTGCATTGTCACAGCGCACGGGTGTGTTGATTCCATTGATCACTGATATGGATGTTGCCGCGCGTTGTGTCTTGGAACGCCATGTCTGCATCGATACGACGGCGGCTGGTGGGAACGTGGCTTTACTGGCGTCTGGTACTTAAACCCAAAGCAGAAAATATTATTGGCGGTGAAGGATATTCACCGCCAATTTTTTATGGATCGCCTTAAGTTTAGGCTGATTTTTCGGGTAATAATCCCCGTGGACTGAACCGTAAAACCAGTAACAATATTATACCCATTGTCATTAAACGCATATGCGCCGCAGATCCGATCAGGTGTGCGCGTAATCCGCTGTCCTCGGCCATGCCTGATGTGATGACGTTCATCAACAACAGCCCCAATGGTTCCGCTTCGATCCAGAAGAACCAGATCACAAAGCCGCCCAAAACAGCGCCCCAGTTGTTGCCTGATCCACCCACGATAACCATGATCCAAATCAGAAATGTGAACCGCAGTGGTTGGTATGCCGTTGGCGTTAATTGCCCGTCCAACGTGGTTAACATCGCGCCTGCGATACCCACAACAACAGAGCCCAGAACAAACACTTGTAAGTGGCGTTTGGTTACATTTTTGCCCATGGCATTTGCAGATACTTCGTTGTCACGAATGGCACGCATCATACGGCCCCATGGTGATTTTAATGCGGTTTCTGACAACCATAAAACAATCAACAAAACGATGATGAACAAACTAGCGTAGCAGATTTTGACGAATATGCTGGAAAACCCAACAGGGTCAGCACCTAATGTATTGCTTAGTGACAGGAACCATTCGGTGGTTTGCAGGTTCACTTCGTATGGGACAGGGCGTGGCATGCCGATTACGTTTTTCACACCGCGTGTCATCCAGTCTTCGTGTTTTAAAACTGCGATGATGATTTCGGAAATCCCAAGGGTGGCAATCGCCAGATAGTCAGACCGTAAACCCAAAGTGATTTTGCCAATTACCCACGCCGCGATACCTGCGAATAACCCGCCCACTGGCCATGCCAAAACGATTGGCAATCCAAGGCCGCCTAAGTATCCTGAAAGGGCTGGATTGATGTCTTCGATTGCTTCGGTTGCAGGGCCAAAAACAGCGCGTGTTATGAAAAAACCGATGATACAAATTGCCGTAACGGCAATCGCACGGAAACGTCCCGCCGCCATGCGTTGGTATGTTACAACGGCCAACGAGATGGACAGGATTACCAATGCGATACCACCCATTGCACCCCAACCACCAGCGGCCCATGCGCCCTCGACCGGTGGCATGGCAACCAAAACGGCCGCCAACCCACCAAGCGCGGCAAAGCCCATGATGCCCACATTAAACAGACCCGCATAACCCCATTGGATGTTCACACCCAAGGCCATGATGGCGCTGATTAAGCACAAGTTTAAAATCGACAGCGATACGTTCCAGCTTTGGAACATACCAACTCCGATTAGCATGATTGCCATGATTGCGAAATAAACGACATTACGATTAAGCGCCATTATACTGACTTTCCTGCCAAAATTCCCGTCGGTCGGAATAACAGCACCAACAGCAGAATTAAGAAACTGACCGCGAATTTATAAACTGTCGCCAACAATTGAACCAAACTTTCTGGCTGCCAATCACCTGGCGTTGGGACCTTCGTCGAATACTATA
>DKMK01000126.1:9763-12822 GCA_002469545.1 Rhodobacterales bacterium UBA7416 | reverse complement strand
CCCTTGGCACCCAGCGCTACCGCTTTGGCTACGTCTTGGCCAGACCGAATACCGCTGTCCATCCAGACTTCTATGTCATCACCAACCGCGTCAATAATATCGGGCAGGGAACGGATGGATGACAATGCGCCATCCAACTGACGTCCACCGTGATTTGACACAACAATCGCATCAGCGCCGGTTTTCACGGCCATCTTGGCATCCTCGACATCCTGAATACCCTTCAAAACGACCTTACCGCCCCAACGTTTGATCATCCAATCCAGATCATCCCAGTTCAGGGTCTTAAGCAAGTTGTTTGCTGACCATTCGGACAGGCTCGTCAGGCTTTCAACACCTGTGGCATGTCCAATGATATTTGCGAAATCATGGCGTTTGGTGCCCAGCATCCCCATGCACCAACGTGGCTTGGTCGCCATGTTGATCATGTTCTTGATCGATAACTTGGGCGGCGCGGTCATGTTGTTTTTGATGTCTTTGTGGCGTTGACCCAAGATTTGCAGATCCAGTGTGATCACCAGCGCCGAACACCCCGCTGCCTTGGCGCGATCAATCAGGTTTTCGATAAACGGGCGGTCATTCATACAATACAGCTGAAACCAAAACGGTTTCGTGGTCGCCGCCGCCACATCTTCGATGCTACAGATAGACATAGTGGACAGTGTAAAGGGCACACCAAACGCTTCTGCCGCACGCGCGGCCTTAATCTCGCCATCCGCACATTGCAAACCCGTCAACCCAACAGGCGCCAACGCCACAGGCATCGCCACATCTTGGCCAATCATCTGGCTGGCCGTCGTGCGGTTCGAAATGTCCACTGCCACCTTTTGACGAAAATAGATTTTTTCAAAATCGGACACATTCTCGCGAAAGGTTTGTTCAGTCCATGAACCACTCTCGGCATAATCATAAAACATCTTGGGCACGCGGCGTTTATAGATCGGTTTGAAATCGTCGATTGTGGTGATAATAGCCATGTCGCCCTCGATTGGTAATATTTTATTACCAATTACCATGCTGATTGCAATCCGTCAATTCCACAAAAAAGGGGCCCCGAAAGGCCCCAGTTATTCCCATATACCAAAGGTTCGCGCTATTTTTTGCGCGTTTTGGGATGCAGGGATGATGCCAAAATATGATCGGCCTCATGAACTGTGTTTTGAACTTGATGGATGATATTGGGATCAGGTTGCCCAACCACATCCAAATCCTTGTTCGGGTAATTCAACGTCGACAGAAAATGCTTCATGCAATTTAACCGCGCGCGCTTTTTGTCGTTGGAACGTACAACTGTCCACGGTGCATCTGCTGTATCAGTATAGAAAAACATCGCTTCTTTGGCTTCGGTGTAGTCATCCCATTTGTTTAAGCTAGCGCGATCAATCGGGGACAGCTTCCATTGCTTCAAAGGGTCGGTTTCACGCGATGCAAAACGCGCACGCTGTTCTTCTCGCGTTACGGAAAACCAGTATTTATAAAGCTGAATACCACTGCGCGTTAACATCCGTTCCAAATCGGGGGTCTGGCGCATGAATTCCAAGTATTCATTGGGTTTACAGAAATCCATCACCCGTTCAACACCCGCACGGTTGTACCAAGAGCGATCATACAGAACGATTTCACCTGATGTTGGCAGATGCTTAATATAACGTTGAAAAAACCACTGTCCGCGTTCTTCGTCTGTGGGTTTGTTCAAGGCGACGACGCGAGCGGCGCGTGGATTTAGATGTTCCATAAACCGCTTTATCGTACCACCTTTACCAGCGGCATCGCGGCCTTCGAACAGAACAACAATCTTCTGGCCCGTATCCTCGATCCAGTGTTGAACCTTCAACAGCTCGACCTGCAGGGCAGCCTTTTCCGTCTCGTATTCTTTACGGCTTAACTTATCCGCATAGGGATATTCACCCTGTTCAAACCCAATAATTTGCGCCGTGCGCGCATCATCAGCTGGGGTGATTGTTGTTTGGTCCGCTTTGGTCATATCCGTGCCTCCGTTTATACTCGCAGAGTATAGTTGGGAGGGTGGGGTTATTCTTTGATGTGGATCAATTGGCCAAGTTTAGTTAAGCGCTATGCGCACCATCGGCCAAGCTTTTCACAAACGCCAGAACATCCGCCACAGGTTCACCTGCTGCAATCTTGGACACGATCGCCGAACCCACAACAGCCCCATCCGCAATGAGGGCCATATCGCGGGCCGCGTCGGGTGTGTTGATGCCAAAACCAACCACGATGGGTAAATCTGTACTTTCTTTGATCCGTGCAACTTCTACACCAACAGCAGCCGCTTCTGCGGAACCAGAGCCTGTCACGCCAGTTACGGCCACATAATAAATAAAGCCGCTCATGTTCGGTAACAATTTAGGCAAGCGGCGCGCATCTGTTGTTGGCGTTGCCAAGCGGATGAAGTCCAACCCTGCCTTGCCTGCGGGAATACATAATTCATCGTCTTCTTCTGGTGGTAGATCAACAACAATCATGCCGTCAATTCCCGCTGCTTTGGCATCTATCAAGAACGCTTCGACACCGTGATTATAGATCGGGTTGTAATATCCCATCAAAACAATCGGTGTTTCATTGTCTGTTTCGCGGAAATCGGCAACCATCTGCAATGTCTTTTTCAGTGTCATGCCACCGTTTAATGCGCGTTGCCCTGCCAATTGGATGGTCGAGCCATCGGCCATTGGATCAGTAAACGGTGCGCCCAGTTCGATAATGTCCACACCCGCCGCAGGTAGGCCCTTCATGATCTCTAAGGTCGTGTCGTAATCAGGATCACCTGCCATGATATAGGACACAAAAGCAGATTTGCCCTGTGATTTCAGATCAGCGAATTTGGCGGCGATACGAGTCATTTTGGTGCACTTTCTTAATTTCGGAAATCATTGCGGGAAAATTCGACTGAATTCAAGGGCTGGATTGCTTGACCTTTGCCCCATTGAACAGATAGATGCCCCAAACGACATTCAAAGGGTTATCATCATGGGTTTTAAAACTGGTATCGTGGGCATGCCCAATGTGGGCAAATCGACCCTATTTAATGCGCTGACACGCAC
>DKMK01000126.1:0-9701 GCA_002469545.1 Rhodobacterales bacterium UBA7416 | reverse complement strand
CGCGTGAATCCATTAGAAGACGCCGAAACGATTGAAACCGAATTGATGTTGGCCGATCTGGATAATATTGAAAAACGTATTTCGGGTTTGGTGCGGAAAATCAAAGGCGGCGATAAAGATGCGGTAATGCAAAACGATTTGCTGAACCGCGCCAAAGATGCGTTAGAAGCAGGCAAGCCAGCCCGCACATGCGAAATTGCCGAAGACGAAGAAAAGCAGTGGAAGCAGCTGACATTGTTAACTGCAAAACCTGTTTTGTTCGTTTGTAACGTCGAAGAGGACAATGCTGGCGAAGGCAACGCACATTCCAAAGCTGTTGCCGAAATGGCCGCCGCACAGGGCGCTGCAAGCGTTGTGATTTCTGCGGCGATTGAAGAAGAGATAAGCCAGCTAGAAGCGGACGAAGCAGAGATGTTCTTGACCGAGCTGGGATTAGAAGAAGCAGGCTTGGATCGTTTGATCGCGGCTGGATATGGATTGTTGGAATTACAAACCTATTTCACTGTAGGCCCAAAAGAAGCGCGCGCGTGGACAATCCGCAAGGGTACATCTGCGCCACAAGCGGCGGGTGTCATTCACGGTGACTTTGAGCGTGGCTTTATCCGTGCAGAAACCATTGCATATGATGATTACATTGAATGTAACGGCGAGCAGGGTTCCAAAGAAAAAGGCAAGATGCGCGCAGAGGGCAAAAGCTATATCGTTGCCGATGGCGATGTACTGCACTTTTTGTTTAATACCTAACAAACCCATATTAAATTTACACTGAATTGTCTGCTTTTGGCGGTTCGTATTCATGTCAAAAGTTACCAACTTTTAAGACCCTCAGCTCATCCTGTACTGTGGGTATTATGGGTTAGGAGTAGGGCATGGCGGAGCTTTCTGTTGTGGGTTCCCTGTATGGGGGTGAAGGCGGCGCGGTTGATTTTTCAGGCGTGTCAGATTTCGAATTTTATGAAAAGAATGGTCAGCTGTTTTTGTTTGTCGCCAGCGAAGGGACGAGCGACATACAGATGTATTATGTATATGGTAATCAAATACTTGCCTATCGCGATGTGCAGGATTTGACGGATGAAACGGGCACTTTTGCGGTGTCCGACATCGAAGTGATTACCATTGATGGGCAGGACTATATCCTGACGTCTGGACGTTATGATGACAGTGCGGCATTGGTGGCGATTGTTGGGGGGAACCCTCAGATTACGTATCCAACCAATGTTACCGGCGATGCGGATGATTATGCCAACTTTACCCGTACGTTAGTGGTGACAATGGGGGGGATGACCTTTGTTCTGGCTAGCAAACGCGGCGACAACCACCTGTATACTTATGTTGTTCAAGATGATGGGCAATTCATCGAAAAAACACCAATCGCGGATGACGATATGGTGACGTTGGGTGACATTACAGATTTCGCGTCGATCCAGATTAACGGCAAGACGTTCATTGCTGTCACATCTGCATTTGATGGCGGAGTGACGTTGTACCAGATTGGTCAATACGGGAACTTACATTTGCGCGATACGGTTGGGCCCGGTGATGGTTCCGGATTTACGTATCCTCAGGATGTTGAATTTATCAGTGTCGGTGGGAATACGTATTTAGCGATGATTTCTGCTGGGACGTCTTCGATTACAGTCTATTCCGTGGCTGGCAACGGTCATTTGCGCGAAACCGATCATGTCATTGATACATTGGATACCCGTTACGAAGGGGCCACGCAAATGGCTGTCATCACCCATGAAGGCCGCAGTTTTGTGTTCGTGGCTGGCAATGATGATGGGTTGACAGTGTATGAACTTTTGCCTGACGGCACATTGTTGCATGCAATCACAATGGCAGACAATTTCGACGTAGCGATGACCAATGTTTCCGCACTGACTGTGCGCATTATTGACGGCGAAATTCATGTGTTTGTTGCGGGGGTTGAAGATGGAATAACTCAGCTGACTTTTGATCCGGATTTGTTGGGGGGGACGTTTGTGGGGACTACGGGGAAGGATGTGATTACGGGTACTGGGTTTGATGATTATCTGTTTGGTGGGCGACGTGGAGATTTGATTGATGGGGGTGCGGGGGATGATCGGATTGATGGGGGGGGTGGTAAGGATTATCTGACGGGGGGCGACGGGGCCGATACGTTTGTGTTTGTGGCGGATGGTCGCAAGGATTTTATTATGGATTTTCAAGACGGTATGGATTTAATTGACCTGTCTGGATACCATCAGGTTGGCACGATTGATGACCTGATCATCAAGACACGCGCGTGGGGTGTGATGATCGAAATTCGTGGCGAGAAGTTGAAGATTATTGCCGCCGATGGCGAGACGATTACGGCCGAAGATTTCACGGCGGATGATTTTATATTCTGATTTTGGGGCTAGAATGCGTGTGCACAAACCGTACACAATTGATGCACAACCCGTGCACAGGTGATGCGGGCGGGTTGAATGCGCCCATAACCACCCCATGATCCCACCCCTTGATTTCTGGGGCCATTTTATGGTCTGTTTGAGGGATTGATTAAGGGGATTGGGTATGGCGGAAAAATTGATTGATCCAAGTTTGGATAAGTTTCATTTGTTTGATGAAAAAGATGGCGTGATTAAACGCAATGATGGCGCCGAGTTTCAGCCAGCGGACAAGAACCCGTTTTATGTTTTGGCGACTGTTTTTGGGGAGGCGAAACAAGGAATTTTTGGATGGGAAATTGTCCCTGAAATTGATGTTAAAAATCGCCGCGTATGGAATGGTTTGGCCTGTGCTGGGTTGAATGATGACGAACGCATAACACTGGCGCTTAAATTGGAGTTGGATGTTGGTGACTTGATGCCACTGAGCGCCGAGGAAAAAGGTGAGATATTAACTCTGTTTCAAACACGTATGGATAGTGATAAGGAACTACCCGATGTATCAGAATTTACTAACATGTCTGGTACGGTTTTTCTAAATACTTTGACTTTTGAAAAACGATATTTTCCTGAATTTGCTTTGTTCAATTCCTGTCATTTCGCAGACATCGCCAATTTCACATCCAGTGTTTTCGGCGGTAAGGCTTATTTCCGTTCCTGTCATTTTGTGGGCGCTGCCAATTTCTTTTCCAGTCATTTCACGGCTGACGCCGACTTTAAGTCCAATCATTTTGAGCGTTCTGTCGATTTCGGATCCAGTTATTTCACTCAGAAGGCTAATTTTGTTTCTTGTCATTTCATAGGCCTCGCCAATTTCATTGGAAGTCACTTCAATGGTTATGCCAAGTTCGAGTTCAGATGCTTCGCTGGCCGCGCAAGATTCGAGTCATGTTATTTCGCGAATTATTCCAATTTCTGTTCCATTGAAACAAATGGAGAAACATCCTTTGAGAAAGCGAAGTTCGAAACAAATGTTCCGAAGTTTCATGCGGCGAAGTTATATCGAGATACTGTGTTTCCAACGGCGGACCCCGCATCCCTGAATTATCCAGAGATTATGCCGACAGGCAAAGAGATTGTTGGGGATAAGACGTATATGTCAGCCACTGAACAAAAACGGGCCTACAATACATTGCGGTATTTTATGAACCAGAATTTGGAAATTGACCAAGAGTTGTTTTTTCACCGCCGTGAAATGGCGTGTAAGGAAGTGACGGAGGATGCGTTTGTTGGTTGGTTGATTTGGTTTTATGGCCGCCTGTCCGCATATGGCAGTTCGATTGCACGGCCATTGATTGGGTTGGTGATGATTTGGTTTGTTGGTGCGTTGTTATTGCAATTCCATTTCACGGCTGATCCGACAAAAACAATCATGGGTGATTTTTGGAGTGCGATGGGGATTTCGTTTTCCAACACATTTGCCATTTTTGGATTTGGCGGAACGTTGCTGTCTGAATTTAGTTCGGGTGCGCCCAAATTGATAAAGGCGGTTTCGGGAATTCAGGCGGTGTTTGGTTTCGTTATGCTGTTCCTGCTGGGCCTTGGCATACGTTCAAGGTTCCGTTTACGCTAGGGCGTTGATCCCTGCCCAAAGGCGGGGATTTGTTTTTGGTGTTTCGCCATACGGCGGGGATGACAGTTGTGGATGGGGGCGCTTAAAACGCTTTTGTATCCAGACCGATTACGTTCACTCGGCGCCTAAAGCGCCCTGTATGGAGCCATGGCTTGGGTAGTTGATATAGATCAACGCAGTAAATTCTGAATGTGTCATTATGGAATGTATTGATAGCCAGTAGAGCGATCACGCAATGAAAATGGAGAGAATAAAATGAGATATTCAGTTATTCCAAGCGCCGTAATAGCGTTGACGTTTGTTGGGCCTGTTTTTGCAGATGCATCTGGGGGATATGATCATCCGCATATGTTTGGTGGTAACGAGTTTAGTATGTTCATGGGGCCAGTGTTTATGATGGTTCTATTGGCGGCACTGATCGTCGGGGGTGTTGCCCTTATTCGATGGATAACATCTGGAAGTGGCGTTTCTGAGGAAAAGGGTAATACGGCACTGAACACGTTAAATTTACGTTTTGCCAATGGTGATATAGATGCCAAGGATTATGCCGAGCGCAAGAAGCTGTTAATCGGATAACCGATTCAGTTGGGATTTGTGTTTTCTGAGGCGTAAGGCTTAGGCAATGTCGACTTGCCTTAATCGTCGAGATTTACGCGCTTTTATAACGCGGATTATTGGTGAGAATGATCCCTGCCCGAAAGCAGGGATCAAGAAAACCTAAAACGCGTCTGCGTCCAGACCCATTACATTTGTTGAACCTGACATGGCGCGTGCCATGTGTGCCTTGGTCGTGGGGAGCCAGCGTTGCATGTAATACCGACCCGTGATCAGTTTGTTTTCGTAAAACTCTGGATCATCTGTGCCTGCGGCCAATGCATCCATGGATGTTTTTGCCATTTGTGCCCACATTAGGCCCAGAACAACATGACCAAACATATGCAGTGCATCTGTTGAACCTGCCAGCGCATCATTTGGGTTTTTCATCCCTGCTTGCATGAAATACATCATGACGGATTGCAGATCTTTTGATGCTTCTTTTAGGGGGGTTAAGAAATCAGCTTCGAATGCTTCGTCGCCTTTGTTTTCGGATGCGAATGTTTTAATCATCTCGAAGAAGGCCATGACGTGTTTGCCACCGTCCTTGGGCATTTTGCGTCCCACAAGGTCAAGTGCTTGGACGCCATTCGCGCCTTCGTAAATCATCGCGATACGTGCATCGCGGGTGAATTGGGACATGCCGTGTTCTTCGATATAGCCGTGGCCGCCGAAGACTTGTTGTGCCTGAACTGTCATGTCGTAACCGATGTCTGTGTTAAAACCCTTTAACACTGGTGTTAGGAGGGAAATCAGACCTTCGGCGGCTTCTTCGTTTGCGCCGTGTGCACGATCAATCATCATGGCACCCCACAGGGTGAAAGCGCGCGAGCCTTCGATGAAGGATTTTTGGTTCATCAACATGCGGCGGATATCGGGGTGTACGATCAGTGGATCGGCTGGACCGTCTGGGTTTTTTGTGCCTGTGACATCGCGCCCTTGTAGGCGGTCTTTGGCGTATTCAACGGCGTTTTGATAGGCTGCTTCGGCTTGTGCCAACCCTTGCATGCCGACGCCCAAGCGGGCCTCGTTCATCATGGTGAACATCGCACGCATGCCTTTGTGTTCAGTGCCCAGCAGGTAACCGGTTGCGTCGTCGTAATTCATCACACAGGTTGCGTTGCCGTGGATGCCCATCTTTTCTTCGATGTTGCCAACGGACACGCCATTGCGATCGCCCAAGGAGCCATCGTCGTTGACCATGAATTTTGGTACGATGAACAATGAAATGCCTTTGACGCCATCTGGCCCACCTGGGATTTTCGCCAGAACAAGGTGGATGACGTTATCCGTCATGTCGTTGTCGCCAGCAGAGATGAAGATTTTTTGGCCTGAGATTTTGTATGACCCATCGCTTTGGGGGTCTGCTTTGGTGCGCATCAAACCCAGATCAGTACCGCAATGTGGTTCCGTCAGGTTCATGGTGCCAGACCATTCCAGATCAACCATTTTGGGCAGGTATGTTTGTTTTTGCGCGTCTGTGCCATGTGCGTGGATTGCGGAATACGCGCCGTGGGTCAGGCCCGGATACATGGTCAGCGCCATGTTTGCAGAGCAGAAGATTTCAGCAATCGCAGTGTGCAGAACATATGGCATGCCTTGGCCGCCATATTCTGGATCACAATCCAAACCGTTCCAACCGCCTTCGCGGTAGGTTTGAAATGCTTCTTTGAAACCTGTTGGTGTGCGCAGAACACCGTTTTCTAATGTACAGCCTTCGGCGTCGCCGCTGGCGTTGATCGGTTGGAATACATCGCGGGCCAATTTACCTGCTTCGTCTAAAACTTGGGATGTAAAATCGGCGCTTAGATCGTCATATCCTTTGATATCTAAATCTTGGGTTTTTAAAACCTCGTGCAAGATAAAAGCCATATCTTTGGTCGGTGCGTTATAGATGGGCATGCGTTCCTCCTGTTGTGGGGATTATTTTCTGCCTTAATCGTATTTAGTTTGTGAACATTAGCAAGACAACGCACCGTGATGACGCCGCGTCGCAAGTAAGTGACGTTAGGGTAACTTTGGTGTTTTGCGAAAACCGATGCGTTATTCGAGTATTTCGCGTATCGCATTGTGGAAAATTTCAGCACCGATTGGGATTAAATCATCGGGGAAGTCATAATTTGGGTTATGAAGTTGTGGTTGATCTGCCCCAGATCCAAGCAAGAACATAGCAGTTTTGGCGTGGTTGGCGAACAAACCAAAATCTTCGGACCAGCGCATAGGGCCGATAGAATGATCAATCGTGATGTTCAGTGCATCACACGCCCTGTTAAGGATATCGATTGCGTTTGGGTCGTTGTGACATGAATGAAATATATCGTGGTATGAAAACGTTGCATCCAAGCCATATTTTTTAGACGTGCTTGTGACGAATGCTTCACATCTGTCGCACAGCGCCTGCATGGCGCTGTCATGAAGCGCACGTAGCGTTGCGTGGATTCGCGCATGCCCGGGCGCAATGCCAAACGTTGGCTCGCCCATGTTTGCATGGGTAAGCGTGACCAATTTAAATGCATCATCAAGTTTACCGCCATCGCCAAGTGCAGACAATGCAGGCATCAGTTCTGCAACAGCTTGCATTGGTGATACGCCCGTTTCTGGCATGGATGCGTGGGCGGTAATTCCATTTAAATCAATCTGTAACCCCCGCGACGCGCAATTCGCCCCAAGTTTTACCAAGCCAACATGCCCTTGTTTCAAGCCAGGTAAATTGTGCAATGAAAAGACGTAATCAGGCGTGATTTGTGCAAATTGTGGATCGTCTAAAACGGCCTTAGCACCTTGGCCTGTTTCTTCGGCTGGTTGGAATAATAAAATAACGCGACCACGCGCTGGGCGTTTATGTGCGACGAGATGCGCCAAACCACATAATATCGCCATATGTCCGTCATGCCCGCACAAGTGCCCCATATTTGCGATTTCGCTTTGATATGGAACATTGCTGGTTTCGTGGATCGGTAAGGCGTCCAATTCGGCGCGCACCATGACAGTGGGGCCTGTTTCGATGCCTTGGTAAATAAAGGCAAGTCCAGCACCACCAAGCCCAGTAATCACTTTGTCAGGCTTGGTGGTTGCAAGATAAGATTGGATCGTTTTGGCTGTTTCAATTTCTTGCCCAGAGATTTCGGGTGCGCGGTGTAATGCGCGGCGCAAAGCTATAAGATTAACGAGTTCTTGGTTGTTTAGCACGTGATCAGCCCAAAATACGTTCCAAGGCATCCGCGTGGAGATGCCCAACGCCGCCTTTGATATCTGCGGCGATGCTGTTCAGCAATGCTGTCTCATCGCGCTGACGCAACGCGGCGATGACCTCTTTGTGGTGATCAACGACGTACAGCTCTTTTACGTTGCGCGCAGCGATACGTGTGAAAGGGCCGAGTTGTAACCAGATGCTTTCGATCATGGGCATGATGACCTGATCGGGATTGGCCGTGTAGATTGATCTGTGAAACTGTTGGTTTATCTTGATTAACTGATCGCGATTTTCGTCTTCGACAGCTTGGTCTAGTTTTAAGTCTAATACTGTTACCTGATCCACCAAGCGTTCAGTAATAAAGGGCAGGGCTGCGCGTGCTGCGTGTTCTTCTAATGTGACGCGCAGTAGTATCAATTCTTTGAAACGGTCTGGCGTCATCTGGGGAACAACAATGCGTCGATTGGGCAATAATTTCAGTGCATGTTCAGTCGACAAGCGACGCAATGCTTCGCGCACTGGTGTTGGGCTGGTATTCAATACCTCTGCTAGGCCGCGAATTGTGATTGGGTTTCCAGGGGCGATGAGGCCCAACATGATAGAGTTACGCAGTCGTTGATAAATGTATTCTTGGGCAGTCATATCCGAGGGACGGAGGATTTCCGGTAGATTGGGAGTATTCTTCAACATAACGGTCCCTTTCTATTAAATACTGTGCCGTTTGACCGAGAAGGCCAGAAATGATTTGACGAATCGTACCTTAATAGAGCACGTTTTGAAAATGATATCACAAAAAGATAGATGTGATACAATTTTTGGGCCAGCTGTTTAATCTAAAATGGACGCCCGCCGACATGGAGAGAAAAATGAAAATCCTATCCCTAACTGTTTCCGCGCTCGCGTTGTCAACTACATTGGCAAACGCTGAAGAGCTGCGCATTTATAACTGGTCTGATTATATCGCCGAAGACACAATCGAAAAATTTGAAGCCGCCACTGGCATTAAAGTGACTTATGATGTGTACGACAGCAACGAAGTCCTAGAAGCGAAAATGCTGGCTGGTGCATCAGGTTACGATCTGACTGTTCCAACATCTGATTTTATGCAGCGCCAAATCGAAGCCGGCGTTTACCAAAAATTGGATAAATCAAAACTTTCAAACTTGGGTAACATGGATGCGGCCTTGATGGCTGGTGCCGCTGGTTACGATGCGGACAATGCGCACTCTGTGATCTATCTTTGGGGCACAACTGGTATTGGTTATAATACTGGTATGGTCGCTGATCGTTTGGGTGCTGATTATGCTGGCGACAGCTGGGACATGGTATTTAATCCAGAAAGCGCTGCGAAATTGGCAGATTGCGGGATTTCCATGTTGGACGCACCAACAGAAATTATACCTGCGGCGCTAAACTATTTGGGTCACGATCCGAATTCTTCTGACAAGGCTGAACTCGATGCGGCTGGCGAATTGCTTAAATCAATCCGTCCATATGTGCGCTATTTCCATTCGTCGCAGTATATCAATGATCTTGCAAACGGTGACACATGTGTGGCTGTTGGTTGGTCAGGTGACGTATTCCAAGCACGTGATCGTGCAGACGAAGCAGATAATGGTGTTGAATTGACATATGTGGTGCCAAAAGAGGGTGCGTTGCAGTGGTTTGACATGTTGACGATCCCTGTGGATGCACCAAACCCAGATGCGGCACATAAATTTATCGATTTCATTATGGGCGCTCAAATCACGGCGGATATCACAAACTATGTTTGGTATGCGTCTGCGAACACGGCGGCGATGCCATTGATCGACGAAGATATCACATCAGATACGGGTATTTTCCCAACCGAAGAGGCCAAAGCAAAATTATGGCCTTCAAAAGTACAAACCCCAAAAGTTGACCGCATGATCACACGTCTTTGGACGTC
>DKMK01000040.1 GCA_002469545.1 Rhodobacterales bacterium UBA7416 | reverse complement strand
CAGGATATTTGTTTTGTTCCAAACGGTTCTTATGCCGCAGTGATCGAAAAATTGAGACCGGAAGCGGCGGATCCTGGTGAAATTGTCCATTTGGATGGACGTGTGTTGGGCCATCATAAAGGCATCATAAATTATACCATTGGTCAACGCCGCGGTCTTGGAATCGGTGGCGGTGATCCGTTATATGTCGTGAAATTGGATGCTGATAACAAGCATGTGATTGTTGGCCCAAAAGAGGCTTTGGCGACACGAACTGTCACAATCAAAGAAGTGAATTGGTTGGGTGACGATAATTTCATGGATGTTCCAGAGCGGACTGTGGCAGTTCGTGTTAGATCGACACGCGCACCGAAAGAAGCAATCATTCGCGCGACATCACCAACCAGCGCGACTGTTGAGTTGTTAGTGGCAGAAGAAGGTGTAGCACCCGGACAAGCCTGTGTATTCTATGATCTAGATGGAACCAGAATTTACGGTGGCGGTTGGATTACACGCGACTAATTTTTTGAGCCACATGAGATTCGATAGATACCGGTGTCTGTTAGACATCAGCGTCCCTTAAACTGTCACATTCGACGAACATTTCACGTAGGCATCCCTTACAAATGTGCTTGTCTAAGTCTTCGGTGGCTGCTGTGACAGCTTCGAATTTAGAACTATACATCATGTCTTCACCAAGTTCATCTAACACGTGAAGCCGATCCAGTGATTTAATCAACGGGTCAAAATGCGCTACTATACGGAAAGAACCGCCATCTGCTTTGATTTCCCTTATGGTTTTGATCAATAAATCCGCACCAGCTAAATCAATTTTGCCAGCGGCTTTCATGGTGAATACCCAATGTTTTTGACGCTTATGTAGTTTTCGGATTTCTTTGATACGCTTTTCAACAGCTTCAACTGACCCAAAGAATAACGGGCCATCCAGACGCATGATTAATAATTGTGGGCATAAGTCCGGAGCTGGTTTTCCAATTGCGCGAAATTTACGTTGACCGTTAGGCGCATCAATTGGGGAAATAATCGGTAATTCTGGGCTCGCACTTTCGTAAATAAAGACACATAGCGATGCTATTACACCGACATAAATTGCGAAATCTAGTTCGATGAATAGACCAGCAGCCAATGTTAGACATAAAATGACGGTCTCTGCGCAACGCGTTCCCAAAATATGACGCAACTCAGTAATATCAATTAACTTCCACGCAACAAACAAGATTAATCCAGCCATTGCAGGGACTGGAATGTAAGCGACTAAAGGAGCAATAAAGAGTAAGATCAGGGCAAGAAATGCACTAGCAAAAAGCCCAGACACAGGAGTCATCGCACCTGCTGATGCATTGACGCCGCTGCGGGTGAAAGATCCTGAACCTGCGTAGCATTGAAAGAAGCCACCGATGGCATTGGACAAGCCCTGCCCTACCATTTCTTGGTTGGCATCAAAATCTTCTTTACGTCTAACCGCGAATGCACGGCCGATTGATATTGCCTCTAATAGCCCTACCAATGCAATTGCGGCGGCACCCGGTGCCAGTGCGCCGATATCGCTAAACGCAACATTTGGAACGTGAAGATTAGGTAAATCGCTGGGCAACGCGCCAACCATTGCAACGCCAACTGATGCGGCATCAATAAAATATGCCAGAGTCGATCCAATAACTAAGGCAATCAAAAAACCAGGAAGCTTGGGTGCTATCTTTGCTAAAGTGATGGCCGAGAAGAGCGTCACAGATGAAATAAGAACAGCGGTTGGGTTAACTTCAACAAAGTGCTCGCCCAATCGCCAAATACGTTCAACGACATTCCCACCTCTTTCGACATGAACACCTAACGCGCCCGCCAATTGACTGACTGCGATCAATAAGGCGGCTGCGGCCGTAAAGGCAGTCATGACAGAATGGGAAACAAAAGATACGATACCGCCAAGTTTTCCAAGTCCACCAGCAATTTGGAAAATTCCGACCATAACCGTTAACATCAGCGCTAATTCAATATAGCGTGCTGTCCCTGGCATTGCGACATCGCTGAGGGTCGCAAATAGAACGGCAGAAATTGCAGTTGTTGGGCCCGATATCATAATCATTGATGAGCCGAAAATTGCAGCAATTACGGCTGTGATCATGGCTGTATATAAACCATACTCTGCCGGTAGCCCGGCGATTGTCGCAAAAGCTACGCCTTGTGGCAATACAATTGCAGCGTTTGTAAAGCCAGCAAAAGCATCAGCACGCAAAGTTCGACCATTGACTTGTGCTATCCACTGGCGCGCCGGAAAGGGATCAATATGAAACATGTTGGAATTCCAAAAAGGGATGCGCCCCCGCTACGCCTTTTAAATTTTTTTGCAACACATAATTCAATCAAAGATGAAAAATTGACTTGCTCCTGCTCGATATTCCCCCCAAGAAAGTAGTGAAACTCATTGGAGATTAACTATGTCCCTAGATGCCGTCCTTGCACATATTGATGCAGATCTTGAAAACTCTATTGCGCGTCTGCTTGAATTGATGCGGATCGAAAGCATTTCAACTGACCCTGCCTATGCAGACGAGTGCCATGCCGCAGCAGAGTGGTTGGTCGATGATTTACAATCAATTGGATTTAATGCCGAGGTCAGGGAAACACCGGGCCATCCGATGGTTATGGCAACAGGAGGAGAAGGTGGAACACACACACTGTTTTACGGTCACTATGATGTTCAACCTGTGGATCCATTGGATTTGTGGAACAATCCTCCGTTTGAGCCACGATTAGAAGAAACCGCTAATGGTCCAGTTATTCGTGGTCGAGGCTCGTCCGATGACAAAGGCCAACTTATGACTTTTGTAGAGGCATGCCGTGCTTATAAAGAAGTCATGGGCAGCTTACCTGCGCAGATAAGTATATTTTTCGAAGGTGAAGAAGAGAGCGGATCACCTTCACTTGTACCGTACATGACTGAACACGCAGACGAATTGAAAGCAGATGTCGCATTGATTTGTGACACTGGCATGGTTGAACCAAACACACCTTCAATCGTTACGATGTTGCGCGGGATGGCGACACAAGAGATCACGATCAAAGGGCCAGATAAGGACCTTCATTCAGGTATGTATGGTGGCCCGTCAATAAATCCTATTCGTGTTCTTACCAAGGCATTAGCCGGTATTCACGATGACAATGGCCGTGTTACATTGGAAGGATTTTATGAAGGCGTGCCTGAGTTGCCCGACCAAGTTGCTCAACAGTGGCGTGATTTAAGTTTTGATGCCGACAAATTTTTGGGTGAAGTTGGTTTATCAAAACCAGCGGGCGAAAGTGATCGTTCGGTATTAGAGCAAATTTGGTCTCGTCCGACTGCAGAAATCAATGGCATATGGGGTGGATATACCGGTGAAGGCTTTAAAACAGTTTTGCCTTCGGAAGCACATGCAAAAGTAAGTTTCCGTCTCGTTGGTGATCAAGATCCCATCAAAATTCAAGAATCTTTCAAAAAACATATACAGAATTATTTACCGATCGACTGTACATTGGAATTTAACGCACATGGCGCGTCTAAAGCATCCTCTATGGCAATCGATCATCCAGCTTTTGAAGTTGCGCGCAACGCACTGTCCGACGAATGGGACAATGCAGGTGTTTATGTTGGATGTGGTGGGTCAATTCCGATTGCAGGACATTTCCAAGAAATCATCGGTTTAGAAACAATGCTAATTGGTTTTGCACAGGATGACGATTCAATTCATTCGCCAAATGAAAAGTACGATATTCGGAGTTTTCATAAGGGCATGCGATCTTGGGTACGTATTCTGGCCGCGCTTTCCTAATACGCTTTAGGTATGACGTCCGGCACGTCCACCACGGCGACCAGTTTCGGAGGCCCGGTTTAATCCATCGGTTATGACTTGAGTCATTGGGTGACTTGGATTGTCGATACTGTATTCGTTAAGCAATACCTTTAGGTCGCCATGCATATCTGCTTTGGCGGCTTCTAATGCCCAGTCTAAAAAAATCATACGACATTCTTCTAAGCTGATTCCATCGATGCGGTATGATTCATAAATCATTCCGCGTGGATCAATATCTAAATTTCCTTTGAAGACCATTGGTTTTTCCTGTTAAGCGTCTAGTTCACATTAGCGTTGTTGTATAAGATCAATTGATTATTCGCGCCACCTCATAACCAGTTTACGTACAAAAGGATATCACGATGAGTAAAAGTTTGAAGCGTGTTGCCAAAGAGGCAGAAGAATTGGGTTTATGCATTCAAATTATCGAACTTGAAATTCAAACCAAGACTGCTGCCGATGCAGCGTCTGCAATGGGTTGCGAAGCTGATCAAATACTGAAATCCATAATATTTTTGGGCAAAGAAAGCGAACGCTGTATTTTATTTATGACTGCTGGTGGAAACCGAGTTGATATGGCCAAAGCTGGTAAACTTGCTGGGGAGCCATTAGTGCGTGCTGACGCCGCAATAATCCGCGCACAAACTGGATTCGCGATTGGTGGTGTTTCACCATTGGGGTACAGAACTGAGATTGATAAATTTTTAGATCCCAAACTACTTTCGTTTGAAAGTGTTTGGGCTGCTGCAGGTACGCCGCATTCAATGTTTTCTATTGATCCAAATGACTTGGTAACGGCAACACACGCAACGATCGGCGATTTTACGCAATAGAACGTAATACAGACTGTGCAGCCCAGAGGTTTGCGTCCTTTTGTCCCTGCCCTAATTTTTTCATCGTCTGCGAAAGAGCTTTATTTTGCGTCGTATCGCCTTCTAAAATTTTAAGGATACTAGGTGTAATTTTTTCTGCAGTACAATTTTCGAATAGGTGTTCTGGCACTACGCGGGTGCCTGTTACAATGTTAATTAAGTTGGCTGTGTCAATTTTAGCCATTTTTTTAACCAAACGCGTTGTCGCCCAGTTAGCACGATAAGCAATAACCATTGGACAATTTTGAGAAGCGAGTTCAAGCGCAACTGTTCCAGAAGTCGCTAGCGCAACATCGCTCAACGCATAAGCAGTTCTTTTACGAGATTCAACCTGATCAGAGGTAAAGCCTTTGTTTAACAAAAGGTTAGGTTTGACTTTCCAACAAGCGGTGTCGTCTTTAACCAATTGTTCCACAGATGCGGCAACTGGCAGAATGAATTCAACATCAGGATGGACGTTCTTAATTTGTTTTAGAACGCTATCGAAAATTGGTCCCATTCGTTTTATCTCACCTACACGCGACCCAGGCAAGATTGTAATTATTGGTCCGTTTCCGAGCTGTAATTCATCACGCAAAATCTGTTTATCAAGATTGGATGGTTTTGGTTCGGAAATAACGGGATGGCCAACAAAATCACAAGTCATGCCCGCTGCTTCCATATAAGGTGGTTCAAATGGTAAAAGTGCCAAAACATGATCAACGTGCTGAGCCATTTTTTCCGCTCGCTCAGGACGCCATGCCCAAACAGAAGGCGCAACGTAATGGATTATCTTTATATCCGGCATCTTTTCGCGTACCTTTTTAATAACGCGTAGGCAAAAATCTGGACTATCAATTGTGACTAATGCATCTGGTTTTTTAAGTAGTATCGAGTTTACTGTTTGATTAACCCTTGATAAAAGCATTGGGATTTTTGGAAGAATTTCGAACAATCCCATGACAGATAAATCTGACATTTCAAATAGGCTGTCCATCCCAGAACTGGCCATCATCGGGCCGCCAACGCCAGAGAAATGAACCATTCCATTAGTTTCTTGGTGTAAACCGTCCATTAATGCAGAGCCTAATCGATCTCCTGACATTTCACCTGCGATAAGAAATAAATTAAGATCACTCATTATTTTCGACAACAGTAATGAATATACCGAGGGAATTCGCTAACTTAATGCAATCTTGATGATCAAGTACTTGAACGCCATTTGCGGTAAGGGCAATGCCGGCAAGACCTGCATCATAGACCATTTGAACGGTATTGGGACCAATTGTAGGCATATCCAAGCGCTGATCTTGACCACGTTTAGGAGCCTTAATGATCACGCCGCGACCATCAATTTTGGAATCCAAAAATCTTTGTTTTGTAGTGGAAACGAAAGTTAACAAAGCATCACTACCTTGAATTGTTTCCACACCCAAGCAAAGCCCTTGAGCAACAATACATGCTTGTCCAATGTCTGCGCTGGAAATCGAATCTAATATTTCTAAGCCACGCTTTATGTCGGAAAGGTCGGCGTCGTTTGGTTTGATGGATGTATTCGTCCCCGTCGTTACAAATAGCTCCTCAATAATCTCATGTGCCGCAATTATTTCCAAACCTTCGTTCTCGAAAATTTTTGCGATCATCCGCAACGCGCTATCGTCACCGTTTTTTAATGATGGCAAAAGCGTAGGCGCCAGTTTCATAAGTTTAAGATCGAACTTAAGCGGGTTTAATTTAGGGCGTTTCATCCCACCTGCAAAAACAACCTGTGTACAATTCAAATACTGAAGAGCTTTGAACATCTTACCGGGTTTTTCAAACCGAGCCGGAATAACCGGATGACCAGCGACCCAATCTAGTTCAATACCTTCGAAATGAATTACGTGATAACCGCGACCGTTAGACTGGCAATGCTCTGCCAATTGTTGTGGCAAAGAGCCTGACCCAGCAACAATTGCAAGATTGGGAAGCCCCATGATCAATCCTTGGACGGTGTTGTCAAAGAGCGCGAAGTTTCGGCGGTGATGAACGTTATCAATTCGTCAACTAGTGCACTTCCAGCATATTTAACGCGTGTGGGTTCAATCGCGTCCTTAAGGGGAATATCACTCATGAAGATTGCTTTGAATGCGCCACGCAGTGCATTGATTTCATCCTTATCGACCCCTGCACGTTTTAATCCTACAAGATTTAAGCCATCTAGTGATGCTCTTTCGCCGATAACCATTCCCATTGGAATGATATCGGCAACGACAGCGGCCAAGCCGCCAATCATGGCCCCGCGTCCAACACGACAGAATTGGTGAACACCCGCAAGTGCACCGATCACGACATTATCTTCAATGATGCAATGGCCACCCAGTGAAGCATTATTTGCCAAAATTACACCATTCCCAACTATGCAATCATGACCGACATGAATTCCCATCATGAACAATCCATTGTCTCCTACTTTAGTCAGGCCGCCGCCGCCCAAAGTACCTGGGTTCATTGTGGCATGTTCCCGAATGCGGTTACGCGCGCCTATTTCAAGTTTTGTGCGCTCGCCTCCGAACTTTAGATCCTGAGGCGCGTGCCCAATGGACGCAAATGGAAAGATGGTTGTCTCTTTGCCAATGTCAGTCCAACCCGCTACGACAACGTGCGACTTTAGCACAACACCAGCAGCAAGAGAAACTTCCGCACCAATATGGCAAAACGGTCCAATTTGCGCGTGAGCACCGATAACTGCGCCGGGCTCAATAACGCACGATGAGTGAATGATTGCACTTGGATCAATCGTCATGTGATCAAGCCTCTTCTGGGGGTACCATCATTGCAGTGAATTCTGCTTCTGCAACTACTGTGTCGCCAACTTTGCCTTCGCCATAGAATTTCCATAGTTTACCGCGACCACGTAAAACCTTTACGTGTAATTCCAACTGATCCGGTGGGGAAACAACATGGCGAAATTTACATTTGTCTATTGTTAGAAAGTAGACCAACATATTATTATCTATCATATTCAAAGTCTTAACAACCAAAACAGCCGCTGTCTGCGCCATAGCTTCCACAATGGTTACGCCTGGCATCACCGGGCGTTCAGGAAAATGACCTTGGAAATGAGGTTCATTGAACGTTACATTTTTAATACCAACCGCGCTTTCGTTTAACTTTATTTCGCGTACTGCATCAATTAGCAAAAAAGGATACCTGTGAGGTATCATGCGTTTAATATCTTGTATGTCTGCGCTCTGTAATTCTGTGTTCGTATCCACTATCGTATTCCCTCTTATTTCACTGGCCTAACCAGTCAATTTTCTTTTAACACTTCATTTATTCGCTGAATAGCGGCTTGTGTAATATCGCTCCCACGTACCGCAAGAACAACAGTTTCCTTATTTAGGAGGACTTCAATTCCACGTTCTTGCACGAATGTAAGCAAAATTGGCGAAATTTGCTCAAAAAACGCGGCACGCTCTTTGCTAAGTTGTATGTTTAAGTCGCGCTCTTTACGCGCTTGTGTCGCCCTAATTTTTTTGACCTTTGCATCAAAATCTAATGCTAATTCTTGAAAGGCAGCAACCTCAATTGTTTTTCTTAATTCAGTTAATGTACGCTCTTCTTGTTCCAACTCTTCCTGAATAGCTATGTTTTCCATTGTAAGAATGGCGCCAGACGATTCAAAAACTTTTAGTTTGGACTTGCCGAAATGTGATCCGGTAAAAAGAACTTCTTGATTTACAACTCCGATTTTCAAGGAATCTTCGAAAACTGGAAACGTTTGTGCCAAAGTTACGCTTGGCAACAAAATGCAGACTGCGGTAAAAACGATTTTGATAGTTTTACGAACTTGAAACACTAGAAGCGCGTATCAATTGTAAATCTGAAATTTTCCTCTTTGTCGTAGTCTTCTTTTTTAATGGGTCGGGAAAAATTGAACCTAAGTGGGCCAATGGCTGTTTTCCAGAAAATTGAAATGCCTGCCGCTGCTCTGATTTTTGCACTATCATCAATACCAGTTGTTCCCAGATTATCGATACCCCAGACGGATCCAGCATCAAAGAATACACCACCAAAAACACCATATTCCTCTGGTAAACCGATTGGAAAGGATGCTTCCAAACGCGCTACCGCAAACATATTGCCGCCCAATGGTTGGTCCAATGTTCCAGTTGTATCACGCGGACCAATACCTCTATTTTCAAAGCCGCGAAGCTTATCACCACCTAAATTAAATCGATCTGAAATCCGCGAGTCGGATCCTGCAATCGCGCCTGCGTCAAGTTCAGCCGACAGGATAATGTCATCATTGAAAATTGTAGTGTATGATTTGAAGTTAAGAGATGTTTTTGAGAATGTTGCATCGCCTCCTAACCCTGTGAACTGCTGGTTAATTGAAAATCTATAACCGGCGGTCGGCTCGATAACAGAGTTCGTACGATCAAAATTGTATCCTAAAGTCAAAGAACTCTTAACCTGATTTCCAAGGTCTGGGGTTATAATTGCCGACAAATCGGCATCAACTGTTGTTGATGGTGTCGTGGTGGTATCCTCGGTTTGTTGAACTGTAATTTCTTCATTTTCGAGACGGTATCCAACAGATAGTGTCGACAGTTTACCAATTGGGAATGTAACTGAAGGAGCGAATTCCAAGGTGGTGACATCGATAGGAACCGCAGTGTTGGAAGAAGAGCGATAACCTATGCTGAATCCCGCTCTTAGGTCACGGTCTAAAAATGATGGATCACTGAAGGAGAAACCCAAATCTTTTGCATCTGAGTTGTTAGAAAGGTCTAGGCGGATTGTTTGTCCGCGCCCTAGGAAATTCCGTTCTTCTAAATTGAAATTTAGAGTGAAACCATCTGAAGAGTTATAACCAGCACCAATCCCTAAGTTACCTGTTGCCTTTTCTTTGACATTCACGTCAATGATCGCGCGATCCCGTGACGATCCTTCACGGCTTTCTACACTAACACTTTCAAAGAGCCCTGTTGCACGAATTCTATCGGTTGCTTCTTGAATTTCGCGACGATTAAAGGCATCTCCCTCTGCCAATTCAAACTGGCGCCGAATGACGCGGTCCAAAGTGGTTGAGTTACCTTCGATGTCGATACGTTCTACAAATAGCTTGTCACCGCGCGACAGTTCAATTTCAATATCCAAGGTGCGCGTATCATCATCACGCAAAATACGAGGCCTGGCACTAACAAAGGCATAGCCTTCGGTGCCTAATTTGACATCCAGCTCTTGTATTAAAGTATCAACTTTGCGTGGATCATAGTTGCGACCAGATTTAATCTTACTAACTTTCTGGTACGCTTCGATGTCAATGTCATCTTCAGTCGTTACCAGTGTTACTTCTCCAAATTTATATTGTTGCCCCTCTTCCACCGTGAAGTTCAAAAGAAATGCATCTTTTTCACGCGTGAGCTCGGATGATGAAGAAAGGACACTAAAATCCACAAAACCACGATTTAAGTAAAACTCGCGAAGACGCTGTTTATCTAATTCTAAGCGATCTTGAATGAATGTATCAGACGATATCAGTGCATGAATAAGACCCGCTTGCTTCGTCGCCAAAGCACTGCGTAGCCGCTTGGATGAAAAATTACGATTACCAACAAATGTAATTTTTTGAATTTCAGTTACGCGCCCTTCAAGAATTTGGAACACTAGGTCAACGCGGTTATCGCTTCGTTCTATCAGTTTTGGTGTGATCTGGGCTGTTACACGTCCACCCGATGAATATGCGGCAGCAATTTGCTGAGCATCTGACTCGGCTTGCTCGGCAGAAAATGTTTGACGTGGTTGAGATGAAATCAATTCCTTAAGATCACCGTCCTTAAGCTTTTTGTTCCCCTCAAAGGCAATTCTGTTGATTGTTGGTTTTTCGTCTACAACGATAATAACGCGCCCGTTCTTAACGCTAAAGTCGACCGTGTCGAAAAAGCCAGAAGAATTTAAACGTTGGACTGCAGCATTGATTTGACCCGAACTATAACGCTTACCAGGGAGTAAGGCCGCTAAACTAAGAATGGTGCTTGTCGCGATACGTTTGTTTCCTTCAATAGAGACACCGGTTACCGTCGTCGATTGAGCGAATACCGCACTTGGAACTACTATCAGTGGAACAGTTGCAAAACTAAGCGCGACTGCACTTGCCGTGTATAAAAAACCAGTACGCACTGGGCATAATACTTTTGACAGTTTAGATCGATTTAAAACGCGCATTTTAATTCCCTCAAGGTGTTCTACGCCTTTGTAAGCGAAGGTTAGTTCAATTTAAAGTGTGATTGTGTGGTTTTGGTAAAATTGATCATCATCATGCCCAGAATTGAAATAATCGAATTACGTCGTTGAATGTCACATAAACCATAAGAGTTAGCAGTAACGCCAATGCCAGCACTGAACCATAATGTACGATTGAGGGGCTTGGCTTTCGCCGAGTAATGGCTTCGTAACCAAACATCAATAAATGCCCGCCATCGAGAATTGGAATTGGTAGCAGATTTAAGAAACCAATCGAAGTCGAGATAACACCTACCAATGTTATAAGCGCAATAAACCCGGCCTTTGCAATATCGCTAGAAACATGAGCAATGCCCAAAGGTCCTTGTAAATTTTTCGGGCTGATTTCGCCTGAAACTATTAATGAAATTGAGCGCACTGAGCCTTCTAACACAGACCACGTGCGTTTAACGCCGAATGTGGCAGCTTCGACAATCCCTACAGGCTGAACCGCTGTCTCAAACGCGGTGCCCGAGACGACTCCAATCGAAACTTGTTTTTGAAAACCTCCTTCACCATTTTGAAACTCTCTTATGCGAGGAAAAATGGAGAGCTTAACGATCTTTTCATTTCTTAGAACAGTCATTTCACGTTCCGCAGGTGATGAGGCAAAAATCAGATCTCTAAGGTGTGTGAACGACGTAACTGGGGTTCCATCAAAGGATAAAATTAGATCATTTTCCTTTATGCCGGCCTTACTTGCGGGCGAAACAGGCATAACCGATCCAACAATTGATAAAAACGGAAAAGGCCCATCAATCTCTATTGTTTCGCCATTGCGATCCACGACATAAGGCATGAATTGCGGAGGGTTTTCAATGTCCATGAGTTCTGAAATGGACGAAAAGTTTTCCAGAAGAACGCCGTTTATTGATTTTAAGTGGTCGCCTGGTTGGAGGTCAAAGTTTTGACTTACTGCAGGATGAACTTTGCCAATGATGGATTCATCAGCGGGTTTCCCTTGCCAAAGAACCAAGGCTGCAAAAATACAGATTGAGAGAATGAAGTTTGCTGCTGGTCCTGCAAATACAGTTAGCGCGCGTTTATACAGCTTTGCACTTGTGAAATAATGCTTTTGATCACCATCGCTTGATGTTTCACTATCAGGAAGACCTTCGGTACTCGCGGCGTTCATATCCCCTAAGAACTTAACATAACCACCCAGTGGAATTGCAGCAATTTGCCAAGTTGTACCGCGTTTATCTGTCCAAGATTTGATAACACGCCCAAAGCCCAACGAAAATACTTCTGCGTGAATTCCACACCACCGTCCGACAATATAATGGCCGTACTCATGAATAAACACGACGATCGAAAGAACCACGACGAAGGGTAAAATCAACGTAACCAATGGACCTATAACTGGAATGGTTCCAATAAGTTCAAACATGACAATTACCTTTTACATTCTTCTGTATAAAACGACGCGTTGAGTTATCTATATCAATTAAATCGTCTAGTGTTACTGTTCTATTGTGACTGTTCTTGGCATATTCGTTGATAGCACGTTCAACGACCAATGACATTTCAAGGAAACCAAGATGACCGCTTAGAAACAAATCTAGCGCTTGTTCTTTTGCGGCATTAAAGACTGCGCCAGCCAATCCGGATAGTTCTATAACGTGTTCAGCTATTTGAATAGCTGGGAATTTATTGGGATCCACTGAAACAAAATCTAACCGGCCGAGCTTCGAAAAATCTAGTCGCTCCAATGGCAACGTTTCTCTATTTGGATAATTAAGTGCATATCCAATAGCACCCGTCATATCTGCTGGGCCCATATGGGCCATTATTGCGCCATCATTGAAACCTACCATGGAGTGAATGATTGACTGTGGCTGAACAATGACCTCAAGTTTATCAGATGAAATGTCGAACAGCTCTTTTGTTTCAATAAGTTCCATTGCTTTGTTAAACATAGATGCGCTGTCAATTGATATTCGCAACCCCATCTTCCACCGTGGGTGTGCGGCTGCTTGTTCTGCTGTAACATCTGAGAGTTCGTGCATTGGTGTATTTAAGAATGGGCCGCCAGAGGCAGTCAAAATTATGCGTTCAACGGTTCTTAAATCTTCACCTTGAAGGCACTGAAAAATGGCAGAATGTTCGCTGTCGACAGGAACCAACGTAGTCTTGTGTTCCGTGCAGATGGATCGAAGAAGAGGCCCCGCACAAACGAGACTTTCTTTGTTCGCTAAGGCCAAGGTTTTAGTCGATCTCGCTGCAATAAGGCTACATTCAACGCCCGCAAAACCCACGATTCCCTGTAATGAAATATCCACTGGCCTGCTTGCCGCTTCAAGGAGAGCATTTCTACCAGCTGAAATAGTTATCTTGTGATTTTCGAGATGTTTTTGAAGTTCATTTAGAAGAGATTCATCCGCTATAACGACATGTTTTGCATCAAGCTCTATGGCTGTCTTAGCCAGCTGCAAAACGTTACTGCCGCCAGTTATGACTTCAACGTTAAATTTATCGCTTTGATGTTTTAAAATTTTGGCAGCCGTACAGCCTATGGAGCCAGTTGCTCCAAAAACTGAAACACTTTTCATCGAAACAACAATCCTTGAAGTTCAAATGCAAACAAAAGAAAGATAAGAAAGAAAGCACCGAGCATTCCGTCAAAACGGTCAAGAAAGCCACCGTGACCAGGAATAAGGTTACTGCTGTCCTTTACCCCTGCCCTGCGCTTCAAGGCGCTTTCGGCTAAGTCGCCGGCTTGTGCAAATATTGCAATTAAAACTGACCAATAAAAATTAGAATTTGTAAAAGCGTCATGAAAAACAACGAACAATGATGTAACGAGGCTAGCTAACACCCAACCACCAACAGTTCCAGACCACGTTTTTTTTGGGCTGACCGCGGGCCAAAGTTTTGGGCCCCCAAACGTTCGGCCTGCAAAGTATCCCCCGATATCTGAAGCAACGACACATGCTATAACCCATATTGTCTGTGACATGCCAAAATCATTGCGAAGCGTGGACAAAACAACCAAGCCACCAAAAGCTAGAATAGCCAAGCCACATCGAAGAGGAATGTCCTTTGGCTTTAGAAGAGCAATAAATCCAATAAGACTGGTGGCAAAAATCCCTAATGCCACAGCCCATGATGCCCAGAATGCGGCGCAAAGAGCGACTGCATATACAAAGGAGACCGCAACCCGGTACCCGCTGTCGCTGGCTGATAGCCCTCCGATTTCCCACATTATACAAAATGCGACGATCAAAAGAGTTATTTGAAATAAAGCCCCACCGACATACAGGGATATGCCTGCAATGGCTGCCATAACAATGGCTGAAATAAGGCGTGTTCTTAGATCGCTATATTTGCTAACGGAACTCATTTGCTGGATACAGCGCCAAAACGTCTGTTACGGCCTTTGAATTCGCCCAAAGTTTTTTCGAACAACTCTTTGTCAAAGTCTGGCCAAGTTGTATCTTCGAACACATATTCTGCATATACAGATTGCCATGGCAAAAAGTTCGACGTGCGATACTCACCAGAAGTGCGAATAACTAAATCAGGATCAGGTAAGCCACTAGTATCTAGATTTGATCCAAACATTTCAATGTTTATGTCTTGGGGATCAATCGCGCCTGCTTTTACTTGCAGAGCAAGCTTCTTTGCCGTCCGTGCAATTTCATCACGGCCACCGTAATTCAGACCTATCGTCAAGTATAACTTGTCGTTTTGAGAAGTTTGGTCTTCTAAGCCTTCCATTAGGCTGATCAACGATTTATCTAAACGATCGCGGCATCCAATAAAACGTACTTTAACACCTCGGGAAAATAGCTTTGCTGCTTCGGAGCGAATAAAGCGGCGAAATAGAGCCATAAGCCCCAGAACTTCGCCTTCGGATCGTTTCCAGTTTTCAGTTGAAAAAGCAAAAAGCGTAAGGTGCGAAATTTGCATATCCATGGCTGCATCTACAATATCACGAACGCGATCGGCACCTTTGGCATGGCCCTTCAGGCGCGCCAACGATTTAGCCGTAGCCCAGCGGCCGTTGCCGTCCATAATGATGGCAACATGTAAGTCTTCCGGAATTATGTTAGATACAAGCGGCAATTTAAAATACCTTTGAGGTTAAACCTGCATTATTTCTGCTTGCTTGGCTTCTAAGGTTGCATCAATTTTCTTGATGGCTGCGTTTGTAAGCTCTTGGATTTCATCAGACCAAATTTTTTGATCATCCTCGCCGATTCCGTCAGCTTTCTTAACTTGATCCATTCCGTCGCGACGGACATTACGAATGGAAATACGGGCGTTTTCCGCATAAGTGCCGGCGACTTTTGTTAATTCTACCCGACGCTCTTCGTTCAATTCAGGAATTGGTAAGCGTAATACCATACCGTCACCAACTGGATTTATACCTAGATTACTTTCACGGATGGCTTTGTCCACTGAATCAATGAGGCTCTTATCCCACACAGTAACCGTTATCATACGTGGTTCTGGAACATTAATCCCAGCGCACTGGTTAAGTGGAGTCATTGCGCCATATGCGTTCACCATTACTTTATCTAACACCGAAGCAGAAGCGCGCCCAGTTCGCAATGAAGAGAACTCGGATCTCATTGCACTTACAGCACCTTCCATACGTTTCTCTAACGCATCAATATCAATATCTTCTGACATATTATTCCCCTTATTCCGTTAGGTTTCGCCCACAACGGTAAATGTACCTTCACCAGACATAATACCCTTCAATCCGCCTTTTTCAGACAGTGAAAATACAATGATTGGTAAATTGTTATCTCTGGCCAATGCAATCGCAGAGGCATCCATTACTTTCAAGTTCTTTTGAAGAACTTCATCAAAACTAACCTTATCATACCGCACGGCATCAGCGTTCGTTTTTGGATCTTTGTCATAAATGCCATCGACCTGAGTGCCCTTAAAGATGGCTTCGCAACTCATTTCCGAAGCGCGCAAAGTTGCCGCTGTATCCGTTGTGAAATATGGGTTTCCTGTTCCAGCTGCAAATATACAAACGCGTCCCTTCTCTAGGTGGCGAACGGCGCGGCGGCGAATGTATGGTTCGCAAACTTGATCCATAGGTATCGCAGATATAACGCGTGTGTTAATTCCCAAAGATTCCAAAGCGCCCTGCATGGCTAATGCATTCATTACTGTGGCCAGCATTCCCATATAGTCGGCTGTTGTACGCTCCATTCCTTGAGCAGAACCTTGAAGCCCACGAAAAATATTACCACCACCTATGACCAAGCATAGTTCTACGCCCAGCTCATGAACACGCTTCACTTCTTTTGCGATACGTTCGACTGTCGGAGGATGTAACCCAAAACCTTGATCACCCATTAATGCTTCGCCTGAAATTTTCAAAAGGACTCGCTTATAAGTAAGCTGTGTTTCGTCATTTTGATCTGGCATTTGGGCATCTCCGTGTAATTGGTGCGAAAATGCTTTAAAAAACATCAGCATGCAATGGTAAAAATCTTGTATAGGCGCTATTTAGCTTCTTGTACTTATCGTTAAGCGCCGTAAATCGCCACAGCCAAAGGCATAAGAATGGAAATAGATTTCAACAATTCCAAGCCTATTCTTATTGCTGGCCCAACCGCATCTGGAAAATCTGCGCTTGGTATTGATTTAGCTCAAAGATTTAATGGTGTTGTCATAAATGCAGATGCTTTGCAGGTGTATAGTCAGTGGCATGTTTTAACAGCCCGCCCAAGCGCCGAAGAAATTGAACTTTGTCCACACAGAATGTATGGCCACATTGATATTGGAGCACCCTACTCTGCTGGCCACTGGCTTGCTGATGTACGTAAAGCTCTTGTTGCCGCGGCAGAGGATGGTCTACGTCCTATTATTCTAGGTGGAACAGGCCTGTACTTTCAATTGCTTACAAATGGAATTGCGGAAATTCCCGAAATCCCTTCCGAAATAAAACATCAGGCGGACATTATAGAAAAAACCGACGGAAAGCATGCATTTGCAGCTTTGTTAAGAGAGTTAGATCCGAATACTTTGTTGCGTATCGATCATTTGAATCCCGTTCGTACGCGGCGGGCCTGGGAGGTTATCGCGGCAACTGGCAAGGGGTTATCTCGTTGGCAGGAAGAGACACCACCGCCTCTGTTGGAGATCGAAGAGTGTATTGGTGTTAATCTGGTGAGTGAAGCTGATTGGCTGAATGAACGTATCGAGAGACGATTTGATAATATGATTGATGCCGGTGCTTTGGGTGAGTGCCAATCTGTTTTAGACGCGGGCCTTTGGGATGAAAGCCATCCATCATGCAAAGCGATAGGAGCAAAGGAACTTGTTGCTCACATTACAAATGGAACTGATTTAGATATCGCTATTTCGGAGGCGAAGACGCAAACGCGGAGATATGCAAAACGCCAGCGAACTTGGTTTAGGTCCAAAATGTCGAATTGGAACAGTGTTCACATAGCTGATTCTTAAAGTGTGATTCTATTACTACAATGACCGAATCATTACAAATCCCACACCTTTTTGATTGCCCATTGTGCTCTACCTTCTTACTTTAAGTATATAAAAAGAATATAAAAAACCGAGCAGGTAACACATGAATAATACATCCACATCGGGCGGCAAGTCCGTCTTTGTGGCAGGGATTTCGGGTTTGTACCGAAATATTTCTGCCCAACTGCGCCTAGATGGCGCTAATGGTTATAATAAGTTTATCTTTATAAAAAAAGGTAGCGGGAAGTGCATGATTGATGGCGTAACGAAGGGCTTTGGAACAAATACCGTTATTTATGTCCCAGATAGCTGCCCACATCATATTGATTTGGGTATCAATACCCAAGCTTGCGCAATCTCTATTCCTACCGAGATGGATTTTAACCTTCCTATTGAGCCAGTTGTCTTTGCCTTGAATACAGCAAACGATATTACAACAATGGCTCAGATGTTCGATGCTGCATTGCAGGAGTTTAATTCTGGAAATCCAGCCGCGGACATGGCTATATACAGCTATACAGGGCTGATTACCGTCAATGTAACGCGATTACTTGCGCAACAGTCGGATTGTGTAAAATTATCAGCAGCTCAACGCTTGATGCATAAATTCTCTCACCTAGTAGAAGATGAATTCTTTTCGGGTAAAGGATTGGAAAACTATGCCCGTACATTGGGTGTCACAAGCACTCATTTAACGCGTGTGTGCCAACAGTTGAACGGCCAATCAGCATCTCATTTTATCCAGGACCGTATTATAAGCGAAGCACGACGGCTTCTATTGATATCCAACGCTAAAATACAAGACATTGCTAGTGATCTTGGATTTACATCAGCTGCATATTTCACCCGTTTTTTCACGACGCGACTTGGCATGTCACCCAAAGAGTTTCGTCAGTCTCGGGATCAGTTCCGTAAAAACCTCTCGAGAGAGTCCTTATTGACTGATATTGCGGTATAATAAATTGCGCCCTATATCGTTTTATTGGGCGCAATGTCGCGTGGATCTGTAATCATTTCAATAATGAAGCCAAACGCTGCTTTCTTTGCCTGTTCAAATGCTGCAGGAAAGTCGGCGTCTGTTTCTATGCGGGCATACCCAAATCCATAAGCTTGTGCCAAGAATTCAAACTGTGGATTTGTCAATTCCGTTGCACTTACGCGATCTGGATACCTCATTTCTTGGTGCATACGAATTGTGCCGTATGATCCATTATTATGTATCAAAATTATAGGGTCCAACATTTGTTGCATTGCAGTGCCAAGTTCATTGCAACTCATCTGAAAATCACCATCTCCGGCGAAACAGATCACCTGTCGATCTGGGAACGCAGTTTTTGCAGCGATTGCAGCCGGAATCCCAGCACCCATAGCGCCTGATTGCGGCGCAAGTAGCCGATGGTGTTTCGAGTAGTTCAAATATTTACCGGACCAAATTGCATAGTTTCCAGCACCATTGGTATATATTGCATCTTTATCTGCATGCAAATTCAAGTAGTTGCAAATTTTAGCAACATTTAAAGTTCCAATCGTTTTAGGAACCTCTCTTGTTTTCAAAAACTCCGATCTTGCTTTGCGGCAATAGTCCCCCCAATCACCTTTAACCTCAGCTGAGCGAAGGCCTGAAACGATACTGTCGGGGGCTGCGACTATGCCCAAATGGCAGTGATAGACTTTGTTAATCTCTGCCTCGCTAATATGTGTATGTATTATCTTTTGCTGGGGATGAGGAAAGTTAAACATCTCCCAACCGTCTGTAACAACTTCGCCAAATCGGATGTTTAGTGCGAGGATACAATCTGACTCGGAAATTACCCTTTTCATTGCTTCCGGTTTTCCAAACGATGCATCTCCGATGTAGGAATTACTATTTGAGTCCATTAGGTCTTGGTTACGAAAGCCGCAAATTACAGGAATATTGGCAGCTTCCGCAAACGATTGTAAATCGTTACGGCCTTGGTCAGTCCAACCTCCGCCACCGCATATAATAAGTGGACGGGCTGCTTTCGTTATTTCATCTTTGATTACACTGATATGGGCTTTGGTTGCTTGAGCTGATAGCGAAGGAACCGCCTTTGCTGCCTGAACGGACGTCATTTCACGCAACATATCTTCTGGTAATGCGACGACAACGGGACCAGGTCTACCTGATGTTGCAACAGAGAATGCACGTGCAACTAACTCTGATACGCGGTTTGGGTCGTCGATTTGTGTCACCCATTTGGCGATGGGCCCAAAAAACATTCTGTAGTCGATTTCTTGAAAAGCTTCTCTGTCGGTCATAGAGCGACCAATCTGTCCGATGAACAAGATCATAGGCGTTGAGTTTTGCATAGCCGTATGGACGCCAATCGAAGCATTTGTAGCGCCTGGTCCGCGTGTAACAAAGCAAACACCAGCTTGCCCTAAAAGCTTCCCATAGGCCTCCGCCATGAACGATGCACCACCTTCGTGGCGTGCCGTCACAAACTTTATTTCCGTTTGGTGATCTACAAATGCGTCTAAAACGGATAAATAGCTTTCGCCAGGAACACCGAATACACGGCTGACGCCCTGATTTATAAGACATTCCACCAAAACATCGGCTGCGCGTTGAACTGACATAACAATTTCCCTCAATATACGAAGCAATTTAGAATGTGTGACGTTAGTCACTCTCTAATATGCAGAATCGTCTCATAGTCGTTTGTATCAGAGAGCAGTTTTCAGGTGCTTGCAACCTTGCTTCTCAGATATATGTGCAAGGACCAATGACTCTCCCGGTTCCTTTGTTCTTGCACAACCAACCTTGTCCCTTGACCCGAAAAGCTAATACTTTTCGGGTCCTTTTTTACAACACCAAGAAACTTGAAGATGTTTACAAAATGGTTAAACTTTAAACGTTACGCGCTTAAGGCCTATCACATTGATATTGGCAGGAGCACATAAAAGGTTTCTTGAAATAGTGTTTCCAAAAATATTATTATCGTTACGTTTGAAATTGCCCTCACTATACAGTCGAGATTTATGCAAGTAGCAAATGTAACCCCAAGACTCGAGTAGATTTATAATATCGACCGCATGTTTTTCGCGATCATACTCTAAATAGATAAAGGGTTTGAATTTTGTAATTAATCGCTCGGCTCCACGTAAACACGAGAGCTCCATCCCCTCAACGTCAATTTTCATTAAACGCAGGCTGTTTGGTGCAATAACATCGTCTAATTTTACTTTTGGAACACGGATAGAACGTCTCTTTCTAAACCGTTTTGTGTCATCGCTAAAAGAAATACCACCAAAATTATAATGAGAAAAATAGTCGAAATCCGGAACTGTTACAGTGCCAGTTTCATCGCCCAGAGCGACTGTTAAAACACGCCCATTTGTGCAGTCATTCTCGATTAGATTTGAAGATAAAATAGAGGCTAAAAATGGTTGTGGTTCAAAGGAATATACTGTTCCCGTTTCACCAACAAACTTTGACATTGGAACTGAATAGGCGCCGATATTTGCACCGGCGTCGATAACCGTATCACCTGGTCTAAGAAACTGTTTAAAAAGAGAAACTTCCGCTTCGCTCCATTCACCATATTCTTG
>DKMK01000043.1:7056-19626 GCA_002469545.1 Rhodobacterales bacterium UBA7416 | reverse complement strand
AATTCCGATTACGCTTCTTAAAAGGCAATAACAGTGACACAGGTCACTGTTATTCTGCGCTTTCTCCGTGATAACGGCTCTATAGAGGAGGCGTTATGGAATTCACACCTTTCGCAACGGCTACGCCGATCGCGACTTTTGCAAGAGTTCCAACCAAGCTCATGACTATCTCCTAAATATCGAGTCTGTTGGAATATAGGTACGAAAAAGGCCCCTGCCTAGGGCAAAGACCTTTTCGTTGGGTTAGGCTTGGTTATTTACCGTCCATGGACATGCTCATCAATTCAGCAATTTCGACAGAACCGCCGCTGTCACAGATTGGGCAGCCTTTAGCCAACGCCAACGCGCCATCCATGTCATCCGCTGTTATCACTGTGTAACCGGATATCGGGTTTGACCCGCCATTATCCGCTACGCCACCCGCCGATACTGTTTTTGACATGCCAACAGGCGCGCCCATATCTGCGATAGATGCGCCAATGTCGCCCATCCATGCTTTCCATGCGGCCATCACCGCTTGGCCTTCTTCTGGCGTTTCTGGGTGTGAACCGCCGTGATAGGCAAATATATAATTCGGCATTTTCTCTTCCTCTCTGTTAGGCCAGCATGGCCTCTAGTTTTGTAAGGGTGGATGTCCACCCACTGTTGTGACTTTCTGCTGCTTCTGTGTCGGGCAGATTTGTATGAATCAGTTTAAATATACTGCCATCACCACCATCAGAAGTGACTTGAAAACGGACATTACTTTCATGCCCGCGCGCATCTGTTTCGTCGTGCCAGCCCCATGTGAAATCGACCGTTCGTGGCGGATCGATGTCCGTAACTTTGCCACTCATTTTATGCCTTTGCCCCTCAGAGTTTAGAATAACGGCGAACCATTTGGCATCCTGAGTCAACTCCATGTCGATTTCGGAACAAGTCATGGTGACCGGCCCCATCCAGTTTTTCAGATGCTCTTCTTTTGTCACATGTGCGAACACAACTTCGGGAGCCACCGGAAAATGGCGTTCTAAGGTTAGGTCGGTCATTTATTTACTTTCTCTTTCATGAGGACAGCTTCAAGCTTGTCTAAGCTGCCTTGCCAAAAATCTTTGTAATTCATTGTCCATGCGTGAATGGCCTGAACCGTTTCAGGTCGAACTGAATACAAGCGACGCTGTGCATCAACACGTTGTTGAATGACCCCCGCATTTCGTAACAGTTTCAGATGCCGCGATATTGCAGGCGCAGAGATATTTGCTTGGTCTTGCAAACGACCAGCAGACAGTTCCCCCTCTTGCAACAATCGTTCCACAATAGCGAAACGTGTTGGATCGCCAAGAGTTGCAAAGGTTTGGTTCAGTGACATCAATTGTTATTCCCACATTTGTTAATTAACAATACGGTTATATAATGATTTGTGTTAACATCTATTTGGGGGTTCCAATCGCAACTGCGTGCAGTTAGCGTTTTTCAATACACGGAGTTCACTCATGAAATTGACCGAAAATATGACAGGCGCATTGTTTATGTGCGGATCCATGGCAGGGTTCGCATTTAATGATGCTGCAATCAAATATGCATCCGCGGATATTGGAATTTATCAATCAATTTTCGTACGTGGATTGTTTGCGGTTATTTTAATTGGCCTTGTCGCATGGCGCAAAAATGTATTTCGCGCCTTTCCAGATCGTCGCAACCATCGCTTGATTGCTTGGCGGTCACTTTGGGAACTCGGGGGAACATTAACGTTTCTAACTGCTTTGTTTTACCTGCCCATCGCAAATATTACGGCCTTACTTCAGGCCCTGCCATTGACCGTGACATTGGCCGCCGCTTGGTTTTTGAACGAGTCGATTGGTTGGCGACGTGGTGTTGCGATTTTTGTCGGCTTTGTCGGCGTTTTGTTGATCGTTCAACCTGGCACAGATGGGTTCAATGCATACTCACTCTTGGGATTGTTATGCGTCTTATTTGTGACTGCCCGCGATTTAGTTGTTCGTAAATTAGACCGTTCCGTTAGTTCATTATATGTATCCTTTGTGACCGCAGTCGTCATCACAATCACTGGTGGTTTGTTGACCGTTATTTACGAAGGCTGGACACCGATGCAACTTTCTGAGGTCCTATTATTGGGTGTCGCAGGTTGTCTGATTTTCGCGGGATACTTTTTTTCCGTTGCCGCAATGCGAGTAGGTGAAGTCAGCTTTGTCACACCATTTCGTTATACCGTTATGATTTGGGCAATCGCATTGGGTTATTTTATTTGGGGCGACATTCCAAATATGCTGACAATGTTTGGCATGGCGATCGTTATAGGTATGGGGATGTTTACGTTTTGGCGCGAAGCAAGCTTACGCAGACGTGCCAACAGAAAGCTGACGGCGCGCAGTCATTAAAAGGATTTCTCATAAATCTCTGTTGCATCAGCCAACGTAACCACACGTGGATTATTAACCAACAAACGTGTTTGGTTCATCGCATCCGATGCCAAACGAGGGATATCAGATTGTTCAATCCCAACATGGCGTAAACCCGATTGCAAACCCAGTTCAAAGTTCAGTTCATCCATGCGATCGATAAACGTGGCGCATATCGAATTGTCTGATTTTGAGAAATCAATATCAGGGAAAACGAAGGGCGCAATCTGCGCATATTCCGTTGCGCATTCAGGCGCGTTGAATCGCATTACCTCGCACAATACCAATGCATTAGAGAGCCCGTGCGGCACATGGAATAAACTGCCAACGGGGTATGCTAATGCATGGACGGCAGCGACTGGTGCATTTGCGAATGCTTGCCCGGCCAGCAGTGAACCCAACAACATATTCGAACGCGCATTTAGATCGCCACCGTTAACAACAGCCTGTTGAATATTCGCACCCAAAAGCGCCAATGCTTGTTGTGCTAATATCTTTGAAATTGGGTTGTTGTTCGCACTCCTAGACGTGAAAGCCTCTATCGCGTGAACCATGGCATCAACGCCTGTGGCTGCTGTGATATGCGCTGGCAACCCAATCGTAAGCTCGGCGTCTAGAACAGCAATGTCGGGCAGAATGATCGGTGTCACTACACCTTTCTTTTCTTCTGTTCCCGTTGTTACAATCGAAATTGGCGTCACCTCAGACCCTGTGCCCGCGGTCGTTGGGACTAGGACAAGTGGTAAACGTTCGCCAACCGCTTGGTTCACTCCAAAAATATCATCCAGCTTTTGATCAGACACCGCGAGCAATGCGATAAGTTTGGCGACGTCCATCGAACTGCCGCCACCAAACCCAACAACGCATTGAGCCTTGTGTTCGATGGCGATTTCAACAGCATTCAAAATTGTCACTGCTTTTGGATCAGCCTCCACTCCATCAAAAACACGTACCTTAAATCCTGCATCTTCCACGCTTTGAATAGCAGTATCAGCAAGGCCAAGTTTCATTACGCCCGGATCCGTGACGAATAGGATCGCGTTTTTTCCGGTCGCAAATGGCATTGACGAAATGACCTCGCCTAACCTTTTCACGCTGCCCAATTTGTTGTGGATGGACGGTGTGGTATTGAATGTGAAATCGCTCATTTTATGCTCCTCCAACGGTGGCTCTGCATGCGCAAAGGATTGCGCATGCGGACAAGAGAAAAATCTAGAACCGCGGGTTTCGCTTAGAAATCCAAGTTTTCAACAGACAGTGCATTTTGCTGAATGAATTCACGGCGTGGTTCAACCACATCGCCCATCAATTTCGTAAACAGATCGTCCGCATCGGCCAAATCATTGACCTTAACCTGCAAGAAGATGCGCGCTTCTGGATCCAATGTTGTTTCCCACAGCTGGCTTGGGTTCATCTCGCCAAGCCCCTTGTAACGTTGCAAGCTAAGGCCTTTTTCACCCTCGGCATTCACGATATCTAACAAATCAGATGGCGCATTGATGATCGTTGTTTTGTCGCGACGGCTGAATTTTGCAGGTTCTGCGTACACCTCTTGTAAGCTGTCAGACATACTGGACAATTTACGGGCTTCACCAGATTTAAGACATTTTCCATCCAATGTACGCACTTCTTCAACACCACGCAGGATGCGGCTAAACCGCAATCCGTCGTCTTGGGTCGGTCGGCCATTCCAACCACGTTCGTATTCCGTTGCGACCAAATCAAGCCGCCTTGCAACCGCATCTGCCGCGATCTGCGGGCCTGACATAACCTGTTCAAAGTTCAGCGCGTTCGCAATTGCGGCCTGTTCCAGAATATGGTGGCTGTAATGCGTTGGGAATGCATTTAGGATTGTCCGTGTTTGACGCGCCTCTGCAACCACACGCGCCAAATCAGGGCCCGCCATGGTAGAGCCATTGCCTAAGGTCAGTGTTGCGCCTTCGACCCCTTGTTCGGCCAGATAATCATCCAATGACACCTGATCTTTTAGGTACACTTCGGATTTACCACGCGCCACCTTGTACAACGGCGGTTGAGCAATATACAGGTACCCGCCTTCGATTAGTTCTGGCATTTGGCGAAAGAAGAAGGTCAGCAATAACGTACGAATGTGTGCACCATCAACATCCGCATCGGTCATAATGACGACCTTGTGGTAACGCAGTTTTTTGATATCGAATTCATCGCGACCAATACCCGTACCAAGAGCGGTGATCAGGTTTGTGATTTGTTCGGACGTTAGCATCTTATCAAAGCGCGCGCGCTCGATGTTCAAAATCTTACCACGCAAGGGTAGAACCGCTTGATTTTCGCGTGAACGACCTTGCTTGGCTGACCCACCAGCCGAGTCCCCTTCCACGATAAATATTTCGGACAGGGCAGGATCTTTTTGCTGACAGTCGGCCAATTTTCCTGGCAAAGAGGAGCCGCCAAATGCAGTTTTGCGACGGGTCAAATCACGTGCCTTGCGCGCTGCCTCGCGGGCAAATGCGGCCTCTAGGATTTTGCTGACAATCTGTTTGGCGTGGACTGGATTTTCCTCGAACCATTCAGACAGCTTTTCGTTCATCAGACTTTCGACAACTGGGCGAACTTCGGATGAAACTAACTTATCTTTAGTTTGTGAGCTGAATTTTGGATCGGGTACTTTGACTGACAAAACACATGTCAAACCTTCGCGGGCATCGTCGCCAGTGAACGAAATTTTTTCCTTTTTCGCGATACCAGATGACGCGGCATAGCTGTTGATTGTGCGCGTTAACGCACCACGGAAACCTGCGATGTGCGTACCGCCGTCTCGTTGTGGGATGTTGTTCGTGAACGGCAGAACATTTTCATGATAGCTGTCATTCCACCACATTGCGCATTCCACGGTGATGTCATCTTTTTCACCAACGATGTAAATTGGCTCTTCGATAACTGATGATTTTGAGCGATCCAAGAAGCGAACGAATTCTTTAACACCGCCATCGTAAAATAATTCCGTTTCCAAATGATCCGTTGGGCGCTCGTCGCGCAAAATTATTTTGACCCCAGAGTTCAAAAACGCCAATTCACGCAGGCGATTTTCAAGTGTCTTGAAAACAAAATCTCGGTTCGAAAATGTATCCAGCGAAGCCATAAATCGAACCTCGGTTCCAGTTTCACCAACGGCGTCACCAATGACCTCTAGGTGCTTGACAGTATCACCATGCTCGAACCGTGCGACATGCACCTTGTCGTCGCGCCAGATTTTAAGCTCCAGCCAGTCGGACAATGCATTTACAACAGAAACGCCAACGCCGTGCAGACCGCCAGAAACCTTGTATGAGTTACTGTCGAACTTACCACCTGCGTGCAGCTGGGTCATGATAACCTCGGCGGCGGAAACGCCCTCTTCTTCGTGGATGCCGACGGGGATGCCCCGGCCATTATCACGCACCGAAACACTGTCGTCAGCATGAATTACGACTGAAACGAAATCGGCGTGTTTTGCCAATGCCTCGTCGATCCCGTTATCCACGACTTCGTAAACCATGTGATGCAAGCCAGAGCCGTCATCGGTGTCACCGATGTACATGCCAGGACGTTTGCGCACTGCCTCTAAGCCCTTGAGAACTTTGATAGAATTAGCGCCGTATTCTTCTGGTTGTTGCTGATCGTCTGACATCGGTTTTATTCCCACTGTTATGTCGAAAACATAGCCGATTTTGCGGGCAATGTCACCCCATACCACACGATTTTGCGCTAAGTTGCGGCGATAATCAGCCCAACGCAAATCAGCGCAACACCTGCCCAAATGTTGGTTTTCCGCACTGCGTCAGGCGATGCCAAGAAGCGGCGCATTTGATCCACAAAGCTGGCAAGTATGAGGTTTCCAGCCATCGGAACAACAAATGAAAGCGCGCAAATTGCGATCATATCTGCACGGGTCAATGTGTTGAAATCAAAGAAGCTGGGCAACAGTGTCATGTAGAATAAGCTGGCCTTTGGATTGGCGATCACAGCCGCGAACCCAGCGATAAACCCAGCCCACATCCCTGGCCGCGTGAAGGTGGAGTTTTCCGATAAAACTTTATCAGGCCAACGCATCAAAGCCGCGCCCATAAGGCACAAAAGAAACGCCGCAGCGTAGCGAAAAACGATCAAGATATCGGCGTAGATAGAAACTAAATACGAGACACCCAAAAGCGCCACCAATGGCCACAGTATGTCGCCCAACGCGACACCAAAAGCCAAAGGTACCGCTGACTTGAACCCACCCGATACCGCGCGAGCGATCACCGCGACCCAGACAGGCCCTGGTGTCATGAACAGAATAAACAGGGCGCCGGCATAAAGCGCGAGTTCGGTAATTGTGATTGTCATCAGTTAGTGTTGCGTAATTTTTTATGCTTGGCAAGTCGCTAAATGAAGTGGTGTTCGGTTCGGTAAACGTTTCGGGCAAGGCAAGATTTTGCTGTTTTAATTTGTCTGCAAATCAGCTGTAAACAGTCTGTATTTTTGCAGACAGTTTACAGCCGAATCGCGACGCTTAAGTATCACCGACGATGTTGCCGTCTGCATCAAAGTTCCAAAACGGATTATGGGCAATTTCCCAAAGATGCCCATCGGGATCAGTCTAGTTTCCACTGTAGCCACCCCAGAAAACCTCGTTTGGTTTTGTGACGCAGATTGCGCCTGCGTCCATCGCGGTTACGTAAGCCGCATCAACCGCCGCTTGGCTGTCGTAGTTTGTGGCCAGTGTCGCGGTGCCCGTGCTGCGGCCGTGGATTGGCATGCACAAATCTTGGGACAATGCATCGCGCGAATAGAGGCTGAAAAATTGACCGTTCATTTTATAAAATGCGATTTTTTCGTTGCCGCCTTCTGCTTCTTCAAATCCAAGGGCCTCGTAAAATGCACGCGATTTTTCAAGGTCTTTGACGGCCAGAGTGACCATTGTAATACGTTGGGGGTTCATGATTGACCTGCCATAATGAGTGATCCAGTTTGTGCTTCGCTGATTTCTAAATGTTGCGCGCGATCGCCCAAAGTGTCAAATAATTCGGCGCCCGTGCCTGTCATCCATGCCTGCGCCCCAAGGGCGACAATTTCATTGTACAGGGCATCGCGGCGTTCTGCATCTAAATGGGCGGAAACTTCGTCCAACAACAAGATTGGTGCTGCGCCGAAATCTTGAGAGAGTGCGCGACCATTTGCCAAAATCAGACTGACCAGCAACGCCTTTTGTTCACCAGTAGAACACAGTTTTGCAGGGGTGCCTTTGGCGACATAAATACCTTGGAGATCGTCGCGATGAGGGCCAAGCAAGGTGCGCCCTGCCGCCATGTCGATGCGACGGTTTTGTGCGAATGCGTCAGCCAGATCATCAATGATGATGTCGCCGCCGTTCGCACCGATCAATGTAAGGTCAGCGGACGGAAACGCGGTTTCTGCGTCTGCTTGGGCCTGTGCGATGCGTTCAATTGTGTGTAGACGGTTGCGTTCGATATGTGCGCCCGCGTCTGCCATTTGTTTTTCAACGGCTCCGTACCATGACGGATCGGTGATCCCATCCTTTAGCATCCGATTGCGCTCCCGCATGGCGCGTTCATAAGCCAAAGCATGATCGGCATGAGAAGGCTCGAAACTCATGGCAAGGCGGTCAAGAAAACGACGCCGACCCTCGGCACCTTCGACCCACAGACGATCCATTACAGGAACAAGCCAAACAACGCGGGCAATGCGGCCCAACGCCGTTTGTGTGGCAGTTTTCCCATCGATACGCACAGTGCGAGAACCTTCGCCTGTGTATGTTGTTTCAACTTCGTGAATTTGACCCAAGGATTGGAGTGTTGCAGTGACTTTCCAACCAAGGTTTTCAGGCGCGCGTGCCATTTCATCAACGCGCGCACGGCGCAGGCCACGGCCCGGCGAAAGCAATGACAATGCTTCGAGTATGTTGGTTTTACCGGCACCGTTCGCACCATACAAAGTAATCGGACGCCCGTCGGTTTCGACGCGCGCCTGTTTATGAGATCTAAAATGCGAGAGCTTGAGTTTAGTTACCGCAAGACGGGGCAAATGTTATACCCGCATCGGCATGACAACGTAAACCGCGCTGTCATCATTGCCTTCGCGCATCAAGGTTGGGTCGCCTGATGAGTTAAACAAAAACACAGCGTTCTCCCGATCGACCTGACCTGCGATTTCCAACAAGTATTTCGCGTTGAACCCGATTTCGAGACGTTCGTCTGCGTAAGCCACGACAAGCTCTTCTTCGGCAGCGCCGCTGTCTGGTGCGTTGACGGATAAAATGAGGCGGTCTTCGTCCAATGTGAGTTTCACTGCACGTGAACGTTCAGATGATACCGTAGATACACGATCAACTGCTTGGGCGAATTCAGATGCGTCCACTTCAAGACGGCGTGTGTTGCCTTGGGGAATTACGCGCGTGTAATCGGGGAATGAACCATCGATGACCTTGGATGTCAAAACGATTTCAGGTGTCGCGAAACGGATTTTGGTTTCAGATACGGAAACGGCGATTTTCATTTCGTCTACATCCAGCAGTTTGCGTAATTCACCAACCGTTTTGCGCGGTACAATTACGCCTGGCAATGTTTCGCCGCCTTCGGGCAGTTCTGCATCGATACGTGCCAAACGGTGCCCATCTGTCGCAACGCAACGTAGCACTTTGCCGTTTTCGCCGTCTGAAGTGTGCATGTAGACACCGTTAAGGTAGTAACGGGTTTCTTCGGTAGAGATGGCAAATTTAGATTTATCGAATAAACGGCGTAAAACTTCGGCGTTGGCGGCAAAGTTACAGGCGTATTCTGATGTGGCCATGACAGGGAAATCTTCGCGTGGCAGTGTAGCCAACGAGAAACTGGAGCGACCTGCGACAACGTCCAGACGATTCGCGGTACCATCATCTGAGAGTTCAACCATCGCGCCGTCAGGCAGTTTGCGAACGATTTCGTGCAAAGTATGCGCGCCAACTGTTGTGGCGCCTGCTCGCTCAACCATTCCTGAAACTTTGTAGACCACTTCAATGTCTAGATCGGTTGCGCGGAATGCGACTTCGTTGCCTTCAGCCTCGATCAATACGTTGGCAAGGATTGGGATCGTGTTGCGGCGTTCCACAACAGATTGTGCTTGTGACATCGCTTTTAATAGTGCGCTGCGTTCAATGCTGACTTTCATAACCCTGATCCCCTTTACGTCGGACTGTTAAAGTGACGTAATTTGCGTGTAATTTCAACTTAAAAACACATTTCAATGGTTTTAAGGTGGGGTCAAGAGCAAGTGGCTATTTGCGGCTGATTAACACGCCCGCCGCGACGATCAGAACCATGCCAAGAATTGATGCCGTGTTCGGGTAATCCCCAAATAAAGCGATACCCAGAATGATCGCCCAAACCAAGAAACAATAATCAAATGTAGCGATGATTGTGGCGGGGCCGTTTTGATAGGCCATTGGCATGACGATTCCAATTGCAGCCATTAACACCACCAACGCTGTGATAATTATCCACGTGCGTGGTGACATGGCGAACCACTGGTTTGTGAGAAATGGAAATTCGGTAATCGGGTTTATAACCACAATTATGATCGTGCCAATCAGGCCCAGCGCCAAGGTAAAAAGTGTCAGTGACAGCGAGAGCGTGAGCGGCGAAATATTGCGGCATTTGGTGCGCGTGATGATTGCCTGTAGCGCATAGAAAACACCACCGATTATCGGCAATATTGTTATATATGAAAAGCTGTCACTGTCGGGTTGAACAATAAAGAGAACGCCCAAAAACCCAAGTACAACACCCAACCATCCACGCCATCCAACGGGTTCGTTCATGAAATATGCGCTGATCAATGCGACGAATATTGGCGCGGTGTAAACGCCCGCCACAATTGTCGCCAAGGGTGTGAATGGTATGCCAGCGTAAACGGATACTAACATTACGGTCATACAGGCGGCACGCGCCATCGGCCATTTGTGAAAGGCATCGCGCCATGTTGCACTAACCTGACGTGCCGGCCATGCCATTGCAAGAAAGAGTGGGATCGTGAAAAACCCACGAATGGTAAAAATTTGCCAGACGGTCAATTCCGCTGTGCTGAATTTGATCAGTGCCTCTTGTAGCGCGATCAGAAATGTTGCGCACAACATTAACAGAATTGCAAAACCGATACGGTCTTTGGTAGGGGTGATCGAATGGCTCATGTGGCGAGCGTAGACTGTTTTTTGCATGGCGATGGATTTAACCCGCCATGCAATGGTCTGTTAGCGCCAATTAACCTTCAAGCATCCGACGTAGAACTTCGACGTCTTTCGCAATCTGGTTGTCGATGGATTGAAGTTCCTCGATCTTTTTGACCGCGTGGATGACCGTTGTATGGTCACGCTTACCAAAACAACGGCCGATTTCTGGCAAAGATTTTGATGTTAGCTTTTTGGCCAAGAACATCGCCACCTGACGAGGGCGTGCAATGGAACGTGTGCGGCGTGCTGACAACATATCCGTCAGGTTTACACCGTAGTGATCTGTTACCTTGCGGATGATCTCGTCGATTGTGACTTTGCGATCTGTAGCGCGTAGGATGTCAGACAGGCTTTCTTGGGCCATTTCCAACGTGATTGGGCGACCAACCAACGATCCGAATGCGTACAAGCGTGTTAATGCGCCTTCGAGGACGCGCACATTTGACGAAATGCGATGCGCCATGAATTCCAACACACCCGGCGACATTTCAACGCGTGGATTATGGCGTGCTTGGACTTCTTGTTTTGATTGCAAGATGCCAAGGCGCAGTTCGTAATCTGTTGGATGTACGTCCACAACCAAGCCCCATTGCAGGCGTGATTTAATGCGATCTTCGAGGTGTTCCATGTCACTGGGGGCGCGATCCCCCGAAATGATTACCTGTTTACCCTGATCGATCAAAGCGTTGAAAGTGTGGAAAAACTCTTCTTGGGTCGATGTTTTGCCAGCGATGAATTGCACATCATCAACCATTAACACATCAACCGAACGAAACATTTCCTTAAAGCTGATGGTGTCTTTGAATCGTAATGCCTGAACAAAGCGGTACATAAATTGTTCCGCCGAGAGGTACAGCACACGCGCTTCTGGATCGCGGCGTTTAATTTCCCATGCGATGGAATGCATAAGGTGGGTTTTGCCCAAGCCAACACCACCGTGCAGAAACAATGGATTAAATGATACTTCGCCACCTTCGGCGACGCGGCGTGCAGCAGCGTGGGCCAATTCATTTGGTTTACCCACAACAAAGTTGCCAAATGTGAAACGTGGGTCCAACGAGGCACCCGGAAGATCAGTTGACCCTGTTGTTGTGCGTTGCGCAGATGTCTGCGTCGTTGGCGTTGGTGCAATGGGCTTGGCAACCGCGCCTGTTACGAACGTCAGACGACCCACATTAACGCCTTGTTTTGCAAATTCGATTTTGATCGCATCGCCATAATTGCGCGCAACCCAATCGCCAATGAATTTAGTCGGCGCAGAAAATTGCGCCGTTGCACCATCCATTGATGTTAATTCTAAGGGATTGATCCAGTTGGTAAAGGCAGCTTCACCAACAATCTTCCTTAGGGCCAACTTAATGATTGGCCAAATTTCCGTACCCATAAACTTTTATTCCATATCTATTAGGACTGACGCCAAGCTAAACCTTGGGCTTTCCAGCCGTTTATAATTCCCCGATGACCGTTTGGATCGACATCGCCTTCGAATCCTTCGGACACATTGATACAATTCACTGACCACCCTTGAGCCGCGAACACGTCTGACATCAAAGCGGCCGCCGCAAGTGATCGCACACCTGAACGACACAGGAAATAAACATCCGAAGGCGCAGTGCCGTTCAGATTATCCATCAACTGTGATGCAAACGAATTATTCTGAGCCATTGTGGGAAATTGTTTCCATTCAATCAGCATCGCTTGTTTATTCAGCGACGCCAGATCCGGAATTCCGACAAATGACCATTCTGCATTCGTTCTGACGTCGACCAAGATCGCGTCAGTTTTTTCAGCAAGTCCAGCCCACGTTTCATTCGGGTTTTCGTCGATGATCGTTGTCATGATTATTCCCCCCTTAAAATTGACCCTGAATCACTCAAATGACTTTGGCCTAGGCGGATGTGCATTTCAACGTATCTTCATTGTTGACACGAAAAGAATCGGAACAGG
>DKMK01000043.1:0-7017 GCA_002469545.1 Rhodobacterales bacterium UBA7416 | reverse complement strand
GTGCCAAATGCGCAAATCTTTCACGATGTGAATTAGCCAAGGCAGATGTCGCCGACTCGGTGTGTGGATAACTTAGGGATAGGGAGTGATTCCAACAACGGGAACAAATTAGGAACGACGCTAAGTCACTCAAAAATCAGACATAAAAAAACGAGGCACAAGGCCTCGCTTTTAAATTCATGTACTTAGAAAGTATTAAGCTGTTAGGCCTTTGATACGTTTCGTAAGGCGTGACAATTTACGTGCCACTGTGTTTTTGTGGTAGATACCCTTGGTAACACCGCGCATCAATTCAGGCTGTGCTGATTTGAATGCTTCTTTTGCTACAGCTTGGTCGCCGCTTTCGATCGCTTCTTCTGTTTTACGCAAGAATGTGCGGATACGCGAGCGGCGTGCTTTGTTTACTTCTGTGCGTCGTTCTGTTTGACGTGCGCGTTTTTTTGCTTGGGGCGTATTAGCCATGATAATTTCCTGATCTTGTCGAATGCGAAAGATGAAGCCGCCGTATAGGGCCGATCCAATTGATAGTCAACGGGGCAAACGCACCTTTATGCACGACATTTCCCTTAGTTCTGGCATTTAGCGCAAAAGAAGGTGGAACGTCCAGCCTGAACGATTCTTTTAATTGAACCTGTGCAATTTAAGGTCCGGCATTTTTCGCTTTCACGCCCATATGCAGCGAAAGAGTGTTGAAAATAACCCAAATCACCATTGGTTTGACGATGATCTTTTAAGGAGGACCCGCCGGCGGCAATGGCTTCGGTTAGGACGTCGCGGATGATTGGGACCAGTTTATCAAGAATCGGTTGGTCAATTTCACCCGACAATCGTGTCGGACTGATGCCCGCACGCCACAGGGATTCGCACACATAAATGTTGCCCAAGCCCGAAACGACACGTTGATCTAGCAGTGCCGATTTGATTGGTGACTTTTTACCGTCCAGTTTTTGCGCCAAATAAGTCGAATCGAATCCATTACCCAAGGGTTCAGGGCCCAGATGCGCAATCAGCTTATGTGCGTCGAGTGCGTCCGTTGAAATCAAATCCATCGCGCCAAAGCGGCGGGTATCATTAAATGTGATCCGCGTGCCATCCGCCATATCCAGAACAACATGGTCGTGTTTTTCGGGGGCCGTATGAAATTTGTGGAATTCGCCAAGCATGTCACCGCGATCCCCCGTTAATGGGGTAATGATCATGCGACCCGACATGCCCAGATGGATCAACAGCGTTTCGCCCGTGTCCAAATCGCAAAGAATATATTTGGAACGCCTGCGCAAACGCAACACAGTCGCACCAGTCAGGCGCGTCGCCATGTTATCAGGGAATGGCCAGCGTAAATCCGGGCGGCGAATGTCAGCACGCGTGATGACAGCGCCCGTCATGACGGGTTCTAATCCACGTCGGACCGTTTCGACTTCTGGAAGCTCGGGCAACTAGTTTCGCGCCAGTTTACTGCAATTTACACGGGCGAACTCGGTTTCTTTCTTTTCCAAGATGTTAACCATAATAGATGGGTCATTCGTTTCCAAAATCACGCCTTCTGCGCCGTTGAACACCTTAACGGTAGGTGAATAGTCACCAACTGTGCCCTGTTGGGACGCATAATTCGCCGCATCAGCAAGCGTCATGTTTTGGGCATTCATTTGCGTTACAATGTGTTGACAGGTTTTCGTCATGCGCACAGCTGCGATTTCAGACGCACGGCCATTCACAGCCTTTACCACAAAAAAACAGATCAATATTAGGAGTAATATGTTTGCCAATAACATTAGCAATTTTATTTTCTTACTCATCTTTCAATCGTCCCCCGATGATTTCGCGACAGCTTAGTAAAAATTCGACCTATTTTCGAGGGATTATTTCCAAAATGTGAATAAAATTATATCCGTGAAGGTGACGCATTCCCCCCGTCGAAGATTCGGCCTATAAGGGCGGCAAATTCAGGACGTAAACAATGGCGAAACAAAACAGCAAAACGCATTTCGGTTTCAAAGAGGTCGACGAGAAAGACAAAGCGGGCATGGTGCGCGGCGTGTTTTCATCTGTGGCCTCGAAATACGATGTAATGAATGATGTTATGTCCATGGGAATCCACCGCATCTGGAAGGCTGCGATGATGGACTGGTTGTCCCCGCGCGATAACCAAAAGCTGTTGGATGTGGCCGGTGGTACCGGTGACATATCGTTTCGTTTCCTTGAACGCGCGCCGTCTGCACATGCGACCGTTTTTGACATGACCCAAGGCATGTTGGATGCTGGCAAAACCCGCGCCGAAGCCGAAGATTTGTCTGATCATTTGGATTGGGTATGTGGTGATGCCATGGCGTTACCATTCGAGGACAACTCGTTTGATGTTTACACGATTTCATTTGGCATCCGTAATGTCACCCGCCCCCAAGAAGCGCTAAACGAAGCGTACCGCGTTTTACGCCCAGGTGGTCGATTGATGGTTTTGGAGTTTAGTCAAATTCCAAATCCCGCAATGCAATGGGCGTATGATCGGTATTCATTTAATGTGATTCCGCCGATGGGAAAATTGATCGCCAATGATGCTGACAGTTATCAGTATTTGGTTGAAAGCATTCGCAAATTCCCAGACCAAGAAACGTTTTTGGGCATGGTGCGCAAGGCAGGTTTTGCCAATGCGAAATACCGAAACATGACGATGGGCATCGCCTGTTTGCATTCTGGGTGGAAAATCTAAATGCGTGGGCCACATAATATTTGGCGATTAATCCGTACAGGTGCCACGTTCGAACGCACAGGCGCTATGGACGTTGTGATGGACAAGTTGGACTTGCCACCGATGGTCAAGTTGACAGCGCGTGTTCTGGGCTGGCCGTTTAAATTCTTGGGGCTAAAGGGCGACCCACAATACCCGCCTATTGTACGCGCAATCACTGCGTTGGGGCCTGCGTATATTAAGTTTGGTCAAATTCTATCGACACGCCCCGATGTGGTTGGCCATGAATTGGCACAACAGCTACGTGTTTTACAAGAAAGCTTACCCCCCTTTGATCGTGCAATTGCAATCAAGGAAATCGAAGCCGATTTAGGCCAATCTGTTGATACATTATTCGATGATATTTCCGAACCCATCGCCGCCGCATCTATTGCACAGGTGCATCAAGCGCGTCTAAAAAGTACCGGTCAAAAAGTTGCAATCAAAGTTTTGCGCCCCGGTATCGAAAAGGCATTCCGTAAAGATATCGACGCGTTTTATTTTGCCGCCGGCATGATCGAGCGTCTGTCGCCACGATCGCGCCGCCTACACCCAAACGAAGTGATCAAGCATTTCGATTCTATTGTACGCGGCGAATTAGATTTACGGCTTGAAGCATCCGCCGCGTCTGAATTTGAGGCTAACACAGCGGATGATGCGCTGTTGTCGATACCGCATGTTCATTGGGAATATTCAGGTCGCAAGGTTATGACCTTGGATTGGGTAGATGGAATTCCTTTGGCTGATGTGGATGCGTTGCGTGCCGCCGGTACGGATATGCACGAGCTTGCAACCCGTATTTTGTCGATGTTCTTGCGTCATGCATTGCGTGATGGGTTTTTCCACGGCGACATGCATCAAGGTAATTTAAAATTAAATGCCAATGGCGAATTGGTTGCATTTGATTTTGGCATTATGGGCCGTATCGATGAATATACGCGTCGTGTTTACGCCGAAATTTTAATGGGCTTTATCCGCAAGGATTACCGCCGCGTTGCCGAAGTACATTTCGAAGCAGGATATATTCCCGCCGACCAAGATGTCGACGAGTTTGCCCAAGCATTGCGTGCCGTAGGCGAGCCCATCTTTGGCCATTCCGCCGAAGATATCTCTATGGCGCGTTTGCTGTCGCATCTATTTGATGTCACCGAACGCTTCGGCATGGAAACCCGCACAGAGCTGATCTTGCTTCAACGCACCATGGTCGTTGTCGAAGGTGTGGCGCGGTCCATCGATCCTGTTTCATTGGATATCTGGGACGCCGCCCGCCCAGAGGTCGAAGCCTATATAAAAGAAAATCTTGGGCCGCGTGCGTTTGCGCGTGATCTGATGAAAACGGCGATGGTTCTGTCACGCTTTGGCCCCAAGCTTCCCCAAATGATCGAGGGCATGTTGAACGCCCAAGCGCCCCAACCACCCAAAACAAAATCGCGCAACCTTCGTCATAAAGCATTATATGCAGGGCTTGGTGGCACCGTGGCTTTGATCGGTGTCTACGCGCTGGGATTACTTTAACAGCACCGTTTCCAATAATGCGGCCTGTTTATAATCTGCAATCCCTTGGTCAAATCGCCACAAGCAATACGCCGCCATCCGCCAATGGTACAACGCCCCCGCACATTCATAACGCGCGCGTAACGCGGGATTAATTGCATTTAAAAACGCAGCCTTGCCATCCGCCGTCAACGGCGCAGTGCCATAAATGAAATGCATGGCTGGCGACAAAAACATCGCCACATCCACCAACGGATCACCCAAGGCAGGGCATTGCCAGTCAATCAACCGCAACCCGTCGGCGCCGTTTATCAAATTGCCCGCAACCACATCCGTATGGATCAAAACGGGTGCGGCCGGTTCAATGTACACATCTGGGCGCACGGCACGTAATTCATCGCCCAGCCCGCCCTTTACTTTGTCTAAAATATCCAATCCCTGTGCCACCACAGATGGCGCATCATCGGGCAAAACGCGCAAGCCTATGGACGGGCTTAATCCATGAACGCGATGCAACAAATCGGCCACGGCCAACACATCACCATCCCAGAGCTGACCCGCAATGTAATGGTACAACAACACCACACCAAATGGTGTTTCAACAAACCCATGCGCATCAGGCGCAACATTTTCACCCGCCAATGCACGCAGGCATTCGTATTCCGCCAGCGGCGTATTCGCATACAATGGGTTCGCAGATGCATCTAAATACAATTTGCAAATCAAATCCGACGCACCCGTCAGGCGCCACACTTTGTTGGTGCGCCCACCCGTTTGCGGGTGCCAAATTGTATCGTCAGAAATCAGTCCATCGGCCACTAAATGGCGATGCAATTGTTGTTCGATGTCAGTTACAGAATTCATCTATATTGTTTATGGCGCGCACAGCACACTGGCAAGCATTGAAAGGTCAGGGTCACTTGTGCAATGCTTTAAGGATAAGCTATTATGTCCCGCAAAAAATCACCCAGTGCATGGTTTGAATAGAAACGCTTCTTCACTTCTACAGCCTCAACAAACTTTTGGGTCATTGATTCCTTGTCGGACACGATTGAAACGCCAATATTCGCCTGATTGTTTTCCAACTCATATCCCAACAATTCTAACAACGTTTGATAGATTGGGCTGTCACGGTCATTCAAACACGCTCATTTCTAATATGGCATCGGGCGAATTGATCCCAAATATGAGCCAATAAAATCTTATCCGTTCTTCACTGCACAGCACACAGAGAATGTGTACAGTTCGTTGGGAGGCTTAGTTCAACTGTGTAAGCGCAAGTGTTCCAATGTTAGCGCGATTCCATGACGAAGTGCCGTGCGTGGCGTCCAATTTAACAAATGTGCAGCACGGTTGATATCCAAGTAATTTTTCGACACATCAAACTCCCGACCCGGCAGGTATTTCACATCCAACTTTGCCCCCCAAACGTGGTTGATTTCAGACAAAATCGTGTTCAATGATACGCCTAAACCCGACCCAATATTTATCGGATGGCCGTCCAAATTCGCGTCCAGACTGGCCATAAAGGCGTCGATCACATCACTGATAAAAACATAGTCACGTTCAACAAGTCCATCACCCCAGATTTCGATTTGCTGGCCCAAGATCGCCTTGTTGCAAAATGTGGTCAGTGCACCTTGAGCATTCTGCGCATTTGCAACATCTCTCACATTTTGCTTTGGGCCATACGGGTTTGCGACGCGTAGCGATACGGTTTTCATATCACCCTGTCGACCAAAGAAGCTGAGGTAATTTTCGATCGCTAATTTAGAAACCCCATACGCCGCGATAGGCTTGGTTGGTTGGTTTTCGCGGATCGGTGTGTCATTTGTTTCACCATAGATTGTACCGCCGGAAGAACAGAAGATTGCACGCTCTACGCCGCATTCTAGGGCCGACTGAAATAATTGCGCCGATCCAATTATGTTTTCAGATATATCAAGGATGGGTTCTTTGTTTGCTTCTTGAGGAAACTTTGTTGCAGCCAAATGAAATAGAACATTTGCACCTTTGGTTGCCTGGGCAACCATTTTGGCGTCCAAAAAACTGCCCGAGATGTATTGCAAATTTTGGTGAACTGTTTCTGGTTCTACAATGTCCAAAACAACGACGTTGTGACTATGGTCTAACAGACGATCAACCAAGTGCTTGCCAATGAAGCCGCAGCCGCCTGTCACTAAAATTCGTTTGGGCTGCATTACTATTGTCCATCGTTTTGGTTACTTTGGTATAGGCCGCGCAATTGATTTTTAGTACAAAAGCCACATGCCAAATATATAGTGCATAAAGCACGTTATTTGTAAGCATGTAATAGGTTCTTTATCAACCGCTAGCTTACTTATGATCAGAACGATTCCCACCAAAACACGTTACATACCGTGGATATAACTTATCAAATTTTGAACGTGGATGAAACCCTGACTTATGCATCGGTTTTCAACAGTTAAGGCGCATGCCGGACAGGCAAAATTCGCTTGCACTCAAACTAGGACGAGAATTTTTTGATAATAGCTAGTCGGGTATGAGCCGATGCGGCTTTGATTACCTCGCCAAAGTTATCACTGGCGTCACATTCAAAGACGGAATCGAAACCACAAAACAAGATCAGATCGCCGCATGACCAACAATCCTCAAACACCAGATTTGACAATAACTCACAGAACAACGCTGCATTAGACAGTTTATACTTGTTCTTTGGTAAATTTCAAACGTCTGCCGAAAATGGCATTCAGATGAAGTTGTCACAGCCATTAAGACATCTGGCTGAAGAACTTAGAGTAAAGATCATTAACAGT
>DKMK01000090.1 GCA_002469545.1 Rhodobacterales bacterium UBA7416 | reverse complement strand
CGATGCAGCCTGGTTGGATGAGTTGGCCAAGTGGAAAATGGCACGCGATGTTTGGGATATGTTGCAGTTTACGTTGCGTTTGGGCGAAATGCCGAGATCGATGGTCACAACGACACCCCGAAGCCAGCCTTTGTTACGCGAAATTTTGAGTAGAGACGATACGGTGGTGACGTCGGCATCGACATTGGCAAATCAAGCGAACTTGCCCGACGTTTATGTAAGGAAAATTGTTGGTGATTACGCTGGGACGCGTTTGGGGCGCCAAGAAATTAACGGAGAACTCATTTGCGATATTGAAGGTGCGTTGTGGTCATTGGCACAGTTCGACGATTTTAGAACCGATGGCTTTGATGATTTAGACCGTGTGGTCGTCGCAGTAGATCCACCTGCAACGAGTGGTCCAAATGCAGACGCATGTGGGATTATAGTCGCTGGTGCGATTACCAAGGGTGATCCACTAGATTGGCGCGGCTTTATTTTGGCAGATTTGACGATTGAAAATGCGACCCCAAACCAATGGGCCAAAGTTGTAAGTCAGGCTGTCGGTGGTCTAAGGCGTTGTTGGACAATGCGGCGCGGCCGTCTGGAGCGATTGTATATAAGGGCGTTGATGGACAGGGCACACTGGGTAATGAGCAATATAATCGATTGATCAACGAGATCGAAGTCAACCATTCGGGGGCACGAAACGCTGGGCGCCCGATGTTATTAGAGGGCGGTTTGGATTGGAAGCAGATGGGCTTTTCGCCATCTGATATGGAATTTCAAAAAACCAAGGAAAGTGCCGCGCGCGAAATCGCGCTTGCTTTTGGTGTGCCACCGATGTTGTTGGGGCTGCCGGGTGACAATACTTATTCAAACTACCAAGAAGCGAACCGCGCGTTTTATCGTCAGACTATTTTACCGTTGGCATCCAAAGTGGCGAGCTCGATTGCGCGGTGGTTGAGTGAATATGGTGAGGAACAGATGGAGCTGTTTCCTGACTTGGACGGCATTCCAGCATTGGCGAGCGAACGAGAATCTCAGTGGAAACGTGTGTCTGAAGCTGATTTCTTGAGCACGACAGAGAAGCGTGAAATGTTGGGTCTGTCTAGTTTCGAAGGCGAAATATGACGACACCGCGTGGGGGTGGGTCCAAATATTTGTATGAGCCATTCAATGCGAATGCGGCAAGAATTGACACCCATGAAAAGGTAATTGCTGAACGTTGGGCTGGTTTAGAGCGACGTTTGTCAACAATAGAAGCCACTTTGGAACGGTTGGAAAAGCGGTTTTGGGTCGCTGTTTATGGTGTCGTGGCAATTGTGTTGTCGCGGAGTATTTTAACACTTTTGGAAATGGCACGCCCGTTTTCTTGATGAGCTATTGAAATATCACCGTACGCACCAGTATCTACTTTTAAACTAATATAATCAATAGTATGTAATACGAAGCTGATCCATTTAGTTGTCGTATTATGGCAGGAGACGTAATGAATTACAGATTTAATATGAAAAATATTGAAACAAAATTCCATGAATTCAATTCAGAAACTGGACTGAATTCAGATGCAACGATCAGTGGATATGCCAGCCTGTTTGGTACGCCAGATCAAGGTGGTGATATCGTTCAAGCCGGCGCATATGCAGCAAGTCTGAGGTCGTTGGCAAAAAAGGGCCGCAGCGTGAAAATGTTGTGGCAACACGATCCATGCCAGCCAATTGGTATCTGGGAAGTGGTCCAAGAGGACAAAAAGGGCCTTTTTGTGAAAGGTCGCATTTTGACAGATGTTCAGGCAGGACGCGAAGCTTTGGCATTGATCGAAGCGGGGGCAATTGATGGTTTATCAATTGGCTATCGCACTAAGCGCGCGGAGAAGACCACGGCTGGTAAACGGTTACTGCATGAGCTTGAACTTTGGGAGGTATCATTGGTGACATTTCCAATGCTCCCTGAGGCGCGCGTTGAAGGGTCTGAAATAGATGCCCAACTCGCGAATGATCTGGCGCAAGTGATTGCGGATGCCAGGCGTGAATTGTTGGCCTGAGGGGCAGCTGCATTATCTTAGAGGATTTTTTTATGACAACTCAAGAGACCAAAACGCTCTCTCGCCAGACTCAAACGGGGAATACGCCCGATATTGAGGTGAAGGCCGAGATGGCAGGATTTTTACAAGACTTTACGCATGTAAACGCGGAACTGAAAAGCCGCATTCAAACTCAGGAAGATCGATTAAATATGTTGGAACGCAAAAATATTACGACAACCCGTCCCATTCTCTCGCAGGCAAGTGACGTTGAAGCACCACATCAGAAGGCATTTTCTGCCTATCTACGGTCTGGTGATGATGACGGCATGCGCGGGTTAGAAGTTGAAGAAAAGAGTCTGTCGACTGCTGTGGCGGCGGATGGTGGGTATTTAGTAGATCCACAAACATCGGAACAAATTGCTTCGGTTTTGAAGTCAACAGCGTCAATTCGAGCCATTGCGAATGTCGTCAGTGTTGAGTCGAGCACATATGATGTTTTGGTCGACACCAGCGACGTTGGTGCAGGTTGGGCGACAGAAACGGATCCATCGTCGGAGACATCGACGCCACAAATGGAACGCATTTCCATTCCGTTACATGAATTGTCCGCATTACCTAAAGCATCGCAACGTTTGTTGGATGATAGTGCCTTTAATGTTGAAAGTTGGTTGGCGGAGCGGATTGCGGACAAATTTGCACGTGCAGAAGGGAACGCATTTGTTTCTGGTGACGGTATTGATAAGCCGACTGGGTTTTTAACTACGACTTGGCAGCGCAAATCGCTGACGGAGTCGTAGGCGAAATTGAGATTTGGATATCCCAAGTTTCGGAAATTTATGGGCAGGGCCCAGCAACAAGGATAAGTATAAATGTTTGAAACTAATCAATTTAAATTACCTCTTTTGCAAGCATCGCAGGCACAAAAACACGTAACCGTTAATGAAGCTATTTCAAGGCTTGATGCAGTTGCCCAGCTTCGATTGGAATCAATTACTGTTACGACACCACCCGTAGTCGCGGTTGATGGCCAATCTTACTGGATTCCAGATATGGCCCTTGGAAATTGGTCGGGAAACAGCGGTACCATTGCAATTTTTAACAATGGTGATTGGGTGTTCTTACCGCCAAAAGAAGGTTGGGCAGCGTGGGTCGTCGATGAGGCTGTACAACGGCGTTTCGTCGGTACTGAGTGGCAGTTAGTGGACAGTGGAGGTGCCTCGGGTGGTGGGGCAATAACGGGCCCCTTGGGGTCCAGTTTTAATATTGATATGATCGAATTTGAGCACGACATTAGCAGCGGTGCTTCAAATGCGACAATTCCAGAAATCCCCGCAGGGTCTATGGTTGCAATGGTGGCTTTTCGTGTAAGTGAAAGTATTGTGACAGATGGCGCCACAAGTTGGAGGCTTGGCATCTCAAACTCTGTTACGCGTTATGGTTCAGGCTATCAATTAAGTGTGAACAGTAACGACGTTGGCGGTGAAAATAAGACAATGTTTTATTACCCAAGTGCAAAAAGTTTATATTTAACGCCAGAAAGCGGTTTGTTTATTAGCGGAAAAGTGATTTTCACAATTTATTTACTGAAGTTTGGGCTGCCGAATGCTATTTAGAAAAATTGAGTATTACAGAAAATATCTGAGTTGAATTCCTGTGCTATGCCGAAGTATACTGGAACCAAGCAGAAAGGCTTGGTTTTGGTACAAGTATTGGAAAAAATTAAAAGTGTTGATCCTGTTTGGGTGAAACTGGTTGCAGAAGCAAAGGCAATGGTCGAACGTGAACCGTTGCTGGGGGGGCTTATTCACTCTAGTATTCTACATCATTCAAGTTTTGCAAAAGCGCTTAGCTATCGGATTGCTTTAAAGCTTTCATCAGATGAAATGCCCGCTCAAATCCTAAGAGAGATTGCAGCTGAGGCATTGGACCAAGATCCAGAAATTTCACTCGCTGCGCGGACAGATTTGGTTGCGGTTTATGATCGCGATCCTGCTTGTCATGAATTGCTTCAACCGATGCTTTTTTTCAAAGGTTACCAAGCGGTTCAGGCACACCGTGTTTCAAATTGGCTTTGGAACAATCAAAGACGTGAAATGGCGTATTTCTTTCAAATGCGCTCTTCTGAAGTTTTCGGTGTTGATATCCATCCCGGTGCAACGATCGGTCGCGGTATAATGATAGACCACGCGCATTCAATTGTGATCGGCGAAACAGCGAAAGTTGGGGACAATGTATCTATGCTTCATTCTGTGACGCTAGGTGGTACTGGTAAAGCAGACGGTGACCGTCATCCGACCATAGAAGATGGCGTGTTGATTGGTGCCGGCGCAAAAGTGTTAGGCAATATTACGGTTGGGCATTGCTCAAAGATCGCGGCTGGATCGGTCGTTTTGAAAGAGGTCCCACCTTGTAAAACCGTTGCGGGTATTCCGGCGGTAATCATTGGCGAAGCTGGTTGCGATCAGCCTTCACAAAGTATGGATCAGCTATTTGGTGATTGTGGAAACTTAGCGAAGTAAGAAGGGGTATTACCCCTTCTTTTTATGCTAACATTGCCAGCGGATTTTCAAGATAGAAGGAAATTCGCGCCAAGAATTCTGCGCCCAGAGCGCCATCAATTGCCCGATGGTCGACTGACAACGTCATAGACATAATTGTTGCAACTTTGATGTCACCATTATCATCTACGACAGGTTTTTTCATACCTGCACCAACTGCCAAAATGGAACCTTGTGGTGGGTTAATAACGGCGTCGAAATTCTCGATGCCCATCATTCCCAAATTTGAAATTGCGAAACTGCCACCTTGGTAATCGCTCGGCATAAGTTTTTTATCCCTTGCGCGCCCTGCTAAATCTTTCATTTCTCTAGACAAAACTGTCAAAGGCTTCGTTTCTGAATCACGAAGTACAGGTGTAAATAAGCCACCTTCTACTGAAACTGCAACCGCAACATCAGACGCCACCATTTGTAATAAGCGATCTTGAGCCCATACTACATTTGCTGCGGGAACGTCCTGAAGCGCGCGTGCAGAAGCCTTGATTATGAAGTCGTTCACAGAAATCTTAACTCCACTGTCAGCTAAACCCTTGTTCATTTCTGATCGGGCTGCCAAAAGACTATCAAGCTGTACTGAACGGCGAAGGTAGAAATGAGGTATCGTTTGCTTTGCCTCTGTCAGACGGCTTGCAATGATCTTACGCATGCCATCCAAGCTTATTTCAGTATACTCACGATCGGAATAAATTGCTTTTACAGCATCAGATGAAGCGGACTGCGCTACAGACGGACTTGTTTGAACCGCTGCTGAGCTGGATTTATTCTCAATGTCGGCACGAATGATGCGACCATGTGGGCCAGATCCACTTATACTATGAAGATCAATTCCGTTATCTTGTGCAATGCGACGCGCCAATGGTGTTGCGAAAACCCGTGTCCCTTTCTCTATTTTGGAGGCAGGAGATGGCGAAACGGACATGGTTTCTTGAATGGGTGCGCTCGGCACCTCAGCGACTACTGGGGTTAGTTCACTCTCGTCGAATGTTTCACCATCTTCAGTAATAACAGCGATGGGTGTATTTACTTTCACATTACTCTCGCCTTCTGAAATCAACAATTTGGCAACGATCCCATCATCAACGGCTTCGTATTCCATCGTGGCTTTATCGGTTTCAATTTCTGCGATCACGTCTCCGCTTTCGACTGAATCGCCTACCTTGACCAACCATTTTGCCAATGTACCTTCTTCCATTGTGGGTGAAAGTGCGGGCATAAGTATTTGAATTTCCATAATTTTACCCTATCTATATGTAACGGTTTTAACGGCAGAAATAACCTCTGCAGTTGTGATCAACGCGAGCTTTTCAAGATTTGCCGCATAAGGCATCGGAACATCCTTACCTGTGCAATTGATGACGGGCGCATCCAAATAGTCAAATGCGCGCTCCATAATGATCGCGGACAAGTGGTTACCGATGGATGCCACAGGGAACCCTTCTTCGATTGTCACGCATCGGTTTGTCTTTTTAACTGACGCTATAACTGTATCGTAATCAATTGGACGAATTGATCGTAAATCCACGACTTCTGCACTAATGCCTTCCTCGGCCAACTTTTCAGCCGCCTCCAGCGCATATTGCATACCAATTCCAAAACTGACCAGCGTCACATCTTCGCCTTCGCGCCAAACCTTGGCCTTGCCAATGGGAACTGTGAAATCGTCGATGTCAGGGACGTCAAAAGATCGCCCGTATAGCATCTCATTTTCCAAGAAAATGACCGGATTTGGATCGCGAATAGCGGATTTCAACAGCCCCTTAGCATCAGCAGCTGAATAGGGCATAACAACTTTCAGCCCTGGAATATGTGCATACCACGCAGCATAACATTGCGAGTGCTGTGCTCCTACGCGCGATGCCGCGCCGTTTGGACCACGAAATACCATTGGTGCACCCATCTGCCCGCCGGACATATACAATGTCTTGGCAGCAGAGTTAATAATTTGGTCCATTGCCTGCATCGCAAAGTTAAATGTCATAAACTCCACGATTGGGTTTAAGCCACCAAATGCGGCACCAACCGCAATTCCTGCAAAACCATGTTCAGTAATCGGCGTATCAATCACGCGTTTTGCACCGAATTCGTCAAGCAAGCCTTGGGATACTTTATATGCGCCTTGGTATTCTGCCACTTCTTCGCCCATCAAGAACACGTTCTCGTTGGAACGCATTTCTTCTGCCATCGCATCACGTAGGGCTTCTCGAACAGTAGTAGAAGTAAAGGTCGTACCTTCTGGCACATCTTCCATTGATATTGGGGCGGCAACGATTGCCGGTTGCGGCGCAGCTTTTGAAGGCTGTGACTCTTCGACAGTGGCTGGCGCATCTGCAATAACCGCGCTTTCAGAATCTTCCCCGTCTTCGAATATCACTGCAATGGGGGTGTTTACGGCAACATTTTCGCTACCTTCGGAGACTAACAATTTGCCAACAACACCATCATCAATGGCTTCGAATTCCATTGTGGCTTTGTCGGTTTCGATTTCCGCCAAAACTTGACCACTTTCAACTGTGTCGCCTTCTTTGACCAGCCACTTAGCCAATGTTCCCTCTTCCATAGTGGGGGACAGCGCAGGCATAAGGATTTGAATTGCCATGATATTTCTCCTTAGACCAAAATGTCTGTGTAAAGTTCGTTAATGTCCGGCTCAGGACTTGCGATGGCAAAATCGGCGGATGCCTGCACTGTTTTTTTGATTTCTTTATCAATGCCCTTCAGATCGTCGGCGGATGCGTGATCACCTTGCAATAACATCTCTTTGATCATGTCGATGGGGTCTTGATTGTCTTTAACTTTTTGAACTTCTTCACGTGTACGATACTTGGCCGGATCAGACATCGAATGCCCGCGATATCGATATGTTTTAACTTCTAAAACATATGGCCCGTTACCCGCACGACAATGCGCAACCGCCAGCTCTCCAGCGGCTTTAACTGCCAAAACATCCATGCCATCCACTGACGCACCCGTAATGCCAAATGCTTCACCGCGTGTATAAAAATCAGGTGTCGATGCTGCACGTTGTAAACTTGTTCCCATTGCGTACTGATTGTTTTCGACCACAAATATTACCGGCAATTTCCACAATGCGGCCATATTAAATGACTCGTACACTTGGCCTTGGTTTGCTGCGCCATCACCAAAGTATGTGAATGAAACCGTGTCTTCACCTTTGTATTTATTTGCCAATGCCAAACCCGCACCGATTGGCACTTGCGCTGCAACAATCCCATGACCGCCATAGAACCGCTTTTCCTTGCTGAACATGTGCATAGAACCGCCTTTGCCCTTTGACAGGCCATCGCGGCGTCCAGTTAATTCCGCCATCACACCATTTGGATCCATACCACAGGCCAACATATGTGCGTGGTCGCGATATGATGTTAGGCGGCTGTCACCTTCTTTTGCGGCGGCCTCTAATCCAACGACAACAGCTTCTTGCCCAATATACAGGTGGCAAAACCCACCAATCTGCCCCATGCCATACAATTGACCTGCTTTTTCTTCAAAGCGGCGGATCAACAGCATTTCACGATAATACTTCAGCAGCTCATCGCCGGAGATATTCGCTTTTGCCTTGGTTTTTTTCTGGGCCATTGATGTAAAACTCCAAAAGGTTTAATATTGAACTATTATTATACGCCAAGTTGCGCGAAATGGCACGTGGAAATTTTCCCACCCTATTACCCCTTCAAAACTCAGAGAAATCATTGCATTTCATCATGAATTATATCTGCCTGTCCAACCGACACAGATCACTTCACATCGGGCACATGAAAAACAATAGAAAATCGCACTCAATGTCCGCACCGGAGCCCTGAGCGACCGATATTGCGTTACGCATGAGTGTCTTCTAACTATACATGCAGTAGCTGAACATTGGAGATGTAAAGATGTCTGACAATTGGATAATTTTAGTTCCACGGATAGCAGATCACTTACCTGAAACGAAGAATGTCCAAACGGCCACCGAGATTCTGAAGCAAATGCTACCAGAAGCCGAGGATATCGAAGCCTATGAAAGCGAACATATCCAATTTTATGATTGCGGAGCAAACTTTGGAACAGTTTCGTGTCCGCAATGCCAATCCGTTATCGAACTGGACTGGTGGAGCCAGACAATGGCCGCAGACTTTGATGAAAAGGCTGGGTTCCAACTAGACGAATACAAACTGCCATGTTGTTCTTCATTCTCTTCACTAAGCGCATTGGATTATTCGTTTCATCAAACCTTTGGTCGTTTCGCATTGAGCGCCATGAACCCAAACATTGGCGAACTTTGTGATGAAGAGATCGGAAAAATCGAAGATGCTTTGGGATGTGACGTTACAGTCGTTTATCAGCATATTTGAACTTAGCAGCAACTTAATCTGGGCCACCCTCTCAGACGTGAGAATTACTCGCAATGTGTAACACCCTTAAAGCCGACATTGGATCACTGAGAACGATCGCCTGCTTTGCCCGCATAGCGTATATTGAAATTTCGATCCAAAATGTGATCGCGGGGGTAGTATTGGAATGGAAACCGGCATCAACATCACGCTGATAATCTGCAATAAGGGTTCTAACGGATAATAACGTCGTCGACGCGTGCCATGCCCAATACTTTTCGCGCACGCTCGTCCAACAAGTCCAAATCAAGGTATTCATCTGACAAGCGATAGGCTTTGTTTTCAATCTCAGCGCGCTGAGTTTGCAATCCGCGCAATTGCTCTGTCAAACGACGTTCTTCCGCCTCAACCTGAATGCGACGTAAGTGGCCATAATCGCCTTGAATAGCGGCAAACACAAAATACCCAGTCAACGCAAGAACCACAGCAAAAAACAATGCCGTGCTTAATCCCATCTTACGTGTCTTCTTATATGCCATCATTGCCTCGATGCAGGTATTTTCCTGCTTATCCGAACCATGCCACAACTGATTCGCTTTGTGAATCCCTAAACGAATCAATTAACAAAAAAAACTGCGAATCGAAAGATGCCGCAGTTTTCTAATTTTTATGTGTGTTGGCTTATTAGCCCGCTGCAGACGCCGCAGAGATAGACTGAATGGCTGACGCGATATCCGCGTTAAAAGCTTCGTCGCTTTGTTGCGCTGATAAGCCTTCGGTCAATGCACGTGAAAAACTAGCAATAATACCATAATTCAAGCTCAATCTGTCGTTTGCATGGTCACGCTTATATCCGCCTGACAGCGCAACAACGCGCATCACACGTGGATGGTCAACCAACGGACGGAAAAAGTTTTCAACCGCGGGCAGGGTGACCTTTAACATAACTTGTTGGTCTTCTGGCATTGCATCAAGGCGTGCCAGAATTGCGTCCATCATCATGATTTCTGCTTCTGCCTTGTCAGAAATCGAGATCGTAACTTCCGGCTCGATAATTGGCATTAACCCATGGGAAATAATTTGTGCACCCACATCGAACTGTTGATCGACCAATGCCTTGATCCCACTCAAAGACGCCGCATTAATAACTGACCGCATTTTCGTGCCAAAAATACCTGCAGCAGCTGCGCGTTCCAATGTGGCATCCAACGTTGGATTTGGCTTCATTATTTGAACGCCATCAACCTCGTCTTCCAAACCTTTGTCGACTTTCAAAAATGGCACAACACCACGCTCTTCCCACAAGAATTTTGCAGATGGCATTCCGTTGATTTCGCGATCCATTGTCATTTCGAACAAAATTGCGCCCAAAACGTTGTCACCAGTGAATGCCGGTGCCATTGCGATGCGCGAACGCATTGCATGGATCATGTCATACATTTCTTCGTCATTGCTATATGCGTTTTCGTCAACACCATACAGGTTCAACGCTTTTGGTGTTGATCCACCACTTTGGTCCAAGGCCGCTATGAAACCAATCCCAGATTGCATTTGAAGTGTTTGTTTTTGCTTAGACATTTTACTCTCGCTTGAAAATTAGGACATAAGAACAGCAACGCCAGGCAAAGTTTTACCCTCGAGCCATTCTAAAAATGCACCGCCTGCTGTTGAAATATAAGTGAATTTATCTGCGGAACCGCTCCCGTTTAGCGCCGCAACCGTGTCGCCGCCACCAGCAACGGATAACAACTTACCTGCTTGGGTCAGTTTCGCAACATGTGCCGCCGCTGCATCTGTGGCTGTATTATATGGCGGAATTTCAAACGCACCCAATGGGCCATTCCAAATAACTGTTTTTGCTGTATCTAAATGCGATTTGATCAATTCAATTGTCTTTGGTCCTGCATCCAAAATCATCGCATCCGCTGGGCAGGCATCCGCCGCCACAATATCATGTGCAGAATTTGCCGCGAACTCTTTTGCCGCAACAACGTCAATTGGCAAGATTATTTCGCAATTTGCGGCCACCGCATTGGCCATAATTGAACGTGCCATGTCTTGCATTTCATGCTCACACAACGATTGCCCAATGTTGTAACCTTTGGCCGCTAAAAACGTATTCGCCATACCGCCACCAATAACAATTTTGTCCATTGGTTCGATTAAATGTTCCAACAACATCAACTTGGATGAAACCTTAGCACCACCAACAACAGCCAAAACAGGGCGCTCAGGTGAACCTAGGGCCGCCTCCAGCTGTGAAATTTCCTCTTCCATCAAGCGTCCAGCACAGCTGGGCAACAAACGTGCAATTGCTTCTACGGATGCATGTGCACGGTGAGCCGTGGAAAATGTGTCGGATACAAATATGTCGCCTAATTTCGCCAATTCAGCAGCGAATTCAGGGTCATTCTTCTTCTCGCCGGCGTGAAAACGTGTATTTTCCAACAGCAATACATCACCTTCTGGCAACGTATCGGCGGCCTTTTGCGCTGTTTCACCAATGCATGACGTCGCGAAGTGAACACGTTTTTTCAAACGGTTCGCCAGTGCAGTCGCGGCCTGCTGCGTTGACATCGTCAAATCAAAGCCGCGCGTTGGACGTCCGAAATGGGACAGCAAAATTGGTTTGCCACCTTTTTCTAACACTTCCAAGATTGTTGGAACCGCGCGTGACAGGCGTGTTGCGTCTGTCACTAAACCATTTTTCATTGGCACGTTCATATCCACACGGATCAGAACTTTCTTACCCTTTAGATCAAAGGTATCGAGTGTGCGTAATTTCATCAACTATCTCCAAAATGCCAGCCAGGAAATCAACGCCATAAACTTGCGCGATAAAAACAACAAATTCGCACCCTCATTCAGAAACCAATCGGCCAAACAGGCAAATAAGATTACGATAAAAAGGATGCGATATGTTTTATGTTCCAAACGTTATGCCTATATCAGTTTTCCCATAGCGACGGCAGTATCTGCCATACGACAAGAGAAACCCCATTCATTATCATACCAGCTTAGCACGCGAACCAAGCGGCCTGCCAGCACCTTTGTTTGTGCAGGTGCGAAATTAGATGAGTGTGTGTCGTGGTTAAAGTCGATTGAAACTTTCGGCTCTGGATCATAATCCAAAACGCCTTTCAACGCGCCCTCGGCTGCGGCCTTAACGGCTGCGTTCACTTCTTCGGCTGTTGTGTCTTTGGATGCTGTGAATGTCAGATCAACACATGATACATTTGGTGTCGGCACACGAATGGCAGAACCATCCAATTTTCCAGCCAATTCTGGCATCACCAAACCAACAGCTTTTGCCGCACCAGTTGACGTCGGGATCATGCTCATTGCAGCCGCGCGCGCACGGTACAAGTCGCTGTGGCGACGGTCTAATGTTGGCTGATCGCCAGTGTATGCGTGGATCGTCGTCATGATACCGTGCTCAATTCCAACTGACTCATTTAATGCCTTGGCCATTGGTGCCAAACAATTGGTTGTGCATGACGCGTTTGAAACGATTAAATCTTCGCTAGTTAATGTGTCATGGTTCACACCATAAACAACCGTTTTATCGGCATTTTTACCCGGCGCTGAAATTAAAACTCGTTTTGCACCATTTGCCAAATGCACTAAGCATGCTTCCTTCGAGTTATGCGCGCCTGTGCATTCCAACACCACATCAACACCATCCCAGTTCAATTCACTGGCATTGTATGTCGCTTGTACTTCGATGGGGCCGGTGCCCACATCAATGGTTGATCCAGATACTTTAATTTCATGCGGGAAACGGCCATGTACGGAATCGTAACGCAACAAGTGTGCATGTGTTTCCAACGGGCCGGGCGCATTGATTGCGACAACTTCGATATCTGTGCGGCCACTTTCGATGATCGCCGCAAGCGTTGAACGACCAATGCGACCAAGGCCGTTAATTGCTACTTTTAAAGTCATAATTTTCTCCGAAGTTGGCACAGCTTGACTGTACTGAATGGCATGTATTTCCTGATAAATCCCTAATCCGTTTCATCAAAAAATTAAAGCCAAACAAGGTGTTTATCCCTTGTTTGGCTTCATTTATTTCGGTTAGCGCTAACGAAAGCGCTGATTGCCTAAAGCAGATCTTTGGCCTTTTGCGCAACATTATCTGCTGTGATGCCGAACTTCTCGTACAGCTCTTCCGCAGGCGCTGATGCACCAAATGAATCCATACCAACAAACGCCGCTTTGTTGTGCTTACCACGTTCGCCAGTCAACCAACGATCCCAACCTTGTTGTACGGCTGCTTCAACACCAACACGTACTGGACCTGCTGGTAAAACGCGACGACGGTATGCTTCGTCTTGCTCTGCAAACAATTCCATACACGGCATGGATACAACGCGTGTGCCGATACCTTCAGCTTCCAACTTGGCTTTCGCATCCATGGCAATTTCCACTTCGGAACCTGTCGCGATCAAGATAACCTGACGTTTGCCTTCAGCTTCAGCCAATACATATGCACCCATCGCAACCATGTTTTTATTGGTGTGCTTGGTACGCACAGTGCGCAAACCTTGACGTGTTAGTGATAACACAGACGGTGTTTTCTTGGTCGTCACAGCCAATTCCCAGGCTTCGATCGTTTCCACAGTATCCGCAGGACGGAATACCCAAGTATTCGGTGTCGCACGTGAAATCGCCAAATGCTCTACAGGTTGGTGCGTTGGGCCATCTTCGCCCAAACCAATGCTGTCGTGTGTGTAAACGTAAACTGCAGGCACCTGCATCAACGCCGCTAAACGCATGGACGGGCGCGCATAGTCAGTGAAACACATGAATGTGCCGCCGTATGGGCGCACACCACCGTGTAAAACCATACCGTTCATTGCCGCCGCCATGCCATGCTCGCGAATACCATATGCAACATGGCGTCCATCGCGGTTGTCCGCGTCAAACCATGTCATGCCTTTGGTGATTGTATTGTTTGAACCCGTCAAATCCGCAGAACCGCCAATTGTTTCGGTCATGATCGGGTTGATCACTTCCAATGCTGTTTGGCTGGATTTACGTGTCGCCATCTTCGGCGCAGTTTCAGAAATTTCTTTCTTCAAACGCTTAATCGCCGCTGACAATTTCTTTGGAACGTCCAAATTCATCACACGTTCGAATTCAGCTTGCTTTGTGCCAGACAGGGTCGCCAAACGGCCTTCCCACTCTGCACGATCCGCAGCACCCTTTGAACCAATTGCGGCCCAATTGGATTTCACATCCGCAGGGATTTCATACGCAGGGTAGGGCCAATCGTAAAATTCACGCATCTGCGCCAATTGATCACCCTTGATGTTGTAACCATGGCCACCAGCCGTGTTTTCAACACCTTCAACACCCAACGCAATACGCGTTGTACATGCAATCATGGACGGCAGTGGGCTTTTCTTCGCTTCTGAAATCGCACGATCAATTGCTTCTGGATCATGTCCATCCACAGAAAACACAGACCAACCTGCCGCTTCAAAACGCTTACGCTGGTCAGTAACGTCCGAAATGCCAATCTCACCATCGATGGAAATGTTGTTGTCATCCCACATTACGATCAACTTGCCCAAACGCTGTTTACCAGCCAAACCAATTGCTTCGTGGCTGATGCCCTCCATCAAACAACCGTCGCCGGCGATGACATAAGTAAAGTGATCAACAACCTTCTTACCAAAACGCGACTGCAATGATTGCTCAGCCATCGCAAAACCAACCGCATTCGAAATACCTTGGCCCAATGGACCCGTTGTTGTTTCAATACCTTTGGCATGACCATACTCTGGGTGGCCCGCCGTTTTTGCACCCCACTGACGGAAATTCTTGATCTCTTCCATCGTCATGTCTTCGTAACCTGTCAGGTGCAACAGGGCGTAAATCAACATGGAGCCGTGACCAGCAGACAGAATGAAACGATCGCGATCTGCCCAATCTGGGTTGGATGCGTCAAATTTCATGTGGTTTTGGAACAATACTGTCGCAACATCAGCCATGCCAATTGGCATACCTTGGTGGCCGGACGCGGCCGCGTGAACAGCATCTGCTGCCAAAATACGAATGGCGGCGGCGTTCTTCCAATGTGTCGGATGATTGGTCTTAAGGTCTGAAATGTTCACGGCAATGGCTCCCAGCATATAGAGGTTTCAACTACCCTGATAACAAGACTTGGTGGTGGGTCAAGCGCGTAAAGCCGCCTAAAATGCGATTTTAGTGCATCTTTTTGATTTAACAGGGTTAAAATACCCTCAGAAAAATGCGAACATCGATTCGTATATTAAAGAGGCCGAAATGACCCAGATATCGACATTACAAAGCGAATTTGAAACCGCATTTGAGAAATTGCAAAATCGACTGTCCACGCCAGCGACATCAGCGGCGGAAGAACAGCTATCCAATGAACTGGAATCCGCACAGGCCGACATGTCGCGCCTCGAAGGCGAATTGGAAAAACAGCAAAGCCAGTACCTCTCTTTGTCAGAAGAGTACGGAACATTAGAGCTGTCTTTGAATGCGTTAAAATCAGACGACTCCGCCGAACGCGAAAAAGCTGATTTAGAACAACAGTTAGAAACGTTGAAATTCACCAATGAAGCAACAATCGAAATGATGGTGACTGATAATAAGGCTCTTCAATCTAAATTGGACGCGGCATCCGCGCAATCCGCAGATGCCCAAGTCGCCTTCAAATCGGCACATGCCGCCTCTACAAGTTCTGATTTAGACCAAGTGAAGCAGCAACACGAAAAAGACATTGCAGATGTCCAAGATATTTTGAAAAAACTTAAACCTTTGGTTGAGGAATAGATATGTCCCAAGTCACGATTGAAATCGGTGGTCGCAGTTTCGAAGTCGTATGCCAAGAAGGCGAAGAAGAATTTCTTCACGCCGCTGCGGCAATGTTGAACGAAGAGGCTCAAAAATTGGACGGCGCGGGCGCACGCATCACCGAAAGTCGGATGTTGTTGATGTCTGGCCTATTGTTGGCAGATCGCACGGCAGCAACCGAAGAAAAGCTTAACGCGTTGCCCACATCCAAACCTGATCCAGAAACCACCGACCGCGCACGCGATGCCGAAGCAAAATTGCGCGCCGCAGAGGTGGACATGACAGCACTAAAGGCAGAATTATCCCAAGCGCAGTCTCAGTTAGAGGCAGGCAATCCAGAACAAGATGATATGGTGGAAAAATTGCGCTCCGAACGCGACGAAGCAGTCTCAGCGCTGCAGAAAATCGTTGGACAAGTCCAAGGATTAGCTACAGCGCAAGAAGATTAAGCGTTTGCTTCTCTGACTTTGTCAGCAGCGTCTTTATCAAACGCAATTTTGTTTTCGGTGAACAAGGTATCCAGTTCACCGGACAACATCATGTCCGTCACGATGTCACAACCACCGACGAATTCGCCTTTAACGTACAATTGCGGAATTGTTGGCCAATCAGAAAAATCTTTGATGCCTTGGCGAACACCTTCGTCAGCCAATACATTCACATCTTTCCATTCCAGGTTCAGGTAATTCAATACACCCGCAATGCGGCTTGAAAACCCACACTGTGGCATGGACGATGTGCCCTTCATGAACAAAACGACGTCGTTCGTTGTGATGGTGCTTTTGATTTCTTCTTGTGCTGGGTTAGACATTTCAGTCTCCTTCATCTGGGGATCAACCCCGTTTTAATCAATCTATGCTTTTGCTTTTGTTTTCAGTGCCAAGGCATGAAGTTCGCCATTTGGCCCATCCATCTTACCTTTTAACGCGGCGAAAACCATACGGTGCTGTGCAACCATGGATTTGCCCGTAAACTCTGATGCTGTGACTGTGGCAGACATGTGAACACCATCCGCACCATCAACCTCGATATCGGCAGTGGGGAAGGCCTCTTTAATTAAATTTTCGATGACGCTTGCTTCTATAGCCATAACATTTCTCCATCTTCCAATGACAATACTGTATGTCACTGAAACTGGAACAGTTGCAACGAAGAATTAAGTGATAACTTGTTTTTTGTGCAATGTCTTTTGGCGCGAACGCTTATTTCGGCGTAACTTAGCGTTATTATACGCTATCCCCAAACCAAGACGTGCAAAGAAATAAAAACCCAACACCAAAACAGACACAAAAAATACTGGTAACAATAATGCGATTATAATTTTTCTCAACGTACGCTCCCCCAAGGCTTCACTAGCACACAGATAGGCCCTTACGGTTCGTATTCAATGAGTAAAATAAGGCATTTTTGTGTTATATTGGGAGAATTTGACACAATTTGGACGCTCACACAACCCTTGAGTGCAAGCTGCCAGTATAGGTATCGATAAAGTCGGAAAGCGCATGTTTTTTTGCACCCAATACAACTTGATCACCAGAAAACGAACCAATGACTTGAACTGGTATTCCGGCATCTTTGGCCGCAGATACCAACGCATCACTTTGGCGTGTTGCCAATAAATAACGCGCCTGATCTTCACCAAAGAACCAACCCGTGTCACCATCACTAACGCTAACGCCCACATTGGCAGACATCGCCATTTCCAATGCCGCAACAGCAAGACCACCATCTGACAAATCATGCGCCGCCGTAATCAAATCGGCTTTATGCGCCGCGCGCACGAATTCGCCAGCAGCTTTCTCAGCCGCCAAATCAACGTGCGGTGCATCACCTTCTTCACGATCAAACATTTCTTTCAGCAACGCAGACTGGCCCAAATGCCCGTCTGTCGCGCCAATCAAAACCAGCGCATCACCATCCGAAGGTGTGTTTTTGATAATTTCATCTAAGCTGGACAAAAGTCCAACCGCACCAATTGTCGGGGTCGGCAAAATGCCGGCACCATCAGTTTCGTTATATAATGAAACATTGCCCGATACGATTGGCATATCTAATGCTAAAACAGCTTCGCCGATACCTTTGATACAGCCAACGAACTGGCCCATAATTTCTGGCTTCTCAGGGTTACCGAAATTCATGTTATCAGTCGTCGCCAACGGTTTTGAACCCGTTGCACACAAATTGCGGTATGCTTCTGCCACTGCTTGTTTGCCACCCTCAAATGGGTTCGCCATGCAATAACGTGGAGATACATCCGATGTGAATGCAACAGCTTTGTTTGTTCCATGAATGCGTACAACACCAGCGTCTGAACCTGGGCGCACCAACGTATCAGCCATCACCATGCTGTCATATTGTTCATAAACCCAAGCTTTGGAACAATAATTGGGACTGCCTACCAGCGCCATCAATCCATCAATTGGATCAACTTGCGGCACATTCGTCAGCGCCGCCGCAGGTGGCGTTTCAACCCAAGGGCGGTCATATTCAGGTGCCGTTCCAGACAGCGCCTTCAATGGTAAATCTGCTTTAACTTCGCCGTTATGCAAAACCAAAAAACGATCTTCTGCGATCGTTTCGCCAACAATGGCAAAATCCAGATCCCATTTGTCAAACACAGCACGCGCCGCATCTTCCAACTCAGGCTTTAGAACCATCAACATGCGTTCTTGGCTTTCAGACAGCATCATTTCGTATGCCGTCATATCTTCTTCGCGTTGTGGCACGTCTTCTAGGTTCAATTTCACACCCAGATTACCCTTGTCACCCATTTCTACGGCAGAACAGGTCAGGCCAGCGGCCCCCATATCTTGAATTGAAATCACGGCGCCCGTTTGCATTAATTCTAACGTCGCTTCCATCAAACGTTTTTCCGTAAACGGATCACCAACTTGCACAGTTGGACGCTTATCTTCGATTGAATCATCAAATTCCGCTGACGCCATCGTCGCACCACCCACACCATCACGGCCTGTTTTAGCGCCCAAATAAACCACAGGCATACCAACGCCAGATGCAGCAGAATAAAAAATGCTGTCTGTTTTTGCCAAACCAGCGGCAAACGCATTTACCAAACAGTTACCGTTATATGCGGAATGGAAACGAACTTCTCCGCCAACAGTTGGCACACCAAAACAGTTCCCGTAACCGCCAACACCTTCAACAACGCCGTTGATCAGGCTTTTGGTTTTTGGATGATCAAAATCACCAAATGACAACGAGTTCATCGCAGCAATCGGACGCGCACCCATTGTGAACACATCGCGCAAAATACCGCCAACGCCGGTCGCCGCACCTTGGTATGGTTCAATATATGATGGGTGGTTATGGCTTTCCATTTTGAAAACGATTGCATCGCCATCACCAATGTCAACGATACCCGCGTTTTCACCAGGGCCACAAATAACTTG
>DKMK01000062.1:3015-5794 GCA_002469545.1 Rhodobacterales bacterium UBA7416 | reverse complement strand
GGGTAAATCTGTCACATGGAAAGTGTATGACAGGGTAATATTTTTGACAAATTTCGCTTCGCGGTCGTCAATAATTTCGGGATCAACATAGAAAGTAACGGGCATCAGCACCGTTTCTCCCGGTTGCAATATCTGTTGTTCGAAACAGAAGCATTGAATTTTGTTGAAATAATAGCCGGCGGAATATGGGAAAACATTAAAACTAGCAGTTCCAGCAATAACCTCATCCGTTGGGTTATGTGCCTCATAGAATGCCAATCCCGTTTCTCCGATGCGCAATGTCATGGTGCGTTGGACGGGGTTAAATTCCCATGGCATGTTGGAATCAAGTGATCCATCAAAACGCACCGTAATTTCGCGTTCAAGAATTGTATCACTCTCTTCAACAGCAGTCTGCGTAACTCCACCAAAGCCAGTTACGCGGCAAAACCAGTCGTAAAGCGGGATTGAGGCGAAGGCCATTGCCAACATAAATACCGCAAGCCCTGCAAGGCGAAATGCAATTTTATTTTTTGGGCTTATGCTCATTGTTCAATCAACTGAGGACGCAGAACATGGTCGGCGGCTTCCATGTTGGCCCCGCCCATCATTTTCGCAACTGTTATGGAAAATACCAGCACAACGAATGCAACCAAAACTAAGCCCAGCATAATGTTGTTCTTTTTACGACGTTGATGAATTTCTGCGTCAGTCATTTAAAACACCTGTGGCCATGCAGACCAATGAAGATCAAACGCGCGTAATGCGGTTTCTATCAAGAGGGCTGCGAATAAAAGGAAAAGATAGAACAACGAAAAGCGGAATACTTTGCGTTCTGCTGCATATTTGTCTGCTTCTGCGTCTGCTTCGACACGGCGATACAATTTGACTGCGCCCTGTAAGAACATTGCGGACAAAATAACCGACATTGCGAAATACAAAGGTCCGCCAATAGATGTAAATGCCAGACCAATACAAAATGGTGTCAACAAGATCGTATAAGCCAAAATATGATTGCGTGTGGTGCGTTTACCATGCGTCACAGTCAACATCGGCACGCCAGCCTTTGAATAATCTTCATTCATGAACAAAGCCAAAGCCCAGAAATGTGGTGGTGTCCACATAAAGATCAACATGAACATGCCGATCGCTTCAATCGAGACACTGCCAGTTGCCGCTGCCCAACCAACCATTGGGGGAAATGCACCCGCCGCTCCACCTATAACGATGTTTTGTGGAGTCGAGCGCTTCAGCCACATGGAATAAACCACAGCATAGAAAAAGATAGTGAAAGCCAGCAATCCAGCTGCCAGCCAGTTTGACGCCAAACCAAGCATGCCAACAGACAGAACAGACATCCACAAACCAACCAACATGGCGTTGTTCGCCGATACTTTACCAGATGGAACTGGTCGGCTCTGCGTGCGCTTCATGATGCGGTCGATATCTGCATCCCACCACATGTTCAGCGAACCAGATGCACCCGCGCCCAGCGCGATAAACAGGATTGATGCGAATGCCAGCACGGGGTTCATGCCACCTGGCGCCACGATCAGGCCAACAGCGGCAGTGAACACCACCAACGACATGACACGCGGTTTCAGTAGGGCGACATAATCGCCAAAGTCCGAATGTGCAGACGTTGTATTCATTGTGGCATCAGTCATTTCAATTCCAAACAAAAGGTGGGCCAGTGGCCCACCGTAATTGGATTAACAGTTATCTTAGTTGGTTGCGTTTTCAGCTTCCAAAACTTTGATCATGTTTGCATCTGCAACTTTAACAGCGCGTGGTGTACCAGCGTATTCTTTGATCGCGCCATCCAACCAAGCATCGTATTTTGCTTGGCTAACCACTTTTACAGTGATCGGCATATANNAAGTAAACGCCTTCTTTATCAGCTTTGAACCAAAGTTCAGCAATACGACCAGGAACCGCATCTTGCTTCACACCAAATGCTGGGATCGTCCAAGAGTGGATAACATCAGAACCAGTAACCTGAACAACAATTGTTTTATCTACAGGCACAACAACCGCTGTGTCAGTGGCCAACAAATATTCGTCCGCAGCATATCCGTAACGTGCCAATGCAGATTTATCTAACATGAAGCTGTCAAAACCAAATTCGTGATCTACATATTCGTGTGTCCAATACCATTGGTTACCGGTTGCTTTGATTGTGATGTCAGCTTGCGGAATTTCCATTTGCTTGAACAAAAGGTTCAAACTGGACGGGATCAAGGCCAGCAAAATCAGAACAGGGATCAATGTCCAAGCGATTTCGATACCAGTGTGGTGTGTGAATGTTGCTGGAACAGGATTGCGTTTCGCGCTGAACCTAAATGCACAGTACAACAACAGACCCGTTACAAACAAAGAAATGATTGTGATAACCCACAAAAGGAATGTGTCATAGCTGTGGATGTCACGGGCAACGTCAGTTACCGCTGGCTGAAAGCCCATCAATTTATCAACTGGCTTACCAATTGTTTCGAGTTCGCCCAAATTTTCTTGTGCTACAGCCGATCCAGCCAATGTTGCGCCCAAAAGGGTCGTTGCAGTGGCTTTCAATAGGTTTGCTATGCGCATGCTTGTCATCCCGTTTTATCAGGATTCATGCAAAACGCAGAATCCCCGTTGTCTCTTGTTACAGCTAAAACCATAATACGCACAAAAGAACAAGCTTTCCGTTTGCGGCATTGCGACGCTTGTGGCATTTTATACGCTTGATTGTAGAGGATCACCCAAATGAGCAACACCAGCACACCATTTCGCCCTTTTGAAACCCAATTTGACGAAG
>DKMK01000062.1:0-2952 GCA_002469545.1 Rhodobacterales bacterium UBA7416 | reverse complement strand
GACGATGGTGAAATGTTTTTGGAACGGCGTCGATCGGAAGCATTGGTTTTCGATGATAGCCGCGTCAAAAACGCCAGCTATAATGCATCTGAGGGTTTCGGCCTACGTGCTGTTCATGGTGAAACAACAGGCTATGCACATTCAACACAGATGACACAATCTGCGTTGAAACGCGCGGCAGACACTGCGCGCTTGGCTGTTGGTGTCGGTGGCGGAACGCTAGCCGAAGCACCACAACCCACCAATCAACGCCTTTACACAGATATTGATCCAATCTCGGATGCAGAGTTCTCGGTGAAGTTAGATACTTTGAAAGAAATCGATGCCTATGCACGCGCTTTGGATAAACGCGTTGTTCAAGTTTCGGCAACAATCGCAGCCAGTCTTCAAGAAGTTGAAATATTGCGCCCAGAAGGTACGCGCGTTCGAGATGTCCGTCCAATGGCGCGCCTGAACATATCAGTCATAGTCGAACAAGATGGTCGACGCGAAAGTGGCGGCGTTGGCGGCGGTGGGCGCCATGGATTATTGCAACTTATTGCCCCAGAAAGCTGGAAACCCAAAGTTTCAGAAGCAATGCGAGTGGCATTAGTTAATCTGGACGCAGAACCGGCCCCAGCAGGGCAATTTGACGTGGTCTTGGGCCCAGGGTGGCCTGGAATTTTATTACACGAAGCAATCGGCCACGGATTAGAAGGTGACTTCAATCGCAAAAAAACTTCTGCGTTTGCGGGTTTAATGGGCCAGCGTATTGCTGCAAAAGGCGTGACCGTTCTGGATGATGGAACAATTCCCGATCGCCGTGGCTCGATCAGTTTTGATGATGAAGGCACGCAATCGGGCAAGAACACCCTGATCGATGACGGTATTTTGGTTGGCTATATGCAAGATCGTCAAAATGCACGCCTGATGGGCGTTGCACCAACGGGGAATGGACGTCGCGAAAGCTATGCTCATGCGCCAATGCCTCGCATGACAAATACATACATGTTGGGTGGCGAAACTGATCCAAACGACATCGTCGCAGACCTCAAAGACGGTATTTATGCTGTTGGCTTTGGCGGTGGTCAGGTTGATATCACGAATGGGAAATTTGTTTTTTCCTGCACCGAAGCATATCGCGTCCAAAATGGAATTGTTGGCGCACCAGTAAAGGGCGCAACCTTAATTGGCGACGGTGCAACGGCGTTAAAACACATTCGCGGAATTGGAAATGATATGGCTCTAGACCCGGGCATGGGGAACTGTGGCAAAGCAGGCCAATGGGTGCCGGTTGGCGTTGGTCAACCAACCTTGATGATTGGCGGTCTAACTGTTGGTGGTTCAAAAATATAGCGCTTCACTCTCGAAATGCACGCGTATTCACCTTGGTTTTAACCACAATATCTTCAATTTCTTATTGCGAATGACTCGCAATAAGGAATTTTCTTCCTATGTATAATATACGAAACAGGAGGATCCCTTATGAACCGCCGTCAATTTACGACTGCCCTTTCCGCATTGGCCGCAGCGCCCGCAATGCCACTGAAAGCTTTAACCGCCGCGCCTGCCGTATCAGCGGCAATCCCAAACGGAGCCCGCTTTTGGGCAATCTACATGTCACAACTGCACGGAACATGTACTGCAAAAACACTGTCGACGATGACAGGGTTGGATGTGACTAGTGCGCAAGGTTTTTTGTCACGTATGATTGGTGACGGGGTAATCACGCCAACGCAACTGGTCAGTAAAGTGATGAAAACACAGGCCAATCAATCTGGCCAGCCATCTAAATTCAAAAAACGTATGCAAAAGTTTGTAGAAGAAAAAAGACCTGCAACAATACATGAATTTGACGAAATAGATGATCAGACCACAAAGGATTCAGCAGAAATTGAGCCCGAGGTGACATCAGAATGAACCGTCGTCAATTCACGCAGCGCGTTGCCGCATTGGCGACCACACCATTTGTGCCCGCGACTATTTTGCCAGTGACTGCGTCAACTTTGCCAGTTCTGCATATTGGTCAGCCATATTTGTGGGCCGCGTTTATTGCGCGAATTCATGACAAAGCCAGCATTTCGATGTTTAAACGCCATTTCTCGTTGACCGATGAAAAGGCGACACAGGTATATAATGCTCTCGTCAGTGACGGTACAATCAGCCCCCCAAACGCCCAAGGGATTTCACACGCGATGAATCCGTTTAAACGCAATTTTGCCGCTAGCATGGTCAGCGCCCCTCAGTCTGCGTTCAAAAACAAACTGAAAAACGAGCTAAATCAGTTAATTGAGGAAGGTCCGTCAGAAGTTCTTGATGATTCAGAGCCTGTTAACCCTGTTTCGCCAGAATGCGAGCATGAACCAGACATACTCCAAAATCCCGCCGACTGCGTTACCAAAATCAGCCCTTGATAAAATCGCTTGGCTACAACTAACGCGATCGCGCCGTGTCGGGCCAGCAACATTTGTACGCCTCGTAAACGAGTACGGAACATGTGCTGGCGCGTTACGCGGCTTGCCAAAAATCGCCAAAGAAGCTGGTGCCAAAGAATACACTCCCTTTGATGCTAAGGCTGCGGAGCGAGAATTTGACCACGGGTTAAGTTTGGGGCTGACTCCATTATTCTTAGGTCACAATGATTACCCAACCCTGTTAGCTGAATCACCTGACGCTCCTGCTTTCCTTTGGGCAAAAGGGAACATCACTTTAGCCAGCAATACTTGTGTTTCATTGGTTGGCGCGCGAAATGCGTCAAGTTTAGGCACCCGTTTGGCTAAAAGAATCGCACAGGAGCTTGGTGAAATGGGATATACTGTCGTTTCTGGATTGGCCCGTGGCATTGATTCTGCTGTGCATGAAGGCAGTTTGGAAACTGGCACAATTGCGGTGCAAGCAGGTGGAATCAATGTCCCCTACCCCAAAGAAAATACCAAACTTCAGTCAGTCATTGGTGAAACAGGCCTGTGCGTA
>DKMK01000022.1:41562-47179 GCA_002469545.1 Rhodobacterales bacterium UBA7416 | reverse complement strand
TTTGATGCGATGATTCACCACTGGTTTGACTTGTGGGGTGCCTTGGCTGATCGGATAAATGTGATTGTAAGAATCCCAGTTGATCAAGTCAAACCACTGACAACACCCCCATATGATGATGGCGTCACAGAAACAGAGATGATTGCCCTATACAAACAAAAATTGGCGGAGATGTATCCATGACGACCGACCAAAATCAAAGAATGCAATTGGTTGATATCGTTCTATCAGACGGGTTCGTGATAACTGAATTGTCGGGTGTCGTGGATGTGCTGCGCTTGGCAAACCGCGTCGTTGGCCAAACCCTATTCTCATTTCGATACGTCAGTCCAGAAGAAGGCATTGTAAAATCCAGTGCAGACACGTGGCTAAATGCAGTTGCATTGCCAAAAACTCCCGAAGCAGACATCGTTGTATTTCTTGGTAACTCTAATCTAAATTTCACCTCCAGAGAAATCGAAAAAGCGGTTCATAAATATCGCTATGCCAACGCGCTGGTCGTCTTGTTGGCAGAAGCCGCAGCGATCTATATTTCGGCAAACTCCGATGACGGAATCGGGCATACTACACACTGGGAAAACCGACTGTTGCTCGAAGAAAAAAGCGGCATTTTCGACATCGCACCTTCGCTGGCGGTTTCCACCGACAAGGTGGTTACATGTGCAGGATTGGTATCCACATATGACATCATGCTTCAGATCGTTGCCGCATTTGTATCCAAAGCCAAGCTGCTGACGATTTCAAGTATCTTGTTGTTGGACAAAGTACGATCATTCGAAACACGTCAACCGGGTGCCATGGACGCGCTCAGCGCCGGCAAAGACAGCCATATTGATCACGCAATTAAATTGATGCAATCCAACATCGAAGAACCTTTAAAAACCACTGAATTGGCCGCGGCATTGGGGCAAACAACGCGCTCTTTGGAACGTCAATTCTTACGCCATTTGGGGCGCAGCCCAGGCCGCTTTTATCGCGAATTACGTTTAATCCGCGCGCAAAACTTCTTGGTCAACACAGACATGAGCATTTTGGAAATTGCCGCCGCCTGCGGGTTTGGTAGCAATTTTGGAAAAATTTACAAAGCATATTACGGCAAAACGCCGCGCGAAACGCGTAAAGAGCGTTTGGTTTAATCTAAGGAAGAAACATGACAAACTTACCAAAATCGGCCCGCGTGGTGATCATTGGCGGCGGTGTAATCGGCTGTTCGGTTGCATACCATTTGGTTAAAAAAGGCTGGAAAGACGTTGTTTTACTGGAACGCAAACAGCTGACATCTGGTACAACATGGCACGCGGCGGGTTTGATTGCACAATTGCGCGCAACTGCGAACATGACAAAATTGGCAAAATACTCTCAAGAACTCTACGGAAACCTCGAAACAGAAACAGGCGTTGCAACCGGATTTAAACGTTGCGGATCAATAACCGTTGCCCTGACTGAAGAGCGTAAAGAAGAGATTTTCCGCCAAGCCGCGATGGCGCGTGCCTTTGGCGTCGAAGTCGAAGAAATCTCACCTCAAGAAGTTAAAGAGAAATACGAACACCTAAATATCGAAGGCGTAAAAGCTGGCGTTTGGCTGCCTTTAGATGGCCAAGGTGATCCAGGAAACATTGCATTGGCATTGGCCAAGGGCGCGCGTAATGGCGGTGCTTTGATACGCGAAAATGTGTGTGTCACAGGCATAAGTAAACAGGGAAAACGCGTCACTGGTGTTGACTGGGAATCCGCTGGTGAAACAGGGCATATCGCGGCTGATATGGTTGTGAACTGTGGCGGTATGTGGGGCCACGAGGTTGGCCGCATGGCAGGCGTAAATGTACCGTTACATGCATGCGAACACTTTTACATCGTGACCGAAGCCATTGAAGGTCTTACACAAATGCCCGTTCTTCGTGTTCCTGATGAATGTGCCTACTACAAAGAGGATGCAGGAAAATTCCTGCTCGGCGCATTTGAACCGACATCAAAGCCGTGGGGCATGAATGGTATTCCAAAGGATTTCGAATTCGATCAATTGCCCGAAGATTTCGATCATTTCGAACCGATCCTGGAATCCGCATGCGAACGTATGCCTATGCTAGCAGAAGCCGGCATTCACACGTTCTTTAATGGTCCAGAAAGCTTTACACCAGACGACGCCTATCATTTGGGGTTGGCTCCGGAAATGGATAATTTCTGGGTCGCTGCTGGGTTTAACTCTATCGGAATTCAATCCGCAGGTGGCGCCGGTATGGCATTGGCCGAATGGATGGACAGCGGTTCAAAACCGTTCGACTTGGGCGACGTTGATATCGGGCGTATGCAACCCTTCCAAGGGAATAAAAAGTATTTATTTGAACGCTCCAAAGAGACATTGGGCCTGCTTTATGCTGATCACTATCCGTATCTGCAAAAGAAAACCGCACGCGGTATCCGTCGTACGCCGTTCCATCAACAATTGTTGGAGAAGGGTGCCGTTATGGGTGAATTGGCAGGTTGGGAACGCGCCAATTGGTTTGCAGACAGCGGTCAAAAGGCGGAATACGAATATACATGGAAACGTCAAAACTGGTTTGAGAATTCGGCGCGCGAACACCGTGCCGTACGTGAAAACGTTGGCATGTACGATATGTCTTCATTTGGCAAAATTCGCGTCGAAGGACGCGAAGCAACGGCATTCTTGAACTATGTTGCTGGTGGACAATATGATGTTCCCGTCGGTAAAATCGTTTATTCCCAATTCTTAAACCACACTGGCGGTATCGAAGCAGACGTAACAATCACCCGTGTCAGCGAAGCCGCCTATTTGGTGGTCACACCTGCCGCAACTCGATTGGCAGATCAGGTTTGGTTGGAACGTAATGTCGGCGATTACAACGTGGTCATAACAGACGTTACAGCTGGCGAAGGCGTGTTGGCCGTCATGGGGCCAAACAGCCGCAAGTTGCTGCAAGCAGTCAGTCCAAACGACTTTACCAACGCGACCAATCCGTTTGGCACTGCCCAGGAAATTGAAATCGGCATGGGCTTGGCACGTGTTCACCGCGTCACATATGTTGGCGAATTAGGCTGGGAAGTCTACGTCAGCGCCGATCAGGCGGGACATGTATTTGAAACTTTATATGACGCCGGTCAAGACATGGATCTAAAATTGTGCGGAATGCACATGATGGACAGTTTGCGCATAGAAAAAGGCTACCGTCACTTTGGGCATGACATAACGTGCGAAGATCACGTTGTCGAAGCGGGATTGGGATTTGCTGTAAAAACAGACAAACCTAATTTCATCGGCCGTGACGCCGTCCTTCGTAAAAAGGAAAACGGTTTAGAAAACCGTTTATTACAATTCGTTCTAAACGACGGCGAACCATTATTGTACCATAACGAACCGATCCTGCGTGATGGTGAATTGGTGGGATACCTTAGTTCGGGTTCCTACGGTCATACACTTGGTGCTGGCGTCGGTCTGGGCTATGTTCCATGCAAAGGCGAAACCGTCGCCGACGTTTTGGCGTCTTCATATGAAATTGATGTTGCGGGTGTACGCGTCAAAGCAACACCAAGTATGAAGCCTATGTATGATCCAAAATCTGAGCGCGTAAAAGTTTAACATCCTTTGGCCCGAGGATACTTTGACAAGTAAAAGGCGCACGTGACACGGGTGCCTTTTACTTTTAATGCATGGGAATGAAAGAATTTATTTACAAGCCTCCCAGCGATCCATTGGAAATCATTTTCCAAGACGATCATTTACTTATCGTTGATAAACCCTCTGGTCTGTTGTCGGTGCCGGGTAAGGCGATTGAACACGCGGATTGTCTTGAAACACGCCTAAAGTCACAGTTCCCCGATGCGTTGTCGGTTCATCGATTAGATATGGATACCAGTGGCATCATGGTATTTGCGTGCAACAAAGTGGCTCAACGTCATTTGGGCCTACAATTCGAAAAGCGCATCATCGAAAAAACATATATGGCACGCGTTGATGGTGTTGTCGCAAATGATTCTGGTGAAATTAATTTGCCATTAATCGGTGATTGGCCAAACCGCCCATTGCAAATGGTTGACCACGAACGTGGAAAGCCCGCGATGACACAGTGGCGGGTTCTTGTGCGCGAACAAAATGCAACCCGTATTGAACTGTCGCCAAAAACTGGACGTAGCCATCAGTTAAGAGTTCACATGAAAGCCATAGGCCATACAATCCTGGGCGACGCGTTTTATGGTACTGCAGTTCAAGTTGCAGCCGCCGATCGACTTCAACTCCATGCTCAATGTTTGGCATTGCGTCACCCAATTGGCGGGGCTTGGCACCGGTTTGCCGCCAGTGTACCGTTTTGATGCCAACGGAAAACTGGGACTGAAAAATCGTTTTTTATCTGCGGTTGTTCTTACCGAAAATTCAGCTAACTTGTTGTGAAATATTTGTAAAATTGGATTTCTCAAAGGAGTACTAATCGTCGTGAGTGGCAGACTTAAACAGATCGCGCTTCGTGAATGGCAGGGCGCATTACAGTATTGGGTGCTAGGTTGGCTGTTGGCCAGTTTAATCTGTTCGGTTATCCGTCCATTTGGCACGGTTCAATTTAGCACGGTTCAGTCCGTTGGCTATTGGTTGTTAATCAACGGTATTGCTGTATTGGTCATATTTGGCGTTTTGCAGGTTTTCAAAACGATGTTGAGCGAAAAGTTTGCATTGGTGGCTATTTTAGGTAGCATAGTTTTCACGCTTTTGTTCACGCCAATTTTGATTGTGGTCAACGATCACCTTTTTGATTTGATCCTGCCCTTTAGCTTTTTCATCACGAATTTCTTCATCTCACTATTGGTATTTTGCATTGTCAGAACAGCCATGGCATGGCGCTCTCCTTCCGAACAAACTGTCTCTGGTTTAAGTGCAAAATTTGAAAATAGATTGACAAAATATCAAACTGCCCAACTTTGGGCCATCAGCGCCCAAGACCACTATTTGCATGTGCAAACTGACCAAGGGTCTGAATTGATTCTGATGCGATTTTCAGATGCATTAGCAGAGTTGGATGGCCGTGACGGTGTGCAAATCCATCGTTCACATTGGGTGGCACGTGGCGGTGTGGCAAAAAATAACAGCACATCGGTTACCCTTCACAACGCTGTTGAATTCCCGATCAGTCGCAGCAATTCCGCGAGAACAAAGGCTTTTTTCGCCAAACGCTTGTCGCAGGGCCATTGACGCGGTAACTGAATGTAAACCAAAGGAATGGACCATGGTAACAAACCCTGTGGAATTAACATCAGACCTCGTTAAATGCGCATCCGTCACCCCAGCCGAAGGCGGCGCACTTGTTTTGCTAGAACGTATATTGGGGACGGCTGGGTTCACTTGTACGCGTGTTGATCGTGGCGACGTATCCAATCTTTTCGCGCGTTGGGGGCAAGGGCGTACACTGGGTTTCAATGGACACACAGATGTAGTGCCGATTGGGGATGTCGATGCATGGACCGTTGATCCATTCGGCGCAGAAATTAAGGACGGTTTTTTATATGGCCGTGGCGCCACCGATATGAAATCAGGCGTTGCCGCTTTTGCCGCCGCCGCGATAGATTTCGTAACGGATACGCCACCTGATGGTTCAATCGTTATGGCGATTAC
>DKMK01000022.1:36798-41505 GCA_002469545.1 Rhodobacterales bacterium UBA7416 | reverse complement strand
GCTGGATCACTGCATTGTGGGCGAACCTACCTGCCCAGATGTAATGGGCGAGATGATGAAAATTGGCCGCCGTGGATCTATGACAGCCTATTTCACGGCGCACGGCATTCAGGGCCATGCGGCGTATCCACATCGTGCGAAAAACCCACTCCCTGCGATGGCGCGTTTGGTGCATGAATTGGCGGCCTATGAGCTGGATCAAGGGACACAACATTTTGATGCGTCAACTTTGGCGGTTACGACAATTGATACAGGTAATACTGCCAACAATGTCATCCCCGCTGAAACAAAAGCTACGGTAAACATTCGGTTTAACGATGCGCATACATCTGAAAAACTAACCACGTGGATGGATGGAATAGCCAATACAATTGCAGCGGATACGGGCATCGAAATTGAAATGCGAGTTCAGGTATCTGGCGAAAGTTTTGTAACACCCTTGGGTGATTTTTCTGACTTGATTGCAAGCGCTGTTCAGGCGGAAATTGGAATGACACCCGTGCCATCAACATCAGGGGGAACCTCGGATGCACGGTTTGTGAAAAATCATTGTCCCGTTGTCGAATTTGGGTTGGTTGGGAAGACAATGCATCAGGTGGATGAACGTGTATCAGTTGAACAAATCCATCAACTAAAATCGATCTATACTCGCGTCATGAAAGACTACTTTGCATGATCAAAGGCCAGCTTTTCATCATGATCAAAGAGCCGCGCGCAGGCCATGTTAAAACACGCCTTGGGCGCGATATTGGCATGACTGCCGCTGCATGGTGGTTCCGTCATCAAGCAAAATCCATGATACAGCGATTGTCAGGTGATCCGCGTTGGCAAACAGTTTTGGCCGTTGCACCTGACGTGGATGGATTGAACAGCCGTGTTTGGCCCGCCACTTTAGCGCGTTGGCCCCAAGGTCGCGGTGATTTGGGTGATCGCATGGGGAATATTTTTCGCAACGCACCAATGGGTCCAGTGGTCATAATTGGCGCAGACATTCCAAATATTACGCGGCAGCTGATCAACGACGCATTCGCCGCGTTGGGCAATCACGATGCTGTCGTCGGTCCTGCGCCGGATGGTGGGTATTGGTTGATCGGTTTGAAACGCGGCGCGATGCCCGTGCCACATACTTTGTTTCAAAATGTGCGCTGGTCGCATCCGCAAACGTTAAACGATACGTTGCACAGTTTGGGCGGGGCGCATGTCAAACGAATTGCTACATTGCGTGATGTTGATACCGTTGATGATCTACCAAATAACCGAGACCGCGATCATATTTGAATCAGTAATTCATGTTGCCCTCAGATACTTTCTGGGCAAATACGGTGGTATCACCAGCGGCCAAAACTTTTGCCTGTGAAACCCATTCGTCACGGGTCACACGCCCCTTGAAGCCCTGCAGGTTTGCATCAACCCATGCGATTTCATCGCGGTTCCAACTGGCAATCTGATCAAAGTGATAAAAGCCCAATGAATGACACATCTTTTCCATCTTCAAACCAATGCCCTTAATTTGTTTTAAATCATCCGCAATTCCGGCACGTGGGTCGCTCAATGCTTCTGGGCGCTTTCCTTCGTTGACACCTTCAACGATACCGTCGCCATCGTAATCATCTGCAATATTTTGCTTGATGGCCATTGGCGGCGGTGTGTCCCGTGCCAAAGATTTATTCAACTCCATGCGACAAGCGTTTAATTGGTTTTGCAAACTATCCTCTGCACTGCAATCTTTGCGACGGCCCCAAATTATCCAGCCAGTAAACAGACCCAACAATATGGCCAAAGCCAATAAAACCCAAATCTCCCCCAACAGAAATGCCCACTCTTGAAACATGATATTCCTTCCCTAATCGCGTATACGCGTTACTTGGTTATCCACTCAAATGTTGTGCGCCGATTTTGTGCGCGACCGTCGCCTGTGTCATTCGTTGCAATTGGTTGCGCTTCGCCAAAACCCGTCGCCGTAATCGCCGTTTGTTCAACGCCATTTTCAATCAATGCCTCACGCACAGCGGTTGCTCGCTGCTGACTTAAATCCAAATTGAATTCTTCTGATCCTTGGCTGTCTGTGTGTCCGCCTACATCAACGCTCAGCCCATTCACACCTGCACAGGCTCGCATGACCGCACCTAGACGCGACAGTAATTCCCGACTTTGTTTTGTTAAAACAGCGGATCCAGTTTCAAACGTGATTTTAGAGTCCGCCATAATATCGGCTGTCGTCGATACACACCGTTCACGTAATACATCGGCAGATACCAAAACCACAGTCTCTTCCTTAATCACTACTTTTGGAACCACCTTTGGCACTGGTTCTACATTTACATCACTTACGGGTTTTGGTTTTGGGGTCACCAACCAAAACCCACCACGATGTATTTCTTTTTTACCAGTATCTTCGTTGACGCGTACATCTCCCTCTTTGGGTTCCAATGCCGATCTTGCCAACAAAATATTGGCCTCTTCTCCAAGTGAATCATAAAGTGTTGCTTCGACTTCTTCCAAGTCTCCTCCGGGCAACAGGACACCATTAAATTCCACATGATCTTCGGCGATTTGTGCGCTGACACTTTCCAACAACGGCAAAGTCGCACCGATCCCACTAAAACGCTTCATTATAGTTTCTTTGCCACGCACTTTCCCTTGGCGGAAAATACCGCCCAACTTTGGCAGGTTTAATGCCGCGGTTAAGTCATCCATCGACACGCCATCGGGCCCTTTACCATGGATAACACCGCCCTTGCCAGCGATCCAATCAAGATTCAATTCTGCGGGAGTTCCGTCATCCAGCGAGTTTAAATCCACTTTGGCACTGTATCCTTCGGGCATCGCAGAAAACAACTTTTCAATGGTGGAAATCGCGTCTGGCGTATTCACAGAACCGATCAACGAAACATCGCGACCTGAGATGGATAACTGTCCCGCGTTCAAACCCTTCATGGCCTTAATGCCAACGCCAACAACTGACAGCCAATTTTTATCAGGCATCCCGGCAGTTGGTTTTAATGTGCTGCTGGCATCACCGATCAACCCGGCCAACCCACCAGCCTCGGCTGCGGACGGTACATACCCGGAATAAACGTCACCGCTTTCACTGCGTGTTCCAGTGAAAATATAAGGAACAGTTGGCGCAACGTCTAAATTCACATTGACCTCATAGCCTTTCGTTAGGTTTTTATAGACATCAACAACAGCGGCCTTTTCTTCCAAAGACCCTGCCAAACCGGTTACCGTCATAGTCCGATTGGAAATGTCAAAGGCGCCATTTTCTAACATTGCGATGCCTTGCGCGCCTAATTTAACAAGCGCGGGCCAATACGGATCCGGCATTCCACCTGCTAACGTCAACGTATTACCTGCGGGGCCAATGATGTGGCTTAAGGTATCCTTCGTTGGCGCGTTGCCTTCGAAAAATAGCCCGCTCTCATTTTTGCTACCGCGGAAAACATACGGCGATACAATAGTGATCAATTTCAATTCGTCGATAACAACGCGACGACCCGTCGTCTGTTCGATACTGGTCAGAACGGCTGTTTTTTCCGCAAAATTCGCCACCGTCCCAGAAACGCGAATATCGCGTCCGGAAACGTTCGTTTGCACTGGATAGGTTGTTTGCCCAACCTGAGCCTGTGCGCGTTCAGAAACAAACGCTTCAATTTCTTTTGCGTCCTTACCAAAATGCCATCCGGTGAATACGGCGCCACTACCCGTTAAACCCAATGTGATCCACCCGATCAACAAAATCAGCAGCCCCAGTATTTTACGCAAATATTCTCTCCTTATTGATTGCAACCTTACCACAATCCTTCAGTTCTTAAATTTAATATCGGAAACCTTTTCATTCAAGGCGGGCAATACATGTAATTACTAAAGAAATACTTGGTCTGACTGGTCACCCAGCACACAAAAGCCAATGACCTTCAGTCTTGACCGTGTTAGACACGCGCCATGAGCAAACTTCCCTCCAAAGAAGACATTTTGAAATGGGTGCAAGAGCATCCAGACAAAGCGTCAAAACGTGACATTACTAAAGCATTTTCAATATCGGGAAATGCACGCACAGAATTGAAAATTATGCTACGCGAATTACGTGCCGACGGCCTGATTTCGGGCACGCGCACCTCTTATCGCAGTGCAGGCGAATTGCCACCTGTTTCTGTCCTACGCATTTCCGAGTTAGACGCATCTGGCGATCTATGGGCGGAACCAGCCGAATGGGACAGCGAAGGCGAACGCCCGCGTATTCTTTTTGTCGCTAAAACAGAAGACGCCGCACTTTCTGTTGGCGATCGCGCTTTATGCCGTATCGCACCGGTCGATGACCAAGATCACAAGCTCGAAGCACGCCTCATTCGCCGCATCGGCTCTGGCCCTGATTTAGTGATCGGTATTTACCGCCACGATTCCGAAGGTGGGCGTTTGGTTCCCGTGGATAAGAAAAGTTCACGCGAATATAAAATTGCCTCCCGCGACGCCAAAGGTGCCAAAGACGGCGAATTGGTCGAAGCAGAACAAATCGGTCCCAAAGCACGCATGGGTCTACCATCCGCGCGCGTGATGGAGGTGTTGGGTGATCCAATGGCTCCGCGTTCGATTTCGCTGATTGCCATTCACCAACATGAAATTCCAGACCATTTCCCAGATGATGTTGTCATCGAAGCAGAGGCCGCAAAGCCAGTTGAATTGGGCAACCGCACAGATTTGCGTCAC
>DKMK01000022.1:18952-36714 GCA_002469545.1 Rhodobacterales bacterium UBA7416 | reverse complement strand
TGGACAAAGAGGCCCGCAAACGCGGCAACTCTTCTTACTTCCCAGATCGCGTTGTCCCAATGTTACCAGACGCTTTGTCAGGCGATTTGTGTTCACTACACGAAGGCGTGGATCGCGCCTGTATGGCTGTCCGGATCAAGCTGAATGCCAAAGGCGTAAAGCTGGATCACGAATTCTATCGCGGCCTTATGCGGTCACCTGCATCCCTGTCATATGAACAGGCACAGGCGGCATTCGAAGGCATATATGACGATGCCACCAAACCTTTGGCTGGCCCGCTTGCTGACCTTTTCGCCGCATACCAAAGCGCCACAAAAGCACGCAACGAACGCCAACCTCTAAATCTTGATCTGCCAGAACGCAAAATCATCTTATCGGACGAAGGCAAAGTTCTCTCGGTTGATTTTCGCACACGTTTTGATGCGCATAAATTGGTCGAAGAGTTCATGGTCACTGCCAATGTGTGTGCGGCTGAAACATTAGAAGCAAAACAAAAACAACTACTGTACCGCGTCCACGAAGAACCATCCCCAGAAAAGTTAGAAGCGCTTCGCGAAGTTGCCGAAGCAGCGGGCATGGAGCTGGCCAAAGGTCAGGTGTTGAAAACGATGCACCTCAACAAATTATTGGCCGCCGCCGAAGACAGCGAAGATGCAGAAGTCATCAACATGTCTGTACTACGTTCAATGACGCAGGCCTATTATGCGCCGTCAAACTTCGGACACTTCGGGCTGAACCTGCGCCGCTATGCGCATTTCACTAGCCCAATTCGCCGCTACGCCGATCTGATCGTTCACCGCGCATTGGTGTCCGCACATGGCTTCGGCGACGATGGCCTCAGTCTTGCTGAAGAAGACGTTTTGAAAGAAACGGGCGAATGGATTTCCACCACTGAACGCCGTTCAATGCTTGCGGAACGCGATACAACGGACCGGTATCTGGCTGCATTCTTGGCTGATCGAGTCGGCGCGGAATTCACGGGCCGCGTTTCAGGTATTGCCAAATTCGGCCTCTTTGTGAAACTTGACGAGTCAGGTGCTGACGGCATTATTCCACTGTCAAAATTGGGACGCGAATACTGGCGTTTCAATGATCGCGAACGCACGTTGCAAGGTGAAGAAAGCAATCGCATCATCGCAATGGGCATGCCGTGTAAAGTCGCATTGGTTGATGCCACGGCAATTACGGGTGGCCTGACATTGGAAATGCTGGAACTAAACGGCGATCCAATGCCCAAGGGCTCTAGTCGCCAGAAAAGCCATAAGGGTCGTCGCATCACACGATCCAAAGATAAAGGTAAGCGTAAAAAGAACCACTAAATAACACAAATGAACCTTCGCGTTAATTTTTTGAATCAAAAGGTTAACGCGAAGTGTCTATTATATTACCGACGTATTACCTGCGTAATACAGGTAAAATACCGACGCTGAATTGGGGTAACAAAGCACCCCAATTTAACTATTTGACGCTCCGCCTGCGGTCCCCAAATTTTCTATTTTTCCTTGTGCCGAAAAGCATGGGAAAACAGGTGCAAAGGCGATCAAAATGGGCGTTACATGAGGATCAGAAATGATCATTTGGGATACAGCGCCTCTCGACCGCGATCCAAATATGCAACCAATTTCGGTAATGACGAAATATAATCACTTAAATCGTTTTTCGCAGCGAACCCACGTGTAAAATTAAGCGCCGTAACTGTCGAAATATCCGCCGCTGACGGCACATCCCCAAACAGAAAATCTTGATCACCTAACAACGCTACAATGGCATCGATATCGGTCTTGAACCGCGCAAACCGCTCCGCCTTGGAATGACGCCCCATGCCTTGACCTTGAATTTGTGCTAACGCACCTTTGCGCACCATACGTGTTATAAAACCACGCATAATTACAGGGACAGTGCCAAAATTAGCGACCTTGGTAACCTCCCAATTCATATCCTCTTGCCAGCGACTGCAATACACTATGAAATAAAGATGCTCTTCGATCATGCGAATAACTGCGGTCGAAATCGCACGCTCTTTTGGTGACAGACCTGTGTTAAAATCAAACCCAAAAGTTTCCTCGATGTACAATCGAATTTCGTTGCTGTCTGGAATCAGTCGATCGCCAATTTTAAGAACGGGCAATTTCCTTTTGGGCATTTTGGTTGGATTAGAAAGGTACGTAACGCTATATTTTACATCTGCCATTTCCAGCAGGCACATTGCTTTTGTGGCAAACGGGCTGCCAGCCGGTTCGTTATAGGTCGGCGGGAAAACGATTAATTCCATGATAATTCCTTTGTTGCATATTGCTTTATATTTCTGACATGCTGACAGAAACTGTCAGTATGTTTTTGATAGAAAGAAAAATGAGCAAATCAGACCGCCTTTTAAAATGCATGCAAATTCTGCGAACCATGCCCGCGCCGGTAACGGGGCAAACATTGGCTGAACAAGCCGAGGTAAGCCTGCGCACAGTTTACCGCGATATTGACAGCCTTCGCATTGCCGGTGCGATGATCGATGGCGAAGCCGGCTATGGATATACATTGGTCGAAGATCCAGCACTGCCACCGATGATGTTCACACTGGATGAAATCGAGGCGTTGGTTCTGGGCCTAAAAGAAGTCCAAGCTATTGCCGACCCCGTTCTTGCTAACGCTGCAAAAAACGTACTGTCCAAAGTGGCCGCAGGTCTGCCAAAAGATTTACAAAACGAATTAAAGCACTCAGTACTGCACGTGGAAAATTTCGCGCCAGCCCCCGAAATCTTGATCGATGTGGCTAAACTGCGTGAACACACCCGTGCAGAGCAAGAAATTGAATTAAATTATACCGATGGAAAAGGTGCACAAACCCAGCGAAAAATCCTTCCTCTCTCAATCATATACATGGATGGAAAGCTGGTCGTCATTGCTTTTTGTCAACTGCGTCAGGGGTTTCGCGCGTTTCGCATGGACCGCATTGCATCGTTTCAGCCTACGGGTAAATCATTCAAACCACGCCGTGTGGCAATGCTGCGCGACGCGATCAAAGCTGTAAGCAATGGATAGCCAAGCAAGAGCAATCCACTATAAACCCATTGTTTTGCGCCCTTTGGTCACCTAAGTTATGAGCAACAATAATAATCTCGAGCAGGAGAGATAGATGTATAAATTTGCAACAGCCATGGCTGTCGGCTTGTCAATTATGACAGCACCACTGACAGCGAATACGATTACAACACAGGAGTTTCAGGTGGCCCAAAGCGAGAGCGGCTTTCAAAGATGGGTAAAGTCCTTTCGTTCACAGGCGCTGACCAAGGGCATATCAGCGCGCACTTTTGACCGTGCGTTTCGCGGTGTTCGATTAAATGAACGCGTAGTGAAATTAGACCGTAAACAAGCAGAATTTTCGCGCCAAATTTGGGATTACTTGGATACGGCAACTTCGCCGAAACGCGTGTCTAATGGTCAGGCAAACTTTAACACTCAATCACGCATTCTTAAGAAGATCGAACGAAAATACAAAGTCGACGCAGAAGTAATCGTATCAATTTGGGGCCTAGAAAGCTCGTACGGTCAGCGCATGGGCGACATCAACATCATCGAAGCATTGGCAACACTTGCCTACGACGGACGCCGCGAAAAATTTGGCCGCCAACAATTGATGGAAGCACTACGCATTATCCAACGCGGTGATATCACAGCAAACAAAATGATGGGATCATGGGCTGGTGCAATGGGTCATACACAGTTTATCCCAACCAGTTACCAAGCCTATGCACAAGATTTCACTGGTGATGGAAAGCGCGATGTTTGGGATACCAGTAACCCATCTGATGCATTGGCATCCACCGCAAATTATTTAGCAAAATTTGGCTGGAAACAGGGGCAACCTTGGGGCATCGAAGTTAAATTACCTGCGGGTTTCAATTACGGTAATGCATCGTTGAAAGTAAAAGCAACGCCAGCGCGTTGGACCCAATTGGGTGTCCGGACAATTAATGGCGGAAAAATCCCGAACCACGGCGAAGGGTCGGTATTCCTGCCCGCCGGTGCGGATGGCCCAGCCTTTGTCGTGTTCAAAAACTTCTTCGTTATTAAACGCTATAACAACGCGAATTCCTATGCGATGGCGGTTGGTCATTTGGCTGACCGTATCGCGGGTAAGGGACCGTTCGTGCGCGAATGGCCACGTGGCCCAGGCGCATTGAAGCTGGCCGAAAAGATGGAAGTCCAAAAACTGTTAAACAAACTTGGCTACGACGTCGGCGAACCTGACGGTATTATCGGACCAAACACCATCGACGCCGTAAGCAAGTTTCAAACTTCTTTGGGCTTAATTCCAGATGGAAAAGCAAACGAAGAGCTGTTGTTGAAATTGCGCCGCGCGCGCTAAATAAATAACCCCACTTCGGTATTGGCCGAAATGGGGCTATTTACATAGGATTACAAACTTACGCTAGAAGTTCTAGTTTAATAGTTCGACATCCACTTCATCAGGTGTCGAAATTGTGGCGGTTTCTTGTCCATTTACCATCACATGTGCAACCCCAGTGCCCACATGGTAAATTCGTGCTCTTCCAGCGCGGTCAGTTATCAGCGTTCCTGTCATTCCTCCACCCTCAAACGCAAGACATACGCTTGCGCCGCTAAATGGAATTCCGCTATTTTTCAAATAGATAGTAGATTCGGCCATAGTAACCTCCGATTGGCAGAAAGGAGAATGAGCGATGCAATTATAAGGTGTATTGAGCCAAATAAATGCCCGTACTCACATTGAAATATTGATGATCCAAAACGGATCGTGGTCTTAAATATGTTGTTAAGACACATTTTAGACACATTTATGCCTAAGTCAAGTACCCCAGGAATCCGATTGCATTTCACGCAATCGACTGGCCGTGCGCTCGAATTCAAATGCACCTTCTCCGGTCTCATAAAGAGATTCCGGGTCAGCATCGGCACTGATGATTGTCGCCGTACCTGCCTCGTACAACGCGTCGATCAACGTCACAAAACGTTTTGCTTCATTATTGTTTTCACGCCCAAGCTTGGGAACATCGGTCACCATCAGCAAACGAAATGACTGGGCGATCAACAGGTAATCACCCGGTCCCAATGGTTTTTGACACAAATCAGCAAAGCTGGCGCGCGCAACACCGTTGTGGTGGTATGGCACAGAAATTTGACGTTTCTTTTGGCGCAATGTGATTGGCGTGGATTGCCCCAAAGACAAGTCGTCCCACAATGCATCCATACGCGTTGATGCGTCTTGGCCCAGCGGATGGAAATACCGTTGCCCACCAGAAATGCGATTTTGTCTGTGGTCTGTTTGACTGTCCAAACTATGAACAACCAGATGAGATTTTATCAGCTCAATAAAGGGTAAAAATAGATTGCGGTTTAATCCCTGTTTATACAAATCATCAGGATGTCGGTTTGATGTCGTTACAATAATAACGCCTGAATCAAACAAAAATTCAAACAACCGACCGACAATCATCGCGTCTGCAATATCGGTAATTTGCATTTCGTCGAAACACAAAAGACTGGCCTCTTTTATGATTTTTTCTGCAACTGGGCGGATCGCATCTTCGACACCTGTTTGGCGTGCTGTATGCAGATCGTCGTGTACGGTTTGCATAAATGCGTGGAAATGCACACGCCGTTTACGCTTGATTGGAGAGGCTTCAAAAAACAAATCCATTAACATGGATTTCCCGCGCCCAACTCCACCATAGATATACAAACCCTTTGGAGGCGCTGCTTTTACTCCAAACAAACCAGACATCAAAAATCTGGATCGTGGTTTATAACCTTCGATTGCAACAGCCAAGTCTTGAAGCGCCTGCAACGTATGGCGTTGATCTTCATCGTCTGTCAAATCACCAGAGGCGATACGACTGTTGTATACTTCAATTGGTTTCAACTGCTTCAGCCCCTAAAAACCTTTGACCTTAATTAACAATTCTCGCATGCTGTTACAACCAAAGAGGTCACTTTCATGCAACCCCAAAATCCACGTCTAATAACGCCAGTCTTGGTGGCATCTTCGCTCATTTTAATGATTGGATTTGCTGTACGCGCTTCGTTTGGTGTGTTCCAAATCCCAATTGCAGCGGAATTTGCGTGGGCGCGCTCGGATTTCTCGATGGCGATTGCAATACAAAACTTAGCCTGGGGTATTGGACAACCAATTTTTGGTGCAATCGCGGAAAAGGTAGGCGACAGAAAAGCTATCTTACTGGGGATTGCATTCTATGCCGTGGGCTTGGTTCTTTCCAGTTATGCGATCACACCCGGCCAGCATCAATTTTATGCGCTCTTCGTTGGTTTTGGCGTGGCTGGCACGGGGTTTGGTGTGGTCTTGGCGATCGTTGGTCGCGCGGCGTCCGATGAAAACAGATCAATGGCATTGGGAGTTGCGACTGCGATCGGCTCTGTCGGTCAAATCATTGGCCCACCATCCGCTGAATACCTGCTGACTCATTTTAATTGGTCAGTTGTCTTCTTGATCTTCGCCGGAGTTATGGTTTCTACCATCGTGTTGCTGCCAATTATTTCGGCACCCGAAAAGGATATGAAGCCAGAGCTCGAGGAAACCCTTTCGCAGATACTTAAAAAGGCGTTCTATGATCCCAGCTTCACGCTGATATTCCTTGGCTTCTTTTCCTGTGGTTTTCAACTGGCATTTGTAACGGCCCACTTCCCAGCATTTGTAACCGAAATGTGCAGCGCTATCAGTGGAGACGGATTGTTGGCAGACATCGGTGTAGACACCACCAGTGCGTTAGGCGCCTTTGCGATTGCTTTGATTGGTGCTGCGAATGTCGTCGGAACAATTACGGCAGGGTATTTTGGAAAGCGGTATAAGAAAAAGAACCTTCTGGCGATGATCTATACTGGCCGCACTGTCATTGCGATTATTTTCATTATGTTACCAATGACGCCGCTTACAGTCGTAACATTTTCAATCTCAATGGGGCTTTTATGGCTTGCGTCTGTGCCGCTTACCTCTGGTTTGGTTGGGTATATTTATGGGCTGCGTTACATGGGAACACTGTATGGCATCGTCTTTTTTAGCCATCAATTAGGATCATTTTTGGGTGTATGGCTGGGTGGTGCACTGTATGATATTTACGGCAGTTACACGATTGTTTGGTGGGTTGGAATTGGTGTCGGCGCTTTCAGCGCAATCGTACACATGCCAATCAAAGAGTTGCCGATCGGCAGTCGGCAACCAGTATAGTTTCAACTTTATGCGTTTTTGTTATTTATGACATGTTGAATTAACCCGGCGCTAAACTCCCCTATGCCACAAACGCACTGTAAATGCGTAGGGGATGGATTTGGCATATTCTGAAGGAACAGAATCAAAAGTAATGGCATTAGAGGCGCAAAATGCGCAACTCTTGGATCAAGTCGCCGCGCTGGAAAATAAATTAACAGAGCAAAACAGGCAGATAACAAAGGTTACCCGAAACCTGGAAATGACAATCACACGTTGGAACGATGCAGTTGCTGTCATGCCAGATGGGTTTGCCGTATTTGACAGTGATCACCGATTGGTATCGGCAAATCAGGCATACTCTGAAAACTTCGCAAAAATTAGACCTCTCCTGGTTGAAGGTGTTGAGCGTTCCCAGATATTTCAGGCGGGCATTGAAAATGACCTAATTGATACGGACGGAATCGCGGCAAATGAATGGATTGCGCAGCGCGAAAAAGCATGGCGTGACAACGAATTTCCAGAACCTCTTATCCGTACTGCTGATGGGGGGTGGCTGCGTCTGATCGAGCGACGCACGGCATCTGGCGATGTGGTGTCCTACCGCGTAAACATCACAGCAGAAAAAACACGCGAAGATGAACTTCGCACTGCACAAGCCGAAGCAGACGCTGCGAATCACGCAAAGTCGGCATTTCTAGCAAACATGAGCCATGAAATAAGAACACCAATGAACGGTGTCATTGGCATGGCAGATCTGTTGTCTGAAACTGACTTGGACAAAGAACAACGTGTTTTTATGCGTACGATCAAAAACTCCGGCGAAGCATTGTTGGTCATCATCAATGACATTTTGGATTATTCGAAAATTGAAGCCGATCAAATGGAGCTGTTTCCTGAGCCCTTCAATCTTGAAGAATGCATTCATGAGGTGACATTGCTGCTGGAAAACAAGGCGGCAGAAAAGGATCTTGATCTGCTTGTGGATTATGACTTGTTCACCCCAAGCACTTTTGTAGGTGACGCGGGGCGCATCCGCCAGGTGATGTTGAACCTTATTGGAAATGCGATCAAGTTTACGGAGGCGGGGCATGTATTAGTCCGTGTTATTGGCATTGATGAAGGCGATGAAAATCACATCCATGTCGCAATCGAAGACACAGGAATTGGAATTCCAAAAGACAAAATCGGCCATGTCTTTGGTGAATTCAAACAAGTCGACGAAGCCGAAAACCGTAAATACCAAGGCACTGGATTAGGACTAGCTATATCGAAACGTTTGATCGAACTTATGAACGGTGAAATGTGGTTAGATTCCGTGTACGGCGAGGGCAGCATTTTTGGGTTTAAAGTCAAACTACCAGTAAAGAAAATACATGATACAAAATTGCCGATGTTGATGGACGGGGTTTCACGTGCGCTGGTCATAGATGGCTTTGGTGAACAACAAAACATCCTTCAGAAACAATTGGGACATTTGGGCCTTAAGGTTGATTGTTTCTCCAATAGTTCGGACGCACTTGAGCAGTTTAAACATGATCCAAATTACGACCTTGTTCTTATCGAGGTCGCACTTTCAGACATGCAGGGTATCGACTTAGCTCAACAATTGCGTGACCTGAATTATTCAGGCCCGATGATCGCAATGTGCTCGCGAAAATCCCAAGGCACATTTAAACAAAACAAGGCACTATTTAATGCCAGTTTTCAAAAACCGGCTCTCCGAAGCGAACTCTATAAATCATTGAACGTGTACTATGACACTGCAGATAACTCCCCATTTTTTAAAGAGATCGATATTGCGCCGCCTGCATTTAGTCGAGGTACATTGAACGTATTGTTGGCAGAAGATAATAAAACCAATCAATTGGTGTTTTCCAAAATGATGAAATCTTCAGATATTGCCCTACGAATTGTGACCAACGGTGCAGACCTTGTTGAAATGGTGTCGGTTCAACCCCCGGATATTATTGTAACAGATATATCGATGCCGATAATGGACGGTATCGAAGCCACAAAAATTATCCGCGCAGCAGAAAATTTGAATATGGCTCCGCAAATTCCAATCCTTGCATTAACTGCACATGCCATGCATGGCGATCGTGAAAAATTCATCCGTGCAGGGATGGATGACTATCTGACCAAACCTCTGAAAAAGGATGTTGTAATTGCAAAAATTGAAGAAATGGCAATGCTTATGGCAACGCGTAAAAAATCTTTTGAGCTAGGCCAAATAGAAAAGCGAAAACAAGCACTCTAAATTTCAAAACAAGCACAGTGGCGCTATCCGATGTGATGTTTCCCACGTTTATCCGCTAGCTCAACTTGACGCTGACGTTCACGAAAACGCTCTTTGCGTTCGTCATCGGTGGTGTCGATACACAAATGGCAGGACACACCTTTTTCGAACTCAGGACGTTTGAAATCTTCAGGAGCCAAAGGCATACGGCAAGCGTAACATAAATCGTACTTACCCTCTTCCAAACCATGTTTCACCGAAACCCGTGCATCAAAAACAAAGCATTCACCGTTCCAGCTGCTATCGGTTTGCGGAACTTCTTCAAGATATTTAAGAATGCCACCTTTCAAGTGATACACATCATCAACACCTTCGTTCAGCAAATAGTTCGTCGATTTTTCACAACGGATACCACCAGTGCAAAACATCGCGACCCGTTTGTTATGAAAGCGTCCTTTGTTCTCTTCCCACCATGCAGGGAATTCACCGAAGCTTTTTGTTTCGGGGTCAATCGCGCCATCAAATGTACCAATCGCAACCTCGTAATCGTTACGCGTGTCGATCACGACAACATCTTCTTGGGCGATCAGATCATTCCAATCCTGAGCTTCAACATAGTTCCCAACATTCAAAGTTGGATCTACATCGGGCTGTCCCATTGTGACGATTTCCTTCTTCAACTTCACTTTCATGCGGTTGAACGGCATTTCCGACGCAATGCTCTCTTTGTGCTCCAGATCAATACAACCAGGTAAGGCGCGTAAATGCGCAAGTACAGCATCGATGCCACCGCGTGGTCCGGCAATTGTTCCGTTGATGCCCTCGAACGCCAACAAAAGCGAGCCTTTGATCCCTTGTGCGCGGCACAATTTCAACAGTGGTTCTTGCAGCGCAATATGATCCGCAAACTTTGTAAAATGGTACAGTGCTGCAACAACAACTTGAGACATGAAACTCGCTCCTAGTGCCCGCTGATTTTGCCGGACAAAATATCGTAATCCGTCGCGATCAAATAGCTTGGATCATCGTCCGCATCGACAATTAATTGCCCAGCTTTTGACAGCAAGGCATGGCAATCACGTGATAGATGGCGCAACAGCAATCGTTTGCCCGCTGCTTCGTATTTCGCGGCAACGGCATCAATGGCCTGCAATGCGCTGTGGTCAACAACACGCGATCCGTTGAAATCTAAAATAACAGTTTCTGGATCGTCTTCAGGATGGAACATTTCAATGAACCGTGTCGTTGAGCCAAAAAACAATGGGCCGGATAATTCATAAACGCGACCACCTTCTTCAGATTCAGATGGGCGCACTGTCGCTTGAATTTGCGCCGCAGCATTCCAAGCATAAACAAGCGCCGAAATGATAACACCCACAACAACCGCTGTGGCCAAATCAGAATATACAGTCACTGCGGTAACGACGATGATAACTAAACCGTCGGAAAACGGAATGCGTTTCATTAGTCGAATGGATTGCCAAGCGAACGTGCCGATGACGACCATAAACATAACACCAACTAATGCGGCCAAAGGAATCAAATCAATGATCCCGCTAGCGAACAATATGAAGACCAACAAAAATAAAGCCGCGGAAATGCCGGCCAAGCGCGTCCGCCCACCTGAATTCACATTAATCATTGATTGACCAATCATAGCACAACCACCCATGCCGCCAAAGAAACCAGTCACAATGTTTGCGCCACCTTGGGCCAAACATTCCTGACTTGCGCCACCTTTTTTGCCAGTAATGTCACCAACTAAATTCAGGGTCAGCAGACTTTCGATCAATCCAATCGCTGCCAAGATGACTGCATATGGGAAGATGATAAATAATGTTTCCAAATTGAACGGAACACTTGGTATTGCAAATGACGGCAAGCCACCTTTTACGGATGCCAAATCACTGACGCGCGGTACTGGAATATCAAACGCGATAACCAAACCAGCGACCAACCCGATAGCAACCAAAGGTGCGGGAATGGAACGGGTGATTTTCGGCGTTGCCCAAATTAAAAACATGGTCAAAAAGACCAAGCCAAATGTAATGGCCAAAGTCATACCAGACATCCAAACATGATGCCCGCTGGCATCAACGGTTTTGAAATGCTCCATCTGCGCCAGAAAAATTACAATCGCCAAGCCATTCACAAAACCTAACATAACGGGATGTGGCACGAGGCGCATAAATTTACCCAGGCGAAACACGCCTGCCAGAACTTGTAAAATCCCCATCAACACAACGGTTGCAAACAAATATTGAACGCCGTGGTCAGCAACCAAGGCAACCATAACAACAGCTAATGCACCAGTTGCACCTGAAATCATGCCAGGGCGACCGCCGAACACAGATGTAATAAGGCCCACGATGAACGCTGCGTACAAACCAACCAAGGGGTCAACGCCTGCTACAAATGCAAACGCAACTGCTTCGGGCACCAAGGCCAATGCAACCGTAAGGCCAGACAAAACATCAGTCTTTGCCTGCATCGGTGTGATCGGAGTGTAATCAGGACTGCGATCAGACGCGCGCAAACGGCGTGTAAAGTCTGCGATAGTTGTAAACTTGGCCATGGGTCATTCCTTGCAAGGGTTTCGCGCCTTCTAGGCTCTTTCATCTCGGAATTAAAGACCAATCTCCCATGAGCTATGCGGCCCAGATAACACGTTCAGTAAGCGCCAAAGCTATTCGTCGCCGATACGTCCGCGCAGGGCCTTAACTTGCCCGCGTTTTGTCTTGCTATCCATGCGCCGTCTTTGTGATGCTTTGGTCGGCTTCGTCTTTACACGATACTTCGGGCGCTTCGTTGCTTCGATGATCAGTTCAACCAATTTCTCTTGTGCCAATGCGCGGTTCATCGGCTGTGATCGATGTTTTTCCGCGGTGATAATGATGGCGCCATCTTTGGTCCACTTTCGTCCAGCGAGCGTGCGCAATCGTGCTTTCACATAAGGCGTAAGGTTTGGCGATCTCTCTGCTTCGAACCGTAACTCAACAGCAGTGGAAACTTTGTTCACATGCTGCCCGCCCGGGCCAGATGATCGCATGAAGCTCTCTGTGATTTCCCAGTCTTCTATGTGAATATGTTCGGTAATTTTAATCATGATCCCATGATCTAACCCGACAGAAGCGCTTAAGCAACTTTATCGGCGTCGCTGCTTTCTGTTGTGGACTGCGACAACGTCGCCAACAAATCCAACAATTGTTCATAATTCTCCGAACCAAAGCGGCTTTGTAAGTTAGTAACGATATCGGCAGCCTCTTGATTGTTTGCGGAGATGATTTTTTCCCCCAGATTGGTGATTTCCAACATTTGGCGCCGACGATCTGTTGCGTCTTGGCTTCGGGTGATCAGTTTCTTTTCGACAAGGGTACGCAAAATACGCGTTAAGCTAGGCATCAGTAAACAAGCGCGTTCAGAAACCTCTGTTGCGTCCTGTGTCCCATTTTCCGACAAAACGCGCAGCACGCGCCATTGTTGTTCCGTCAAGTTTGAATTGGCCAACATTGCGCGAATGGGCGGCATAATGCTTTCGCGGGCGCGGATAAGCGCAATCGGCAAAGAGCGTGTTGTCGTTGGTAGCGTTTTTTTCATTTTCGCGGCCTGTCTGAATTGTGGACTGCTTAGCATGGTAAGGAAAGTAATTGACAGTGCAAGATTTCTTTGGCTAGTATGAATTTAGTTAACATGTGTAGGAATTCGAATGCCGCATTTTCAAATAGAATACTCTGGCAACCTAGAAGAGGCCGTCGATATCGGCGGGTTTTGCGAACAAATCCGTGCCAAGGCTGTTACGATTGATACCTTTCCGGCGGCAGGTGTGAGGGTACGTGCAACGCGCGTCGACCACTATGCAATTGCAGACGGAAATCCAAAACACGCTTTTGTCGATATTTCAATTCGCTTACGCGCAGGTCGCGCACCGGATGTCAAAGCAGACGCAAGTCAGCAGATTTTTGAATGTGCGCATGATTTTTTAGCGGACTATATGTCCCAACATCCTCTCGCACTTTCGCTTGAAATGCGCGACATCGACCCCGAACTTTCGCCCAAAACGGGCACAATCCGTGACCATCTGGAGATAACGAAATGAGTGTCCTTGACCAAAATATCGAAAAACTAAACGGCTATCTGAGACGTTTCAAAGAAACTGGAATTCAAAACCGTATTGCCGGTGTTGATTGTACGGGCGCGGGAGGTGTATTTCAAACCTCTTCTCCTGTTGATAAATCAATAATTTGCGACGTCGCACGTGGCGATGCCAGCGACATAGACGTGGCCGCAAAAGCTGCTGCAGACGCATTCCCTATCTGGCGTGATATGCCAGCATTGGAACGCCGTAAAATCTTGTTGCGTGTGGCGGATGGAATCGAGGCTCGGGCCGAAGAAATTGCATTGTGCGAATGCTGGGATACCGGTCAAACCATCCGTTTTATGTCCAAGGCCGCATTGCGTGGCGCCGAAAACTTTCGATATTTCGCAGATCAAATCGTTCAGGCCCGTGATGGCCAACATCTACAATCTCCAACTTTAATGAACATCACAGCACGCGTTCCTATTGGCCCTGTTGGCGTCATTACACCGTGGAACACACCGTTCATGCTTTCTACATGGAAAATCGCGCCTGCATTGGCGTCCGGCTGTACTGTGGTTCACAAGCCCGCCGAGGATTCTCCGCTGACCGCGCGCCTACTTGTTGAAATCGCCGAAGAGGCGGGGCTGCCACCTGGTGTTTTGAATACCGTAAATGGTTATGGCCATGATGCTGGTAAACGATTGACCGAACACCCCGCGATCAAAGCAATTGCCTTTGTGGGTGAAAGCGCAACAGGTTCAATGATAACCAAGCAAGGCGCGGATACATTAAAACGGATGCATTTAGAATTGGGTGGTAAAAACCCAGTGATCGTATTTGACGACGCTGACCTGGATCGCGCATTGGACGCTGTGATTTTCATGATCTATTCGATCAACGGCGAACGCTGCACATCATCCAGTCGCTTACTTATCCAAGATACAGTACGTGAAAAATTCGAAGCAATGCTAATCGAACGGGTGAATAATATCAAAGTGGGTCATCCACTGGATCCTGCAACCGAAATCGGCCCGTTGGTTACGAAAACGCATTTCGATAAGGTTGTATCTTACTTTGATATCGCCAAACAAGATGGCGCAACAGTTGCAGCCGGTGGGGAAGTGGTTGGCGAAGAAGGTTATTTTGTTCGCCCAACTTTGTTTACCAACGCATCCAACAAAATGCGCATCGCCCAAGAGGAAATTTTTGGCCCAGTGCTGACTTCAATCCCCTTCACAACCGAAGAAGAGGCATTGGAAATGGCGAACGATACGCAATATGGCCTGACGGGCTACGTTTGGACGAATGATCTAACCCGCGCCTTACGTTTCACTGATAAGCTAGAGGCCGGAATGATCTGGGTGAACTCTGAAAACGTACGTCACTTACCAACACCGTTTGGCGGCGTAAAATCTTCGGGCATTGGCCGCGACGGTGGCGACTGGAGCTTTGATTTCTATATGGAACAAAAGCACATCGGCTTTGCGCGCGGACAACATAAAATCATGCGTCTTGGCGCACAGTAAATCGAAACAATCTGACATCTAGGAGGCAAACATGCCAGTACCTGCACCGAATTTATACCCCGACTTCAACACAATCCGTCTAAGCCACACATGTCTGAACGTATCTGATTTGGCCGCGTCGCGAAAGTTTTACACCAAAATCCTTGGGCTCCAAGTCACCGACGAAACGGACACACATGTCTATCTACGTGCAATGGAAGAGCGCGGCCACCACTGTGTAATTTTGCAAAAATCAGACCAACCAGGCACCGTCGAAGTCATGGGTTTCAAAACTTTTGACGAAGCCGATCTTGATCGCGCGGAAGCGTGGTTCAAATCCAAAGGCCGCCCAACACAATGGGTCGAACGCCCTTACCAAGGTCGCACATTACTGACATGGGACAACATTGGTATTCCATTGGAATTTTACCACAAAATGGACCGCCTAGAACCCATCCACCAAAAATACGAGCTATATCGCGGCGTCAAACCATTACGGATCGACCATTTCAACTGCTTTTCGCCGGACGTTGATGCGTCCGTTGAATTCTACAGTGACTTCGGTTTCCGCGTGACTGAATACACAGAAGATGAAGTCAGCAAAAAATTGTGGGCCGCTTGGATGCACCGCAAAGGTGGCGTGCATGATATGGCGTTTACAAACGGAACCGGCCCGCGCATGCACCACGTTGCATTTTGGGTTCCAACACCACTGAACATTATCGATCTGCTGGATTTGATGTCCACCACAGGCTATGTCGATAACATCGAACGCGGTCCAGGCCGCCATGGCATTTCAAATGCATTCTTCCTTTATGTGTTGGATCCAGATGGGCACCGCATTGAAATCTATTGTTCAGATTATCAAACTGTCGATCCAGATTTGGAACCAATCAAATGGGATCTCAAAGATCCACAACGTCAAACTTTGTGGGGCGCTGCCGCACCGCGCAGCTGGTTTGAACACGGAACAAAATTCGTAGGTACGGAACCAGTTGAATCAGAGCTGGACGCCAGCCCAATCATTGCACCATAAAACCTGCCATACATAAGGAACTACTCATGCGACTAGCTACATATACCGCCAATGGCGAAACTTTTTACGGTGGCGTTACCGACACAGGCATGATTGCCTTGTCACCTGACTTTGCGAAATGGCCAACATTGTATGATGCAATCGCAGACGGTGGGATAACGGAATTGGTGGACGCGGCCAAAGGCGGATCGGTTACACACACAGATTTTGAATATGAAATGGTTATGCCAAACGCACGCCGCATTTTGTGCGTCGGCGTGAACTTTCCTGATCGCAATGCCGAATACAAAGATGGCAGCGAACTGCCTAAATTCATGTCTTTGTTCCCACGTTTCGCCAGTGGCTTCACAGGACACAATCGCCCACTGATCCGCCCGCCAGAAAACGAAACCTTAGATTACGAAGGCGAAGTTGCCATTGTCATCGGCAAAGAGGGTCGTCGCATCAGCCAAGAAAATGCGTATGATCATATCGCCGCCATCACCTTGTGCAACGAAGGCACGATCCGTGATTGGGTCCGCCATGCGAAATTCAACGTGACCCAAGGTAAAAATTGGGATTGTTCGGGGGCAATCGGCCCGTGGTTGGTTCCATTTACGGATGCTCGCCAACTGGACGATGCTCGCATCGAGACACGTGTAAATGGTGAAGTTCGCCAAGACGACACACTGTCACGCATGATGTTCCCGATACGGCGTGAAATTGAATACATCTCTACTTTCATGACCTTGCTGCCAGGTGACATCATCGTCACAGGCACGCCAACGGGCGCTGGCGCACGTTTTGATCCACCGCGTTACTTAAAGCCAGGTGACGTCGTCGAAATCGAAGTCGAAGGCATTGGCCTACTTCGTAACACCGTCGCCGACGAAGTATTATGATGACGCCCGTCGATCATACTAAGGTTGCCGCAGATCTTTTACAGGCGGAAAAAACGGGCCAACAAATTGGCCTGCTAACCCAGCGTCATCCTGAAATGATTATGGATGATGCCTACGCAGTCCAAAGCGCAATTCTACAAGCGAAACTGGCCGCTGGTCGCCGTGTTATCGGTTGGAAAATCGGATTAACGTCCAAAGCAATGCAATACGCATTGAACATCGATATTCCTGACAGCGGGATTTTGTTCGATGATATGTTGTTTGAAAACGGCGCGACAGTACCAGCAGGTCGTTTTATACAGCCCCGCATAGAGGCAGAGATTGCCTTTGTCATGAGTTCCGCAGTTGGCGGCGCAGGCGTCACACGCGATGACATTATAGCAGCGACAGATTATGTAGCACCTTCCATTGAAATACTCGACACGCGCATTCAACGCATTGATCCGGAAACGGGACGCGCTCGCACAGTTCTCGATACGATCAGCGACAACGCGGCAAATGCGGGAATTGTTCTGGGCGACGCACGCCACAACTTCGATGCATATGATTTGCGTTGGGTCGGCGCAATAACCAGCCGCAACAACGAGGTCGAGGAAACCGGACTTGGCGCTGGCGTGTTAAATGATCCAGTCGAAAGTGTTGTTTGGCTGGCACGCCGCATGGCGCAATACGGTCAATCAATTGAACCTGGTCAAATCATCCTGTCAGGCAGCTTTATTCGTCCCGTTGAATGCCCAACTGGTGCAAAAATTCACAGCGATTTTGGCGATTTTGGATCGGTCAGTATCAATTTCGAATAGCCAATGAAAAAGCCCACACCAAGGAATG